>NZ_JBYSYZ010000023.1:0-75729 GCF_058783925.1 Pseudomonas sp. FW305-70
GCGTCCCCTAGGGGACTCGAACCCCTGTTACCGCCGTGAAAGGGCGGTGTCCTAGGCCACTAGACGAAGGGGACACACGTACAACATTCACTCCCTGCTTCGTTTCGCTGTGTGCTTTACGCTGCAAGTGGCGCGCATTCTATGGATGGATTGAGAGGTCGTCAACCCCCTGATATAAATTTATTTAAATCAATGACTTCGACCTGCTTTTGGACGCCTTTGCGGATTTTCCGCTGCCCGGTGTTTGACGCCTATATTCTGGCACCCGCCAAGACGTTATAGTCCGCCAGTGATGGCAATCTGTATATCGCGTGCCACCATTCATAGAAGCAAGGCTGCGGCCGATATAAGCGCAGGCATGTCCGATCCAACCCTTCATGCGGGCCCAGGCGCTCAAATGCCAAGCCACCAGACTCGCATGCGTACCCTAAAAAGAGGTCTTACCGGTGACGCCACTCATGATCACCCTGCTAGTTGTAGTCGGGATCGCCCTGTTGATCGCCATTGGCTACATGAACCATGTGGTGGAAAACAACAAGCTGGAAAAGGCCCGTACCAAGATCGAGCTCAACGATCGCCTGCGACGCTGCGGCGAAATCACCGAGACTTTCCCCGGCCAGTTGATGACCCCGGCACTCAAACTGCTGTTGACCCGCCTGGAGCTCAATGTCTGCCAGCGCCTGCTCAACCTGGAAAAATCCAGTGCCAACCTCAAGGCACGGATCGCCGAACTGGAGGCCCTTGTCGGCCAGGGTGAATCGATCCCGGTCAACAATCCGCCGGCACCGATCCAGACCGAAGCCAAGGCCAAGGATGTACGTTTTCTGCTAGAAGCCCTGCACGGGCAAATCACCCGCGCGGCACAGGACGGCTTCCTGCCCCCCAGCGAAGCCAAGCGCTGGATTCGTGAAGTGCGCCACATCCTGGTGCTGCTGCACATCGAGTTCTTCAACAACCTCGGCCAGCACTCTCTGCAACAGAACCAGCCCGGGCAGGCTCGCCTGGCATTCGAGCGCGGCGTGCAATACCTGCGCAAGCAACAGGAACCACAGGTCTACGCCGAGCAACTGGAATACCTGGAAAAACTCCTGGCCCGCGCCAATGACCAGGTCATGGATCGCATTGCGCCGGTCGAAGGCGAGGTCAACCAATTGACCGAAGGCCTCAAAGACGTCGAAGCTGACGCGGACTGGAAAAAGAAAGTGATCTACGACTGATCAGCGAAAACAGAAAAGCCACCGCAAGGTGGTTTTTTTTTGCTCTTCTGTAGGAGCGAGCTTGCTCGCGATGGACTTTAACGATGACGCGCAAACTGGATAAACGTGGCGCACTTGAGCCCATCGCCAGCAATCGAGCGTCGACCGGCTGCTCCTACAGTTTCCCGGTATTGCGTGATGATCCTTTTTTTGGCCTGGCCGATGATCATTTCAAAGCCTGAAATGCCCCACCATCCCCTTCAGCTCAACCCCCAGTTGCGCCAACTCGATACTGGAGGCGGCATTGCCCTGCATCGCCAGCGATGATTGATCGGCACTGGCGCGAATACTGGTGACACTGCGGTTGATCTCTTCGGCCACCGAGCTCTGTTCCTCGGCTGCCGCGGCGATCTGCTGGTTCATCTGCTGGATCAACGATACCGCCGCCGCAATACTTCCCAGTGCGCTCTCGGTCTGCAAGGCATCGCTGACCGCCAGCTTCACCAACTCGCCACTGCTCTGGATCTGCTGCACTGACGACTGCGCCGCCGAGCGCAAAGCGCTGACCAGGCGTTCGATTTCCTCGGTCGATTGCTGGGTTCGCCTGGCCAGTGCACGCACTTCATCGGCCACCACCGCAAAGCCCCTGCCCTGCTCACCCGCACGGGCCGCCTCGATCGCCGCGTTCAATGCCAGCAGGTTGGTCTGCTCTGCCACGCTTTTGATCACACTCAAGACCGTGCCGATGTTCTGGATTTCCGCACTCAGGCTTTCAATGCTCGAGCTGGCCGAGTTGGCCGAGTCCGCCAATTGCTCGATCCGCGCCATGCTCTGGCGCACCACCTGCTGACCAGTTTCAACCTTGCCGTCAGCCGTTTGCGCCGCCAGGGCTGCTTCCTCTGCGTTGCGCGCGACATCATGCACCGTGGCCGTCATCTGATTCATCGCGGTGGCGACCTGTTCGGTTTCCTCTTTCTGCGTGCTGACTTCGAGATTGGTCTGTTCCGTCACTGCCGACAGCGATTGGGCGGAAGTGGCCAATTGTTCGATACCCGACTGCAAGCCGCTGACGATATGGCTGAGCCCGGTGCCCATTTGTTGCATGGCCTGCATCAACTGGCCAATTTCGTCACGCCGGGTCACGTCGATGGTCGCACTCAAATCCCCTGAAGCAATCTGCTGCGCCACCTGGATCACACTGCGCAGCGGCGCCACGATCAACCGGGTGATGAACCACGCAGCAACCAGCCCGACCAGCAACGCCAGAGCGGAAGAGCCGAGGATCAGCATCGAGTTCTTTTTCAGTTCGGCCTGCATTGCCTGATCTTCAGCGACATAAGCCTGATCCACCCGCTCAACCACTTGGGCTGCGCGTTGGTGCAACTGTTGATAAACGGTTTTTTCCTGTTCCAGCAGGCCGGTGTACTCGGCGAGCTTGTCACTGAAACCGGCGATATGACCCGTCACCTCATTGAGGACGGTCTGGTAACCCTCGTCCTTGACCGCGGTCTTGAGCTGCTCGGCCTGGGCCAATGCCTGGCTGGCCTGTTCGATCTTGCCCTGCCCGGCGCTGTCGTCGCCTTTGCGGCTTTGATCCAGGCGCACGCGCGCTTCATTCATGGCTTGCAGCATCAAGCGTGAAACCTGGCTGACCTGACCGGCCTGCTCGATGAATTGCGCGCCGTCCTTGCCTTCGGAATCTTTCAGCGTATAAGCGCCGTCATCGGCAAGCCCCGATTGCAATACATCAAGATTATTGGCCACGCTGGACACCGACCAACTGGCCATTTCCAGCGCCAGGTCCTTGGCCTGGGTGAGCGAGACAAACTCGTCGAAGGCCTTGCGATAAGCGCCCAGTGACTGTTCGACATCATTCATCACTGGCACATTGGCCGCCGACGCGGCCTTGAGCTGGCCGGCCAGTGCGATCAAGCCATCGACGCCCTCGTGCAGGGCATCGACGGTTTTCGGATTGCCGTGCAAGGCGTATTCCTGCTCCAGCAACCGGACCTTGAGCAAACCGCTGTTGAGCGATGACATTTGCTTGAGTCCGTCGAAGCGCTGGCTGATGGTTTGCAGGGACCACACGCCAATGCCCGCCACCAGTGCAGTCAATAACAGCACCAGGACAAACCCGACACCCAGTTTTTTCGCCATACCGAGGTTGGCAAAACGTCCTTGCACGGCCGAATTCATTGCACTTAGTCCCCTGCCAAAGTCTGTAGACGCAGATTCGCAACGGGCCAGTGGCAACACAAGGCTCTGGCGCCGGAATAATGGCAAAAAGCTACGCCAGCGTCGCTTTCAGAACGCTCGAGGTCGATCCCGAGCAGTGGCCTGAAAGAACGCACGGGCACGCGGGTCGCAAGCATAGGCCACATTGATACGCTGCCAGTCACTGACCCCACCCGAGGCGTTGAAGGCGCTCTTCGATGACAACACCACACCCAGACGGCGTGCCCGGGCCAGCACCTGATCGTAGTCGGACATTCGTGATCGCGCCCAGACAAACAGGCCTCCCGCCGGCTTGCCGAAGACTTCCCATTCGGCATCCTCGAGCATTTGCAACACCGCCAGCCGGTCGTTGTTCAAGCGTTGGCGCTGACGTTGCACCAGTTTGCCGTAGGCACCATTAGCCAACAGGCACGCCAGCACCGCCTCGCAAAATCGCGAGGCGCCCATGCCAGAGATCATCTTGACCTCGGCCAGACGCGTAATGACTGTGCAATCGGCCACCACGAAACCGACCCGCAAGGAACTGCTGAGGGTCTTTGAATAGCTGCCAACGTAGACCACGCTGTCGTCCAGCGCAGCCAGTCGCGTACCGCAACCGCTGCGCAAATCCGCATAGACGTCGTCCTCGATCACCTGCACGCCAAAGGCCCTGGCCAGTTGCAGCACACGACGCGCCACCCCGAGCGAAAGGCTGCTGCCGGTCGGGTTGTGAAAGAAGCTATTGATGAGCAGCCCTTGAGGCCGGTGCTTGGCCAGCACCGATTCGAGCACGTCCACGTCCGGCCCGCGCGGTGTTCGCGGCACCTCGACCATGTGGATGCCGTGCAGCCTGAGCAGATCGAACAGCAGCGGATAACCGGGGCTCTCCACAACCACACAATCACCGGCCTTGAACAGTGCCCGCACAATCAGGTCGAGTCCCTGACTGGCACCCGCCGTGGTCATGATCCGGTTGTCCTGCACCTGGATGTCCAGCTGCCTGAGGCGCTTGAGTATCTGTTGCCGCAAGGCTGGCAAACCCAGCGGGGTGCTGTAGTTGAACAGACTGGCCGTATCGGTACGACTGACTTGCCGGATTGCGTAAATCAGATCGTCGGTCTCGCGCCAGCTTTCAGGCAGCCCGCCACAGCCCAGCTTCAACTCACCCGACCACGGCCCGTACTCGGGTTCGGCCCCCTCAAACCACGCGGGCTCGTGACTTGCGTACGCGACCAATGCCGGGTCGGCAACCGTATAGCCGGCCCCATGACCTGCCGCCAGCATCCCCTGCGTCACCAGGCGTTCACAGGCCTGAGTGACGCTTGACTGACTGAGCAAATTGATCCGCGCGATCTGTCGCACCGAAGGCAGGCGTGTACCGGGCGATACCCCGCTGGAATGGAGCCAGCAGGTCAGCGCGTCAACAATTTGCTGTACGACGGGCACCAGCGCCTGTCGGTCGATTCTCAACTCCATGAGCAAGCAAACTCCTGTTGATTTTGCGGGAAGCAGTTAATCACAGGAGGATTCGAAGGCATGTGCGACAACGCCGCCAAAACCATTCGATCTAATTATTTGAAACACATTGCCCGGCCCCTTCGAGGAACCAAAAAAACTGTGGGAGCGGGCTTGCTCGCGAAGAGGGCGTGTCAGTCGACATATTTATTGATTGATCCACCGCATTCGCGAGCAAGCCCGCTCCCACAGGTTCCGTGTTTTCTGCATTGTGGAGTGCAGTTTCAGAACGCTGTCACGCCACCGTCCACGGCCAATGAGTGCCCTGTGGTGAAGGCCGCGCCATCGCTGCACAGATACAGCACCGCGCTGGCGATTTCTTCGACCTTGCCGATGCGACCGACCGGATGCATGGCATTGGCGAACTCGGCTTTTTTCGGGTCGGTTTCATAAGCGCGACGGAACATGTCGGTGTCGATCACCGCCGGGCACACGGCGTTGACCCGGATCTTTTTCTTGGCGTACTCAATGGCCGCCGACTTGGTCAGGCCGATCACCGCATGCTTGGAGGCGGCGTAGATGCTCATTTTCGGCGCTGCCCCGAGGCCCGCCACCGATGCCGTATTGACGATCGCGCCCCCCCCTTGCGCCAGCAGCAACGGCAACTGGTATTTCATGCACAGCCAGACGCCTTTGACGTTAACGCCCATGATTGCGTCGAACTCGTCAAGCGAACCGTCGGCCAGCTTGCCTTTTTCGATTTCGATGCCGGCATTGTTGAAGGCATAGTCAAGGCGACCGTAAGTATTGATCACCTCCTCCATCAGATTTTTCACATCGTTTTCCAGGGTAACGTTGCAGCGCACGAAGGTCGCCTCGCCACCGGCCGTACGAATCAGCGCCACCGTGCCCTCGCCGCCCGCCGTGTCCATATCGGCCACTACGACCTTAAGGCCCTCGGCGGCAAATGCCTGGGCGGTCGCGCGGCCAATACCGGCCGCCCCGCCTGTCACCACAACCACCTGGCCGGAAAACGTCATGCTCATTGTTATGTCCTCGAAGAGAATTAAGCGGGGTATCGCGCAGGGCCAGTCTAGCCATGGAGGTGCTGAACGCGGCAGCACTATCAGGACTCCGGTTGGGCGCCCATGAGTTGCAGTGATGGAACTGCCGTACCAACTATCACTGCACTGGATCAACCTGCATTCGCCGCATCAGCCAAACTTGCGGCATCGGCGCTGACCGGCTATCAACAAAGCTTCATTCATCTTGAGTGCCTGTCATGACCTCCCAGACCAATCGCCAATTCCTGCTCGCCAAACGTCCGGTTGGCGCGGCGACCCGCGAGACATTCACCTACCAGCAAGTACCGGTCGGTGAGCCGGCGGAGGGCCAGATCCTGGTCGAAAACCAATACCTGTCCCTGGATCCGGCCATGCGCGGCTGGATGAACGAGGGCAAGTCCTACATCCCGCCGGTCGGGCTCGGCGAAGTCATGCGCGCCTTGGGCGTGGGCAAAGTCATCGCGTCGAACAATCCGGGCTTCGCGGTCGGGGACTACGTTAACGGCGCCCTCGGGGTGCAGGATTTTTTCCTCGGCGAGCCGCGAGGTTTCTACAAGGTCGATCCGAAACTGGCACCGCTGCCACGTTACCTGTCAGCACTGGGCATGACCGGGATGACGGCCTACTTCGCCCTGCTCGACGTCGGCGCGCCGAAGGCCGGTGACACCGTGGTGCTCTCGGGTGCGGCCGGCGCTGTGGGCAGCATTGCCGGGCAGATCGCCAAGATCAAAGGCTGCCGGGTGGTTGGCATCGCCGGCGGCGCGGACAAGTGCAAGTTCCTGATCGATGAACTGGGTTTCGACGGTGCTATCGACTATAAGAGCGAAGACGTCCTCGCCGGCCTCAAGCGCGAGTGCCCGAAAGGTGTCGACGTGTATTTCGATAATGTGGGGGGCGACATTCTCGATGCGGTGTTGAGCCGCCTGAACATGAAGGCGCGGGTGGTGATTTGCGGTGCCATCAGCCAGTACAACAACAAGGAAGCGGTCAAGGGACCGGCCAATTACCTGTCGCTGCTGGTCAACCGCGCGCGCATGGAAGGTTTTGTGGTGATGGACTACGCCGCCCAATACGCCAGCGCCGCCCAGGAAATGGCCGGCTGGATGGCCAAGGGGCAACTCAAGAGCAAGGAAGACATCGTCGAAGGACTGGAGACTTTCCCGGAGACGCTGATGAAATTGTTCAACGGCGAGAATTTCGGGAAGCTGGTGCTGAAGGTTTGACCCGATATTTGAACTAACCCCAAAACCACTGTGGGAGCGGGCTTGCTCGCGAATACGGTGTGTCAGCCGACATATTTATTGACTGATCCACCGCATTCGCGAGCAAGCCCGCTCCCACATTTTGATTTTCGGTGTCGGGTTAAGCCAGTTCAGCCACGACCGAGGCCAACGCCTTCGCCGGATCAGCCGCCTGGCTGATCGGACGGCCGATCACCAGATAGTCGGAACCGGCATCCAGTGCCTGACGTGGCGTCAGGATGCGACGCTGATCGTCCTGGGCACTGCCCGCCGGACGAATCCCCGGGGTCACCAGTTGCAGCGACGGATGTGCCGATTTCAGCGCCTGGGCTTCCAGGGCCGAGCACACCAGGCCGTCCATCCCGGCTTTTTCCGCCAGGGCGGCCAGGCGCAGAACCTGCTCTTGCGGCTCGATGTCCAGACCGATACCTGCCAGATCTTCACGCTCCATGCTGGTCAACACGGTTACGCCGATCAGCAGTGGTTTGGGACCGCTGCGCTGATCCAGCACCTCACGGCACGCGGCCATCATGCGCAGGCCGCCGGAGCAATGCACGTTGACCATCCACACGCCCATTTCCGCAGCGGCCTTGACGGCCATCGCGGTGGTGTTCGGGATGTCGTGGAACTTGAGGTCCAGGAACACTTCGAAACCCTTGTCGCGCAGGGTGCCGACGATTTCCGAAGCACAGCTGGTGAAGAGTTCCTTACCGACTTTGACCCGGCACAGCTTCGGGTCCAACTGATCGGCCAGCTTCAGTGCGGCGTCACGGGTAGGGAAATCCAGGGCGACGATGATAGGAGTCTGGCAGGCGGACATGAGTGGGCTCTCAGGCAAGTCGAAATCGGCGCGCATTGTAGCGGAACCAGCGCCACTGCGGGACCCGATGATCGGTAAATCGTCGAAATGGCTCAGGCAAGACTAGCCCCCGAGGCCATAGGGCAGGCAGTTGACACTGGAAGAACCCCCGGGTGGCGGTCTGAGTGCAGTTATCCGTCTACCACGTATTTGTAAGCCACACAGCCCCTTTGTGGGAGCGAGCCTGCTCGCGATGAGGCCCTGTACCGCAACAAAAAGCCCACTGCCCCTCAGCGGCTCAGTGGGCTACGGATCCTGGACCTTCAGGGCAGGCGATCCTCAGCCCGTGCCTGAGTCTTGCTCCAGTCGATCAACAGGCTATAGGCCACCGCCAGTAATGTCGGGCCGATAAACAGGCCGATAAAGCCAAAGGCAATCAACCCGCCAAACACCCCAAGCAGCACAATGACCAGCGGCAGGTTACCGCCACGGCTGATCAGGTACGGCTTGAGCACGTTGTCGACACCGCTGATGACGAATGTGCCCCAGATGCCGAGGAATATGGCCATCCCGTACTCGCCTTTCCAGGCCAGCCACGCGGTCGCCGGAATCCACACCAGCGGCGGCCCCATCGGGATCAGGCTGAGCATGAAGGTGACAATGCCGAGTACCAGCGCACCCGGTACGCCAGCAATCAGGAACCCGATCAGCGCCAGGATCGCTTGGGCCGCCGCTGTGCCAATTACACCGTTCACCACCCGCTGCACCGTGCCTGCCACCAGTTCAATGTAGTAGCCGGCCCGTTCACCGATCAGCCGTTCCAGCAATGTGTGCACAAACGCCGCCAGGCGCGGTCCGTCACGATAGAAAAAGAACACGAAGACCATGCTCAGGGTCAGTTCGAGAATACCGCCGCCGATCTGCGCGCTGCGCGCCAGCAACCAGTTACCCACCTGCCCCAGATAAGGCTTGAGCGCCACCATCATCGCCGCGCCCTGCTCATCGATGCTGTTCCAGATCCCGACCAACCGCTCGCCCACCAAGGGAATCGAACCCAGCCAGACCGGTGCTTCGGGTAACCCCTCGACCTGCGCATCCTTGATGAATGCGGTGGCATCACGCACATGATCGGCAAGGTTGAAACCCAGCCACACCAGCGGTGCCGCGACCAGCAACATCCAGCCCAGTGTCAGCAATGCCGCCGCCAGAGACTCGCGGCCATTGA
Organism: Pseudomonas sp. FW305-70; assembly: GCF_058783925.1. Taxonomy (NCBI): domain Bacteria; kingdom Pseudomonadati; phylum Pseudomonadota; class Gammaproteobacteria; order Pseudomonadales; family Pseudomonadaceae; genus Pseudomonas; species Pseudomonas sp. FW305-70. Next base: position 9,195 of record NZ_JBYSYZ010000023.1, read on the forward strand.
GCCAACGGGTCAGCAAGCGCATCAGCGGCCAACTGGCAAATGCCAGGACTGCGGCCCAGAACATCGCCGACCAGAACGGTGCCATCACCCAGAAGCTCGCGCCGAACAGCACCACGAGCAGGATCTGCACCAACAGGCGATCGTTATTGATCATCGAAAATCCCGAAAATATCAGTCAGCAAAAGAGTAGACGAACGCAGTATGCACGCTCGCCCGGTACAGCCTACCGCAATAGCTCGATGTGCAGGCCAGAGCCCTCGGCACTGCCGGCTTCCATCCGCGCGGCACGCACGCCCTGGGCAATCAGGGCCTGACGCCAGGCTTCGGCGTTCGCTCCGGAAATACTGACCCGCAAGGTGGTGTCCAGATTCAGTCCGCGGGAAATCAGGCGCAGCCAGGTCTCGTCTGGTGCACTGTTCAACGTGGAAAAATCCAGTTCGCCGGTGCTCTTGAGCTCACGCAGCAAGGTCGCGGACGTCGGAAACAACTCGCCCAGCGGTGCCGAAGCGTCGAACTGCTCGACATGCAGGTAGGCTTTGCGATTACCGCGGGTGATGCTGTACAGCGCGACGAGCGTGTTATCCCGTGGCGCGGCAAGTCGCAGCAGCAAATAGGCTTGTTGATCGTCGGCACCGTACAGCTTGGCGTTGCCAAAGACTTCATTGGCCCAGAGGCTGCTTTCGCCGCAATCGCGCGCCTGGCACCAAAAGAGCAACCCGGCGTCCTGTTTTTGCAAAGCCTCGCGGGCCGCGGTGAACGCCTCGATGGATGAATGCTCCGCTGGCAACTCGTAGGTCACCGAAGTGACGTTGCCGCGGGCACTGACCTGACCGTCGAAACGTAACTGGCCACTGATCTTGCGGATCGAGCCCAAGGGGTAGATCCGCTCCAGTTCGGCGGCAGGGCGATAGTCGACAATCTGGGCGTCGACCATGCGCGGCACTATTGGCAGGTCCTGACTGCCCGGAACATCGGCGGCGAACAACAAGGGACTGAAACTGCACAGCACCAGCAAACTGAATGAACGCATGGATAGACTCATCGGATCAGCATGGCCTGGGCGCCCTTGATGACACTGGCTTCATCGGCGCGTTGCGGTACCTGCAGACCACGTTGCACCGCCGGCCGGACCTCCAGGGTGGTCATCCAGCGTTGCAACGCCGTCAAGCCCTCCACCGAGACGCCCGACCACTCGTAACCGCGCACCCAGGGAAAGGTGGCGATGTCGGCAATGCTGTATTCGCCGGCGAGGAACTCCACGCGTTGCAAACGCGTGTCGAGCACTTCGTAGAGGCGACGGGTTTCATGCTGATAGCGGTCGATGGCGCCCTGGAGTTTTTCCGGAAAGTAGCGGAAGAACACATTCGCCTGGCCCTGCATCGGGCCGATGCCACCCATCTGGAACATCAGCCACTGCAACACCAGCGAACGTCCCTTCGGGTCGCTCGGCATCAGTTTGCCGGTCTGTTCTGCGAGGTAAATCAGGATGGCGCCGGACTCGAACACGGCGAAATCGCCGTTGGCGCGGTCGACAATCGCCGGAATCCGGCCATTGGGGTTGATCTTGAGGAAGTCCGCAGACTTCTGCTCCTTCTTGTCGAAACTCAAGGCATGCACCCTGTAGGGCAGGCCGAGTTCCTCGAGCACGATAGAGACCTTGTGGCCATTCGGGGTCGCAGCGGTGTAGAGATCTATCATGGTTGTCTCCCTTTTCAACCCGCCAAGCCTCGACAGTTGCCCGGCGCAAGTCAAGGAATGGCGAAAAACCGATTGAAACAGTCTGCGACAAGATCGGCACCGGACTCGTCATTCAGGTGCAAATGGTGGCCGCCTGGCAGTTGTTCCCGGCTAAAGGGTAGACGCTCCAGCAACTCGGGGTGTTTGGCGAGCATGCCGTCGGCAGCGACCACCAGCGTTGCAGGACATGTGACCCGCTGGACGAAGGCCATGGCCTGCTCGGTGGTCAGGCGCAGCGGCGATGGCAGCGTGAGGCGATTGTCGGTGCGCCAGGTATAACCACCCGATACCGGCATCAGACCACGCTGCGCCAGCAGTTCCGCGGCCTCGCGGCTGACCGCCACCAGGCCCTTCATGCGCGCTTCGATGGCACGGTCGAGGGTGTCGTAGACCGGTTTGCGTTTCTCTCGCAGATCCAGTTGCGCCTGCAGGGCCATGCCCATGCGCTCGGCAGCGTTTTCACCTTTGTCTGTAGGAGGAATGATGCCGTCGATCAACGCCAGGTGGGTGACCCGCTCGGGCATCGACCCGGCGATGATCAGCGAAGCGATGGCGCCCATCGAATGCCCCATCAGCGCAAACTTCTTCAGTCCAAGCTGTTCGGCGACTTGCAGCACATCGTGGGCATAGTCCCACATGGCGTAACCGGCTCCTGGCGGGCGATGCCCGGAATGACCGTGACCGGCCATGTCCAGCGCGATGATGCGCAGGCCTTTGAGTTTGGGGGCCAGTCGGGCAAAGCTGTTGGCGTTGTCCAGCCAGCCATGCAGGGCAATGACCGGCAAACCGTCTTCAGGACCGAACAGGTGCGCTGCCAGTTCGATGTGCGGCAGGTTCAGGCGGACTTCTTCGACGGCGTGGCTCATGCACAATCCTGTTGTTGACGACCGCCCCAGCGATGGAACAGGCCTTTGAGCATTTGCGCGGTATCAAGGGGACGCTCGAGCGGAAACATGTGGCCGCCGGGCATGGTCAACGACTCGCCCAACGGCAGGCGGTCGACCGAACTGGCGTGATGGCGCATCACCACGCGGCTGTTGTGCCCGCGAACCACCGCCAGTGGCACTTGCAACTTGCGGGTGCTGCCCGGGCTGGTGTGCGGCACGCCGCGATAGATGCTGATTTCCGTGGCCGGGTCGAACCGCAGGCGCAGCTTGTCGCCGACCTGGTGCAAGCCATGTTGCAGGTAGGCATCGAAGCATTCGGGGTCGAAACCGCGAAACAGGGTTTTACCGGCAAAGTATTTCCGGGCACTTTCCAGGTCGGTGAACTCTTCACGGCGACCCAGGGTACGGCCGGCCGGCGTCAGACGGTCGATGAAACCGAAGCGTTTGGCCGCACGTATGACCCATTGATCGGCTCGGGTCAGCACTGGCGAGTCGAGCATCACCACCCCGCGATACAGCTCAGGGCAGCGCAAGGCCGCATGCAGGTGCAACACCCCGCCGAAGGAGTGACCGACGCCCCACACGGGTTCAGCCTGTTGTTGCAGGTGATGGATCAGCTCATCCACCAGGTTGTACCAGTTGTCGTCCGCCGGGTAACGCGGGTCGTGGGCGTGCTGCTCCAGATGCGTCACCTGAAACTCGGGTGCCAGCGCCGCAAACAACTTGCCGTAGGTCCCCGAAGGAAAACCATTGGCGTGGGCGAAAAAGATCTGTTGCGACATACCTGCAAATCCATGAGCGAAAACAGACGTTGATTGTCCGTAAGACCGTGTCCTACAGCAATGACCATAACTACCAGGAATGGTGGCAGGAGCTGCCGCAGGCTGCGATCTTTTGATTTCAAACCGTCAACGTAACGGCGGATTCTCACCCAGCGGCACCACCGCCATGGTCAACCGCGACACACAGCTGGCCTTGCCCTCATCGCTGGTCAGCCGAATGTCCCAGACATGGGTCGTGCGGCCGATGTGGATCGGCTTGGCCACCGCCGTCACCCGCCCGCTGCGCAGGCCGCGCAAATGGTTGGCGTTGATTTCCAGGCCCACGCAATAGAACTTGCTGGCATCGATGCACAGGTAGCTGGCCATCGAGCCGACCGATTCGGCCAGCACCACCGACGCGCCGCCATGCAGCAAGCCGTAAGGCTGATGGGTACGGTGATCGACGACCATGCTGGCGGTCAGGGACTCATCGTCAAAAGCCTCGAAACGGATGTCCAGCACTTCGCCGATGGTATTTTTCTGGATCGCGTTCAACTGCTCGATGTTCGGGGTGGTGCGCCACAGACTCATCGCAGGGGTTCCTTGCTGGTTTTGTTGGTGGATCAATCCTGCCACAGCACCGCTTCGCTGCGCTCGCTCCATTCTTCAAAACGCTCACCGTACGCCGCCTCGATCACATTGCGCTTGATCTTCAGCGTCGGGGTGAGAAAACCGTTTTCCACGGCCCAACTGTCCTTGACCACCACCAGGCGCCGCAGCTGTTCATGCTTGTCGAGCGCGCCGTTGACCTCTTCCAGCAGCTTTTCCAGGCTCGAATGCAAACCGGCGCGTGCGGCCCCGCCGGCATCCTGTTGGCCGACCGCCGACAACACGCACAACCCCAACGGTGCACTCAAGCCATCACCCACCACGCACACCTGTTCGATACGCGAATGCACGGCCAGGCGGTTTTCAATCGGTGCTGGCGCCACGTATTTGCCTTTGCTGGTCTTGAAGATTTCCTTCAGGCGCCCGGTCAGGCGCAGATTGCCTTCGGCGTCTTGCTCGCCCTTGTCGCCGGTGCGCAGGAAGCCATCCTCGCTAATGGTGTCGGCGGTTTTTTCCGGTTCCTTGAAATAGCCGAGCATGGTCGCGCCACTGCGTACCATGACCTCCCCCGTCTCGGCGATCCGCACTTCAACTTCCGGGCACGGCTTGCCGATCCAGCCCGGTTTGTTCTGGCCTGGCATGCCGATGTGGGAGTAACCGCAACTCTCGGTCATGCCGTAGACCTCCAGCACGTCCAGTCCCAGTTTGCGGTACCACTGCAACAAGGTCTGCGGCACCGGAGCCGCGCCGGACAACGCGATGCGCAACGCATCCAGACCCAGCCCGACGAGGACTTTATGCCCGACCCGTTTGCCGATGATCGGCAGGCCAAGCAGGAAGTCGAGACGTTTTGCCGGGATCTTGCTGTACACGCCCATCTGGAATTTGGTCCAGATACGCGGCACGCCAAACAGTGCGGTCGGACGTGCACGCTGCAGGTCGGTGAGGAAGGTATCGAGGCTCTCGGCGAAAAATACCGTTTGGCCGGTATAAATGGACGCAAGTTCGACGAACATCCGTTCGGCAACGTGGCACAGCGGCAAGTAGGACAACAACCGGTCCGACTCGTTGAGGCCAAACAACGCAGTGCCGCGTGTGGTGGCGAACCCCAGAGTGCCGAAGCTGTGCATCACGCCTTTTGGCATGCCCGTGGTGCCGGAGGTGTAAATGATGGTCGCCAGTTGATCGGCGGCAGGTTTCGGATCGTCCTGGATTGGCGAACTGCCTTGCAGGTCGGCCCAACTGAAATCGAACGCACCTGGCGGATGCAGGGGCAGGCTGATGGTCGGCAGGTCGGGGCTGACGCCACGGGACATGCCTGGCCAATCATCGAGCTTGCCGATGAACGCCAGCGCCGCCTCCGAGTGTTCGAGCACCTGGGCAACCGACTCGGCGGTGAGGTTGGGGTACAACGGCACCGAAACATGCCCGGCCATCCAGATCGCCAGGTCGGCAATGATCCAGTGCGCACAATTCTTCGAGATCAGGGCGATATGGCTGCCCTGTGGCAGTTCCCGTGCTCGCAGCCAGTGGGCGGCACAGCGTGCCTGATGACCGACATCGGCCCAGGTCAGGGTCTCGACCTGGCCGCCGCCGACAGGCTGGACCAGAAAGCGCTGACGGGGATGACGGGCCTCACGCTCGTAGAAAACGTCCAGCGGCAAACGAAAAGCAGCAGACATGACTCGCTCCTGTGTTTTTGTTCTGGAGCAAGCGTAGTCAACCAAGCAAGTGCTTGGTTGACTATTTCATACAAAACTTTTCGGGTTATGACGTACCTGTGGGAGCGTGACTTGCCCGCGATGCAGGCTCCGCGGTTTATCAGGCATAGCCGAGTCGATGCCTTCGCGGGCAAGCCACGCTCCCACAGAAAAGCGGCGCTAAGGATGCTTGATGCTGTCGAGCGTCATCGACCCGACCAGCAATTCATCTGCCTTGAGCTCGGCCAATCCCGCGGTGCTGACCTTTTCCGGCGGATATCCGGCGCCGTGTTGCAGGTAGCTCAGCAAGTTCCCCACCAGCGGGTTGTGGCTGACCAAAAGGACGTTGCTCACGGAAACAAGTTGCTCGGCGACTTTATCCGGGTCGGTTTCCGGGGTCAGCCAATCCACGGTGCGGATCTCGGGCTCGAAACCCAACGCCTCGCGCACCAATTGTGCCGTCTGCTGCGCGCGCAGATAGGGGCTGGCATAGATCGCCGTCAGCGGCTGGCCCATCAAGCGCGCGGCGCTGCTCAACACCTCCTTACGACCGTGGTCCGTCAACTCCCGCTCCGAATCGTGGGGCCGGGAGCCGTGCGGTACAGCTTCACCATGACGCAATACCCAGAGTTTCATAGCTTGGGTTCCTCATCTCGGGCCGGATGCGGTGCCGGTGCCACGACATGCGGCGCCTCACCTTCCAGTGTACGCGGCGTCGGCCAGTCGGCGAACGGCCAAGGCTTCTGGTCGCTGTGAAAGCTGCCGAAACGACCGATCTGCGCCAGAAACTGGCTCAGGCTGTCGCCGAAGTTCATCAGGCTGGCGCTCGGGGCGCCATAGAACAAACGATAGATCAACTGCACCAGCACGACGGCGCCGAGGATGAACTGCGCGACTTGCCACACCAGCACGAAGACGATCATCCACAACACGCGCAGCAGGATGGATTCATACTTGGCTTCTACTTTTGGATCGTTCATGCGCAACTCCCTGCTTTTCTGGCAAGCGTGATTAATTGAAACCACTGGTGGAAATAAAGTCGACGTCGGTTTTCGGCTCGCCACGCATTAACAGACCGATGACCTGCTCCAGCGTGCGGCCTTCGAACAGGATTGCGTGCAGCCCGGCGACCAGCGGCATGTACACACCAACCTCCTGGGCCTTGGCCTTGAGTACCTTAAGGGTGTTGACCCCTTCGGCGACTTCGCCCAGGCGCGTGACGGCCTCGTCCAGGCTCAGGCCCTGGCCGAGGGCGAAGCCGACCTGATAGTTGCGGCTCTTTGGCGAAGAACAGGTCACGATCAAGTCGCCCACACCGGCCAGGCCCAGGAAGGTCATCGGGTTGGCGCCCTGATTCACCGCGAAGCGGGTCATTTCCGCCAGTGCCCGGGTGATCAGCATGCTCTTGGTGTTTTCCCCCATGCCCAGCGCCACCGCCATGCCGGCGATGATCGCGTAGACGTTTTTCAACGCCCCGCCCAGTTCCACGCCGAAACGGTCGGCGCTGGCATAGACACGAAAAGTGCGGCCGTGCAGCGCGGCCTGAACCTGCTGGCACAGTTCTTCGTCTTCACTGGCGACCACCGTGGCCGTCAGCGCATGTTCGGCAATTTCGCGGGCCAGGTTGGGGCCGGACAGGACACCGATGCGTGCCTGCGGGGCGATCTCTTCGAGGATCTCGCTCATCAACTTGAATGTGTGGGCTTCGATGCCTTTGGTCAGGCTCACCAGCATTTTGCCGGTCAAGCGTTCGGCGTGCGGCACCAGCACCGAGCGCAGCGCGCTGGAGGGCAGTGCGACGAAACACAGCTCGCAGGCGTCCAGAGTGGCTTGCAAGTCGGTGACCGGGGTAACACCGGGCAGAATCTTGATGCCTTTGAGGTAACGCGGGTTTTCGCGATTGACCCGAATGGCCTCGGCCTGTTCGGGGTCACGCATCCACTGAAGGACCTGATGCCCGTTCTCGGCCAGCAGATTAGCCACGGCGGTTCCAAAACTTCCGCCTCCCAGGACCGCAATCGGGCGCTGTTCAGTCATATGCAATCCGTTAATCCATACCAGTGGCGATGTCGGCATTATACGGGGCAGCCCATCGGCGGCCAGCCCCGACATCAAATACCTGCACCCGCAGGAAGAAGACCAATAAAACCGAGGAAAATGCAGACATCGTGAATGGAAAAGTCATTCGGCTCGGTTAACATGCGCGCCATCAATCACTGACAGGGATGTGTTGTGTCTCCGGGTGCTCCTTCACCGCGTTCGCCTCTGGTACTGGCGCTGATTTTCAGCTCGCCGGTGCTGGCCGACGACCTGTTTCTGGACAGCGAACCGCTGCCGCAAGTGCTCACGGCCACGCGCCTGAAGCAGTCGCCCGCTGCCGTGCCGGGCAGCATGACGGTGATCGACAGCGCCCTGATCCACGCCAGCGGTGCCCGCGACATCAGCGAACTGCTGCGCCTGGTGCCGGGGATGATGGTCGGCAACATCAGCGGCAACCAGGCGTCGGTGAACTACCACGGCACCAATGCGACGCAAGCGCGACGCATGCAAGTGCTGATCGACGGGCGCTCGGTGTATCGCGCCGGCCTGGCCACCGTCGACTGGAGCGACATTCCGGTGGCCATGGAAGACATCGAGCGCATCGAAGTCTTTCGCGGGCCCAATACCGTCAGCTACGGCGCCAATGCCCTGATGGCGGTGGTGAACATCATTACCCGGCGGCCGGCCGACAGTCACGGTACGCGCATGAAGGTCACCCGGGGCCAACGCGGCATCAACGACTTTTACGCCAGCCAGGGCCTGGGCTGGGAGGATGGTGACATGCGCCTGTCCCTGTCCGGCCAGCAAGACGACGGCTTCGACACCGACCGAACCGGCGCTGATTACCATGACAGTCGTCGCCTCGATCGCTTCAACCTCGCCGTCAGCCAGAGCCTCGACGAACGGCAAAGCCTTGATTGGCAATTGAATGCCAAGGACGGCACCAACCAGCGGCCCTATACCTACCGGCCGGTGTTTCCGGGAATTACCCGCGCCGGCAACGACTCCGACGTCACCGCCAAGGACTACGCCGGGTCATTGCGCTGGAACCTGGACATCAATCCCGATCACAGCCTTTATATCCAGGGCTCGGCCCAACACTGGGATCGCCAGCAAACCTGGCGCGCCTGCGACGCAGAAATCTCGTTCAGCCCGCAATTGACCGAGCTCTGGCAACTGAACCCGAACTACACCGAACGCCTTGCCCGCAACATCACACGCTTCACCGGCCGTGGTGCCCCGGCTGGCACACCCGCCGAGCAGGCGCTGGCCAACCAGGTACTCGATCAATGGCGCAACGGTGCGAACCAGACCGTTTGCGGTGACATCGACCAGAGCACCCGGGAAACGCGCTACGACCTTGAACTGCAGGACACCCTGAGCCTTGCCGATAACCTGCGGCTGGTCAGCGGGATGAACTATCGTTACGACCGGGCGGATTCCGAGACTTATTTCAACGGCACACTCGATGACAAGACCTGGCGGGTGTTTGGCCAGATCGAGTGGCGTGCCAGCGAACACTGGCTGCTGCAAGGCGGTACCATGTTCGAAGATGCCCGATTGATCGGCAGCTCACTGACACCCCGCGTGGCGGTCAACTACCTGATCAACCCGCGCCACGGCTTGCGTGCGGTGTACTCCGAGGCCATCCGTTCGCCGGACATGTTCGAGAACAACGTCAACTGGAGTTATCAGGTCACCAACCTCAGGCCTGGTGCCTTTGGCCAGTCCAGCGCCCGTTACTTCGTCAAGACCCGTGGCCCCGGCGACCTCGATCAAGAGCACATGCGCTCCCGGGAGCTGGGCTACAACGGCTACTTCCCCGAAGCGGGGCTGGCACTCGACGTGAAGCTGTTCCACGACGAAATCACCGGCATGATCAGTGAACCGCTGCGCAACAATCAGTACATCGCCAGCAACGCCAACAAGGAGCGTTTTTCGGGAGCCGAAACCCAGCTCGACTGGCGTGTCGGCAGCTTCGATCGGCTGCGACTGACCTTTGCCTACGTCGATGCCGACGCCAGCAATCCGCTGGATGCCAGGCAGACTGCAAGCAACAGTGGTTCGGCCGGATGGCTGCGCGATTGGGGCCAGGGCTGGAACAGTGCGCTTTTCTATTATGGCGACGACGCCCTCAACGGCTACCGCTTCGAACGGGTCGATGCGCGCATCGCCAAACGTATCGCCCTGGGCAAGGCCAGCCTGGAGCTGGCCGGGGTGCTCCAGCAACGCCTGGACAATCAGCCGACCACCTTCATCGATAACCATTATGACCAGCGCCATGTGATGTACTTCAGTGCTGAGCTGGAACTTTAAGATGCCGTATCGCCCGGCCTGGAGAACACCGACCTTGGGCCGGTTACTGGCGATGCTTTGCCTGTTGTTCACCGGCATGCTGGGCAGCCAGGCGAGCAATGCGGCCGAGATTTTGCTCACGGGGGCCGAAGACAGCCCCGGTGTGCGGGCGTTTACCCGGGCCCTGAGCGAGTTGCGACCGAACGACAACGTGCGATTCCAGGCGCTGGCCAGTTTGCCGGTACCGGAACAACTGCCGGAAAATATCCGCTTGATTCTCCTCGACCTGCCCAGCCTCGACTGGCGCCTGCAGGACGACCAGGGCCCGGCGACACTGGTGCTGCGCATCAACCGCCTGCAAGCCCGGCAGCGCTTGAACAGCTCGCTGCCGGCGCGCCTTTGCCTGCTGTGGAGCGATCCACCGCCGGACCGCCAGTTACGCCTGACCCGCACCCTGTTGCCCCAAGCCAAACGCATCGGCGTGCTCTACGACAACCACAGTGAATTCCTCTTGGATGAACTGCGTCAGGCCGCCCTCCCCCTGGGCCTTGAGGTGGTCACCCAACGCTGGAACAACATTCACGACAGCCGCCCGTTACAGACCTTGCTCAAGAACAGCGACGTGTTGCTGGGACTGGACGACGCCGACCTGTACAACCCGCAAACCGCAAAGAACCTGCTGCTGAGCAGCTACTCGCGGCAAATGGCACTGATCGGCCCCAACGCGAGTTTCGTCAAGGCCGGGAGCCTGGCCAGCACCTACAGCGACCAGAGTGACTGGCTGGCGGTCCTCGACGAATTGCTCGACCGGCCACCGGCCACCTGGCCGCGCTCGCACTATCCCCATCGATTCAAGGTCGCGAGCAATCCCCAGGTGGCGCGCTCCCTGGGTATCGAAGAGATAAACGAAGCGTCTGTCGCCACATTGCTGGCTGAAGGAGAACGCCGTCCATGAGCCTGCGCCGTCGCTGGGACATCAACACCCGCACCCAACTCATCAGCCTCGGCCCTGCCCTGCTGCTGACCTTGCTGCTGATCAGCTTCTTCACCTTCGTGCGTATCCAGGATCTGCGTCAGGAAATCTCCCACACCGGCCAGTTGATTGCCAACCAACTGGCCCCCGCCGCCGAGTACGGGGTGATTTCGGGCAACAGCGAAGTGCTTGAAACCTTGCTCAAGGCGACGCTGGCCACGCCCAACGTGAGCTTTCTGGAAGTCCAGGACAGCGCCAACCGGGTTCTGGTATACGTCGAACAACCGAACGAACACCACAATCGCGCGCAACAGCTCGAAGTGTTCCAGGCACCCATACGGCTCCAGCGAATCGCTTTGCACAATGACTTTTTCCAGAGCAGCAAAACCGCCACTGCCGCCCCCACCGAGGACTACCTCGGCCGGGTGATCGTCGGGCTGTCCAACGATGCCTTCAGCCGGCGCCAGCAGGAAATCGTGCTCAAGGCTGCCATTCTGGCGCTGTTTGCCCTGCTGTTTACCTTCCTCGTGGCCCGACGCCTGGCGAGCAGCCTGTCGCAACCGATCCGTGATATCGGCAATGCCGTCAAGGCGATCCAGGCCGGCGATTACAAAACACCGCTGCCGATTGTCGATGACACCGAGCTGGGGGCACTGTCGCAACACATCAACAACCTCGCCAGCGGTCTCGAACAGGCCAGCCGCGAACAGCATCAGGCCATGGCGCAGTTGATCCAGACCCGCGAAGAGGCGGAAAAAGCCAACAACGCCAAATCCGACTTCCTCGCCATGATGAGCCATGAACTGCGCACGCCGATGAATGGCGTACTGGGCATGCTGCAGTTGCTGGAAACCACCGACATGACCGAAGAGCAGGTGGAGTACGCGGCGCTGGCCTCGGAGTCCACCGAGCACTTGCTCAAGGTCATCAACGACATCCTGGATTTCTCGCGTATCGAACGTTCGGAGCTGGAACTGGAGCACATCCCCTTCAACCTCGCCGACCTGATAGGCAGTTGCGCCCAGTCGTTCCAGCACAGCGCCGCGCAACGCGGTCTCGACCTGCAACTGATGATCCCCGACGACATGCGCGGCTTGCAGGTCAAGGGCGACCCGACGCGTATCCGGCAGATACTGGTCAACCTGGTCGGTAACGCGCTGAAGTTCACCGAGCAGGGCCGCGTCACCCTGGAGGCGCAATGGCAGTCGCTGGATCACGAACTGCTGTGGTTCACCTGCACCGTGCGCGACAGCGGCATCGGCATCCCGGCCGAAAGCCTGGAATTGATGTTCAACGCTTTCCAGCAGGCCGACAGCTCCATTTCAAGGCGCTACGGCGGCACCGGACTGGGCCTGCCGATTGCCCGCACCCTCGCCGAGCGCATGGGCGGCACCTTGCGCGCGCAGAGCGAGGAAGGCCGCGGCTCGGTGTTCACCCTGGAAATTCCCCTGGCCCTGCACCAGCAGACGCAGCCACTGTTGCTCCCCCGCGCGCAAACCGGCAACAGCGACGGCGAAGGGCGCAATGTGCTGCTGGTCGAAGACAACCCGGTCAACCAGACGGTCATCGAAGCCATGTTGCGCAGCCTGGGCTTCAAGGTCAGTGTCGCCGCCGACGGCGCGCAGGCGGTACGCAGTGCCGAGAGCCTGATTTTCGAAGCGATCCTGATGGACTGCCGCTTGCCGATCATCGATGGCTATGAAGCCACCCGGCAAATCCGCCAGTTACCCGGGTGCACCGACCTGCCGATCATCGCCCTGACCGCCAATGCCTTGCAGGGCGATCGCGAGGCCTGTCTGTCGGCTGGGATGAACGATTACCTGGCCAAGCCATTCAAACGGACTGATCTGCAACAAATTCTGCAACGGTGGGTGCAGTAGTACAGGCCTTTCGACCATCTGTGACTGGCGTGAAAGGCGAAAGTGCGGCAGTCTTAGGCACCTCGACAGGCCCGAAAAGGGGCTTGAATAATAATTTCAGTGCACAAGTGTACATTCATGTCCTTGGTGCTGTGACTTTCACCACAACGCAATAGTCTATGAGTAGGCTGCCGGTTCGAGGCATGAACGCTTCGATCGGCCGGGAAGATTTGCCCCACCTGCCGCATGGGACTATTGAGGAGCTCGCATGACCAAACAAAACGCCTTTACCCGGGAAGACCTGCTGCGCTGCAGTCGCGGTGAGCTGTTCGGCCCAGGTAATGCGCAACTGCCCGCCCCGAACATGCTGATGGTTGATCGCATCACCCTGATCAGCGAAGAAGGTGGCAAGTACGGCAAGGGTGAATTGGTCGCCGAGCTGGATATCAATCCGGACCTGTGGTTCTTCGCCTGCCACTTCGAAGGCGATCCGGTGATGCCGGGCTGCCTGGGCCTCGACGCCATGTGGCAACTGGTCGGTTTCTTCCTGGGCTGGCAAGGCCTGCCGGGCCGTGGCCGTGCGCTGGGTTCGGGCGAAGTGAAATTCTTCGGCCAGGTCCTGCCGACCGCCAAGAAAGTCACCTATAACATTCATATCAAGCGCGTCCTCAAGGGCAAGCTGAACCTGGCCATCGCCGACGGTTCGGTCACTGTCGACGGTCGCGAAATCTACACCGCCGAAGGCCTCCGGGTCGGCGTGTTCACCTCCACTGACAACTTCTAAGGGTTATCCGCATGCGCCGCGTCGTTATCACTGGTCTGGGCATCGTTTCTTGCCTGGGCAATGACAAAGAGACCGTCTCCGCTAACCTGCGTGCAAGCCGCCCTGGCATCCGGTTCAACCCGGAATATGCCGAAATGGGTCTGCGTAGCCAGGTTTCCGGCTCCATTGACCTCAACCTTGAAGAACTGATCGATCGCAAGATCTATCGCTTCGTCGGCCATGCGGCAGCTTATGCCTACCTGGCCATGAAAGACGCCATCACCGACTCGGGCCTGACCGAAGAGCAGGTGTCCAACCCGCGTACCGGCCTGATCGCCGGCTCCGGTGGCGCATCGACCCTGAACCAGATGGAAGCGCTGGACATCCTGCGCGAGAAAGGCGTCAAGCGCGTCGGCCCATACCGCGTCACGCGGACCATGAGCAGCACCGTCTCCGCTTGCCTGGCCACTCCGTTCAAGATCAAGGGCCTGAACTACTCCATCGCTTCTGCCTGCGCCACCAGTGCTCACTGCATCGGTACCGCCATGGAACAGATCCAGATGGGCAAGCAGGACATCGTCTTCGCCGGTGGCGGTGAAGAAGAGCACTGGAGCCAGTCGTTCCTGTTCGACGCCATGGGCGCCCTGTCCAGCAAGCGCAACGACACTCCGGAACAGGCCTCCCGTGCCTACGACGCCGACCGTGACGGTTTCGTCATCGCCGGCGGTGGCGGCATGGTCGTGGTCGAAGAGCTGGAACACGCTCTGGCCCGCGGCGCGAAGATCTACGCGGAAATCGTCGGCTACGGCGCGACCTCCGACGGCTACGACATGGTTGCCCCAAGTGGCGAAGGCGCGATCCGCTGCATGCAGCAGGCGCTGTCCACCGTCGATACCCCGATCGACTACCTGAACACCCACGGCACCTCGACTCCGGTCGGCGACGTCGCGGAAATGAAAGGCGTGCGTGAAGTGTTCGGCGACAAGGCTCCGGCCATCAGCTCCACCAAGAGCCTGTCGGGTCACTCCCTGGGCGCCGCCGGCGTTCACGAAGCGATCTACTGCATGCTGATGATGGAAGGCAACTTCATTGCCGGTTCCGCCAACATCGACGAACTGGACCCTGAAGTGGCCGACCTGCCGGTGCTGACCAAGACCCGCGAAAACGCTACCATCAACACCGTGATGAGCAACAGCTTCGGTTTCGGTGGCACCAATGCCACGCTGGTACTGAAGCGCTGGGAAGGCAAGTAATTTCCCGCTGCTGAGCCGTACATGAAAACGCCCCGACTGGTTCGGGGCGTTTTTTTTTCGTCTGAAAACAGGGCACACCACATCCTTGTGGGAGCGGGCTTGCTCGCGAAAGCGGTGTGTCAGCCGACATCCATGTTGAATGTTAAATCGCTTTCGCGAGCAAGCCCGCTCCCACAGGTTTTGCATTCAGCCTGCAGTTTCATCGTCGCAAACATGAAACCTTTGTCATGAAACTCAATGACCTGCGACCGAATGTCGCGTGGTTAGCGGGCTGCAGGACTGTTTCCGTTTTTGCAAAGAACCATTACCAAAGTCGGTTATTTACTTAGCAAGCTACCAAAATCTATAACAGAAGCCTGCACACGCCTTGCTGCAGATAACAGAGATTGGAGCTAGCAGATGACTGTCAAAGTAACTGAACGCGACGATTCACATAAATCCCACGAGGGTGTAGCCGCCGGCATCCGGATCTGGGACGTGCACCAACAAGACCTGCTGGTCGGCATGTTCCATTCCGAGGCCGACGCGCAAAACTACAGGGCCGAACTGGAAATGCTCGAGCGTAAACGCGAGTTCGCTACCGGTTGAAAACAGACTCCACCACCGTGCCGCCTGCCCTTTTCTGCCGGGCAGGCTGCATCCACATCAGACAACCTCGATCAGTGTCAAATGCAGGTCATCTTCGATTGGCACCGAAGGGACACTTTCAACAATCCAGCCCGCTTGAAGCCTGACCACCTCGACCTCGCCATCGCCCATTCCGTCATTGCGGATCGAAAACTGCAGCGAAGACGGATGACGCTTGGCATAGTCGAAACTCATGCCGCAGGCGATCAGGAAATCGATTTTCGCCTCGGTCAGCTCAACCTGAACGTCGCGCTCACCTTCTTTGAGACTGTAGTAATCCAGGCACAAGTTGATTGCAAAAGGGCAGCCATTGACGAGGCTATTGATGAACTTCCCTTCATAACCCCCGAAATAACTGTGTTCAGCCCACACGCTGCCGAGCTTCTTCACCCTGATCTCGATTTCCTCGGAAATCTTGAATAGCCAAAAGTCTCCTAGCGAAGCCAGGTGCTTGCCAAAATCGATACCTGATACATGGCGCTTTGGCCACATCGACATCAAAGGAATATCGCCTTCATATTCTTTATTGGTGATCGCCAGCAAGTAATTAATAACATCGTAATAACTCGACTCACCTTCTCCAACCTTGATGAGTGTCGCACAGCTTCCCGCCAGCAATACAATCTTGCCATAGCGTTCCACTGGCAGTTCGGTCATCAATAAAGCTATGCACGCTGGCACTTTCTCCAGATAGGCAGAGTTCAGCTCATGGAGCTCATCTTCATTGCGGACCTCGCGCCAGGGAATGTTCCAGAAGAACTCAGGCAGGGTAAAGAAAACACAAGCGGTCTCGCCATGATCCTCGCGAGCAGCTTTTGCAGCGATCTTGATTTTTCGACGTACAAGCTCGGCACGAGCGACAAGTTCATCGTCCAGATAATCGTGAATGGATTGCCCAAGCGGTCGCGCCTGTGAAAGCTGCGACTTGAAAGTGGATTGGCGTAACGAAGCGATACTGACAAACATTTATTCCATCCTTGGATACTAAAGTTCATTCCATCTTCTTTCTCAAGACACAAACACCCTTATAAAAAGACATTATTTCCTGGCAAAAGAAAACCCGAAAGATCGTATCGATACAATCTTTCGGGCTCAATGTATAAATCATGCAAAGTACTAGCAAACATGTAAGCCCGCTAGAACATTGAAGCTGTTACCACATCAGGTCATCCGGGATCTTATAGGCCGCGTACGGATCGTCCTCGGCGATGACCTCTTCAGTCTGCACATTGAGCTGCACGATGCGCTGCGGATCGCGCTCTTGAATCTTCAGCGCCGCCTCGCGCGGAATCACTTCGTAGCCGCCAGCGTGATGCACGATGGCCAACGATCCGCTGCTGAGCTTGTTGCGCATCAGGGTGTTGACGCAGATGCGCTTGACCTTCTTGTCGTCGACGAAATTGTAGTAATCCTCGGTCGTCAGTTTCGGCAGGCGCGAGACTTCGATCAGTTGCTTGACCTGCGCGGCACGGGCCTTGGCCTCGGCTTTCTCCTGCTGCTGGCGGTTGAGCTCCTGATCGCGCTTGACCTTCTCGGCCATGGCTTCCTGCGCCGCGCGCTGCTGGGAGTCATCCAGCTCGATCTGGCCTTTGTGGGCCAGTCGCTGTTGTTTCTGCTTGTCTTTGCTGACCTGCTTGGCCTGCTTCTGGTTGACCAGCCCTGCTTTGAGCAACTGGTCGCGAAGGGAAATGCTCATGGTGCTTATTACTCACTTGGGCCACGGCTCAACCGCAGCTGGGCAAATTCTTTTCCTGACGTTTGGCTTCGCCCCACAAGGCGTCCAACTCTTCGAGGGTGCAATCTTCCATGGGACGACGGGTATCGCGCAATGCCTGTTCGATAAAACGAAAGCGTCTTTCAAACTTGCCGTTGGCACCACGCAGTGCAGTTTCCGGATCAACCTTGAGATGCCGCGCCAGATTGACCACGGAAAACAGCAGGTCGCCGATCTCGTCGGCCACGGCTTCGGGATCGTTTTCGGACATGGCTTCGAGCACTTCATCGAGCTCTTCACGCACTTTATCGAGCACCGGCAAGGCGTCCGGCCAGTCAAAGCCGACCTGCCCCGCGCGTTTCTGCAATTTTGCCGAACGCGACAGCGCCGGCAATGCAGCGGGGACGTCATCGAGCAACGACAACTGTTCGGGTGCCGAAGATTTCTCCGCGCGCTCTTCGGCCTTGATCTCTTCCCAGCGCTGCTTGACCTGCTCTTCGCTCAGGCGCGGAACATCCAGAGGCGCATACAGGTCACCGGTGGGGAACACGTGGGGATGACGGCGGATCAGTTTGCGGGTGATGCTGTCGACTACGCCGACGAATTCGAAGCGCCCTTCTTCGCGAGCCAACTGGCTGTAATACACCACCTGGAACAACAGATCGCCCAGCTCGCCCTGCAAGTGATCGAAGTCACCGCGTTCGATCGCGTCGGCGACTTCGTAGGCTTCCTCAAGGGTGTGCGGGACGATGGTGGCGTACGTTTGCTTGATGTCCCAAGGGCAACCGTACTGCGGGTCGCGCAGGCGGTTCATCAGGTGTAGCAAATCTTCAAGTGAATACATCGATCAATCTCTGCCCGCTCTTTGTAGGAGCGAGCTTGCTCGCGAAGAACCTGAGGACGGCGCGTTTAACCTGATTGCTCGCGTCATCGTTAACGTCCATCGCGAGCAAGCTCGCTCCTACATGTCTTATGGTGTCCGGTTACGCCGCGTTTCAATGATGTTCGGCAACTGGGAAATCCGCCCCAGCAACCGCCCCAACGCATCCAGCCCCGGAATCTCGATGGTCAGGGACATCAGCGCGGTGTTGTCCTCCTTGTTCGAGCGGGTGTTGACCGCCAGCACGTTGATCCGCTCGTTGAGCAGCACTTGCGACACATCACGCAGCAAACCGGAACGGTCGTAGGCGCGAATGACGATGTCCACCGGATAGGTGAGCACCGGCACCGGCCCCCAACTGACCTGGATGATCCGCTCCGGCTCGCGCCCGGCCAGCTGCAGCACCGAGGCGCAGTCCTGGCGGTGAATGCTCACGCCACGACCCTGGGTGATGTAACCGACGATTGCATCGCCCGGCAACGGTTGGCAGCAGCCGGCCATCTGGGTCATCAGGTTGCCGACGCCCTGGATCTGAATATCCCCGCGCTTGCCCGGTTTGTAGCCCGTGGCTTTGCGCGGAATCAATTCCAGCTGTTCGTTGCCGCGCTCCGGCTCGACCAGTTGCTGCGCCAGGTTGACCAGTTGCGCCAGACGCAAGTCGCCGGCACCGAGGGCGGCGAACAGGTCTTCGGCGGTTTTCATGTTGGCCTTGTCGGCCAGCTTGTCGAAATCCACCGCCGGCAGACCGAGGCGATTGAGCTCACGCTCAAGCAGGGTTTTACCAGCCGCGACGTTCTGATCACGAGCCTGCAGCTTGAACCAGTGAACGATCTTCGCCCGTGCCCGCGACGTGGTGACGTAACCCAGGTTCGGGTTCAGCCAGTCACGGCTCGGAGTGCCGTGCTTGCTGGTGATGATCTCGACCTGTTCACCGGTTTGCAGGCTGTAGTTGAGCGGCACGATGCGCCCGTTGATCTTGGCGCCACGGCAGTTGTGGCCGATTTCGGTATGTACGCGGTAAGCGAAGTCCAGCGGCGTCGCCCCTTTGGGCAAGTCGATGGCGTGGCCGTCCGGGGTGAAGATATAGACCCGGTCGGGCTCGATATCGACCCGCAGCTGTTCGGCCAGGCCACCGATGTCGCCCAGCTCTTCGTGCCACTCCAGCACCTGACGCAGCCAGGAGATTTTCTCCTCGTAGTGATTGGAACCGGACTTGACGTCGGTGCCCTTGTAGCGCCAGTGCGCGCACACGCCGAGCTCGGCTTCCTCATGCATCGCATGGGTGCGGATCTGCACTTCCAGCACCTTGCCCTCGGGCCCGATCACCGCCGTGTGCAGCGAGCGATAGCCATTTTCCTTGGGGTTGGCGATGTAGTCGTCGAACTCTTTCGGGATGTGCCGCCACAGGGTGTGGACGATGCCGAGCGCGGTGTAGCAGTCGCGCATTTCCGGCACCAGCACACGAACGGCACGCACGTCGTAGATCTGGCTGAACTCCAGGCCTTTGCGCTGCATTTTGCGCCAGATCGAATAGATGTGTTTGGCCCGACCGCTGATGTCGGCATCGACGCCGGTGGCCTGCAATTCGTTTTTCAGCTGGCTCATCACGTCGCTGATGAAGCGCTCGCGATCCAGTCGCCGCTCATGGAGCAACTTGGCGATCTGCTTGTACTGGTCCGGCTCCAGGTAACGGAAGGACAAGTCTTCCAGTTCCCACTTGATGTGGCCGATACCCAGGCGGTGGGCCAGTGGCGCATAAATGTCGAAGACTTCACGGGCCACGCGGTTGCGCTTTTCGTCATCGGCGGTTTTCACCGCACGGATGGCGCACGTGCGCTCGGCCAGCTTGATCAGGGCGACGCGAACGTCATCGACCATGGCCACCAGCATCTTGCGCAGGTTTTCCACCTGGCCCTGGGTGCCCAGCACCAGAGATTTGCGCGGGCTCAGGCTGTCGCTGATCGCGGCCATGCGCAGCACGCCATCGATGAGTTTGGCCACCACCGGACCGAAGCGCTGGCTGACCGCCGGCAACTTGATCTGGCCTTCGCGTACGCCTCGATACAGGATCGCGGCGACCAAAGAGTCCTGGTCGAGTTTGAGATCGGCGAGGATCTCGGCGATCTCAAGTCCGGTACGGAAAGTCGAGTTACCTTCCGACCACAGATTCTGTGCCGCATTGGCTTGTTGTTCGGCCTCGCGAGCGTACTCGCAGGCTTCCTTCAAGGCTTCGCGATCCAGTGCCAGATCGACACTCACCGCGTGATCGAGCCAAGCCTCGAGATTGATACTGCCGTCAGTGTTGATCGGCTGGTGTGCTCTCACCTGTACCATCTTGCTTACCTTCCCTACGACGCAGATTCAATGCGTCAAATCGCTGACCTTCGTTACCTGTGCGCCCACGTCGGGCTCGGTGCGCGGCTGCACGGGCGGGCCAGTCGGACCAGACGAGCGTCCTAGCTCGCTTCAAATAACGCCATGGCCTCGACATGTGCCGTTTGAGGAAACATATCGAGAATCCCGGCACGTTTTAACCGGTAGCCCTGCTTGATCAATTCGACCGTGTCGCGCGCCAGCGTTGCCGGGTTGCATGACACATACACCAACCGCTCGGCGCCCAGGGTCTTGAGCTTGCGCACAACCTCGAAAGCACCGTCACGCGGTGGGTCCAAGAGTACCGCACAAAAGCCTTCGGCGGCCCATTCGGCGTCCGTCAAAGGCTGGGATAAATCGGCCTGAAAAAACTTCGCGTTATGCAGATTGTTGCTAGCCGCATTCGCCGCTGCCCGATCGACCATCACCTGCACACCCTCCACTGCCACCACTTCGCGAGCAGCCTTGGCCAGCGGCAAGGCAAAGTTGCCCAGGCCGCAGAACAGATCGAGTACGCGCTCATCCGCCCTCGGCTTCAACCAGTCCAGCGCCTGGGCAACCATCGCTTCGTTGACGCCAGCGTTGACCTGGATGAAATCTCCCGGCCGATACGCCAGCTTCAGGTCCCACTGTTCAAGACGATAGCCCAGCGACTGGTCAGCCTCGACCGGTTGCGGCTCACCGTCGCCATGCAGCCACAACTGGGCCTCATGGAACGCGCAGAAATCCTTGAGGATGGTCATGTCACTTTCAGACAACGGTGCCATGTGCCGCAGCAAAACCGCCAGCGTCGAGCCGCTGAACAACTCCACGTGCCCCAGTGCCTGAGGTTTGCTCAAGCGCCGCAGCATTTCCGGCAAGCGGGTCATGATCGGTTGCAAGGGCTGTACCAGCACCGGGCAATCATCGATGCCGATGATGTCCTGGCTGCCGGCGGCACGGAAACCGACTTCGAGTTTTTTCGCCTTCATGTCCCAGCGTACCGCCACGCGGGCGCGACGCCGGTAGGCGAACTCCGCACCGCTCAAAGGTGGCGCCCACTCTTCGGGTTCGACGCCCGCGACCTTCGACAACTGCTCGGCGAGCATGCGCTGTTTCAGGGCAAGTTGCTCGTTATGAGGCAGATGCTGCACGCTGCAACCGCCGCAACGGCCGGCATGGGCGCACGGTGCCGGGCGGCGCGATTCGCTGGCCTTGAACACCCGTTCGGTGCGCGCCTCGACCACTTTGCCGTGGGCGCCGAGCACACGCGCTTCAATCTCCTCACCGGCCAATGCGCCGATGACGAACCAGGTGCGGCCTTCGAAAAACGCGATGCCGCGACCGTCATTGGCCAGGCGCTCGATAGTCAGGCGCTGCTTTTTGCCGGTCGGGATTTGCGGGGCCTTGCTGCCACCGGTGGGCTGGAAGCGCAGGCCTCTTTCATGCTTGGCCATCAGTTGGGCGCGTCGAAAATGCCGGTCGACAGGTAACGGTCGCCACGGTCGCAGATGATCGCGACGATCACCGCGTTTTCAACTTCTTTGGACAGGCGCAGCATTGCCGCCACGGCACCGCCCGATGACACGCCACAGAAAATGCCTTCTTCGCGGGCCAGCCGACGGGTCACGTCTTCGGCTTCGCTTTGGGCCATGTCGACGATCCGGTCCACGCGGTCAGCCTGGTAGATCTTCGGCAGGTATTCCTGGGGCCAGCGGCGGATGCCCGGGATCGCCGAGCCTTCCATCGGTTGCAGGCCGATGATCTGCACGTTGTCGTTCTGCTCTTTCAAGTAGCGCGACACGCCCATGATGGTCCCGGTGGTGCCCATGGAACTGACGAAATGGGTGATGGTGCCCTCGGTCTGACGCCAGATTTCCGGGCCGGTGGTGGTGTAGTGCGCTTCGGGATTGTCACCGTTGGCGAACTGATCCAGTACCTTGCCGCGACCTTCGGCTTCCATCTTCTGCGCGAGGTCACGGGCGCCTTCCATGCCCTGTTCCTGGCTGACCAGGATCAGCTCGGCGCCATAGGCGGTCATGGCCGCCTTGCGTTCGGCGCTGGAGTTGTCCGGCATGATCAGAATCATCTTGTAACCCTTGATCGCCGCGGCCATGGCCAGGGCGATCCCGGTGTTGCCCGAGGTCGCTTCGATCAGCGTATCGCCGGCGTGGATCTGCCCGCGCAGTTCGGCGCGGGTGATCATCGACAGCGCCGGACGGTCCTTGACCGAACCCGCCGGGTTGTTCCCTTCGAGCTTGAGCAAAAGGGTATTGCTGGTGGCGCCGGGCAGGCGCTGCAAACGGACCAGCGGAGTGTTGCCGACGCAATCGGCGATGGTTGGGTACTGCAAGGTCATGGCGTATTCGCAATCCAGACTGCGGGGGCGCCTATCATACCGGCAAACCTCGGAAGGCCATATCACGCAAAGTGTGGTGCTTATGGTTTATGGGAATAAGCGGCAAGCTTCGAGCTGCAAGCGGTAAGTGGCGGTGCCACTCGGAGCATGAAAAACAGGGGTTGCAGTGGTGGGAGTGAGGACCTCTTCGCGGTGCAAGCCCGCTCCCACAGGGGGCTGGGGTGACTACAGGTTTCGCGGTTCAAACACAGTCAGTGTGGGAGCGGGCTTGCCCGCGAAGGCGTCGTCACTGGCGCTACTGACATCCGCCAACAGCCGCATATTCAAACGCAAACCGATCCCGGTGTTCTGCGCCCAAAGCTGTCCGCCCTGACGCTGCACCGCATTCCTGGCAATGCTCAACCCCAATCCAAACCCGCCATCCCCCGGCCGCGAACCGTCGAGGCGTGTGAAGGGCAGGAAGATCCGCTCCAGATCAGCTTCTGCCACACCGCCGCCCTGATCCTCCAGCCACAGATGCCAGTATTGACCCTCGCACTGTCCGCCAAGGAGGACCACACCGCCCTCGGGCGAATGCCGAATCGCATTGCGCAGCATATTTTCCAGCGCTTGAGCCAGGGTGTTGAGATGACCGCGCACCCAGCAGGATGCATCCACCGTGCATTGCAGCCGAGTATCAGGCCATCCGCTTTCATAGCAGGCATTCTCCGTGAGCATCTCCCACAGCGCCTGGATCTGGATCGCTTCGTCGGGCAGGCGGGTGCGTTCGGTGTCCAGCCAGGCCAGCTGCAGCGTGTCTTCCACCAGGCGCTGCATGCCATCGACCTCCCGGCCGATACGTTCGCGCAATAGCTCCAGCCCCTGCTCGCTTTCACTGGCCACCCGCAAGCGGCTCAGGGGCGTGCGCAATTCGTGGGACAGGTCGCGCAGCAGTTGCTGCTGCAAGGCCACGGTACTTTGCAGGCGTTCAGACATGTGATCGAACGCCCTGCCCAGCTCACCCAGTTCATCCGAACGATTGGTGGTCCGGCTCGAGAGCCGTACGCTCAGTTGATCGGCACGCCAGGCATTGGCCTGCTCACGCAAGTGGTTGAGTGGCACCACCAGCAAACGGTAGAGCCCGACGCACAGCAGCAAAGTGAACAGCCCCGGAATCACGCCGTTGGTGATCACCCGCCAGAACACCCGGTATTGTCCAGGCAGAAAGCGTTCGGGCAACTCGATCACCAGGCTGCCGGCGGACGAGTCACCGGGAAACGGTATGCGCATCCACGGCCGGCCTTTCTTGTGGATGGGCCAATCGAGGCCGCGTAAAAAAGTCAGGCGTTCGACTTCCTTGTCCGTCAGCGACTGATTGCTCAAGGACTGCAAATCACCGTCGATGACACCGACCCAGCCTTTTTCCCGCTGATGCATGCTCTGCAGCCAGTCATCGACACCGGCGCTCTGGCGCTGCTGCCATGCCTGCTCGGCTTCGGCAGCGTAGCGCGTCAGGGTGCCGCGGGCCTCATCGGAGAGGAACTGGTTGCGCTGTTCCATGTAACGGCCCCAGGACCAACTCAACCAGATCATCAGCAGACAGAACGCGACCAATAGACAGGCCAGTTTCCAGAACAGCGAATGCCTGCCCGGCAAGTTACATTTCATCGGCGGCGCTCAGGATGTAACCCTTGCCCCAGACGGTGCGCACTTCACATTCGGTGTAGCCAATGGCCTTTAGCTTGCGGCGGATCTGGCTGATGTGCATGTCCAGGCTGCGGTCATGGGCCGCGTAACCGCGCTGCAGCACCTGCTGATAAAGGAAGGCTTTGCTCAAGACTTCGTCGGCGTTGCGGTGCAGTGTCTCCAGCAATCGGTACTCGCTGCGGGTCAGCCCGCCCGCCTGCTCGCCATAAAACACCTCGAAGCTTTCATCGTCGAAACGCAGGCTGTCCATCGAAGGGGCTGGCACTGCGGGGACCGGGCGGCGGTCGAGGGCCACCCGCCGCAGAATGGCTTCGATGCGCACCCGCAACTCCACCATGCTGAAGGGCTTTGGCAGGTAATCGTCGGCCCCCAGGCGAAAGCCGCTGATGCGGTCGGCCTCGGCACCGAGGGCTGACATCAGCAACACCGGGGTGGTATGGCTCTGGCGCAATTGGGTCAGCACCGCCAGACCGTCCAAGCCCGGCAGAAGAATATCCATCAGCACCACGTCGAAAGGTTGCCGCCGGGCCATGTCCAGGCCTTCCTGGCCGTTCTGGCACCAGGTCACCTGGAAGCCGCTGCGGTCCAGATGCTCATGAACGTAGGCGCCGAGCACAAGGTCGTCTTCGATGGACAGGATTCGGGGGAGACCGGCAGTGATGGGAGTCATGACTATCTGCAAACAATTCTCAGTTGAATGATTATTCAAGATTGCCTCGCCAGGGGCAACCCACCGCTTGGCTGTATCGCCAATGACCTGCGCGGGCCGACGAACGGCAGCCGCATTTTTACGAAGATTGCCCGCGAGCAAATCGCTACACTGCGCAAGTGCTGCACGACGGATATATGTGCAGGTCTATGAACAGCGGGATGCAGGAGAGAGGCGTGCTCAAGAAACTGGGAATCAAAGGCCGCGTGCTGTTGCTGACCCTGTTGCCAACCAGCCTGATGGCGTTGGTGCTGGGGGGGTATTTTACCTGGATGCAACAGGCTGACCTGCAAACCCAACTCATGCAGCGCGGCGAAATGATCGCCGA
The DNA here is from genome assembly GCF_058783925.1 of Pseudomonas sp. FW305-70. Classification (NCBI taxonomy): domain Bacteria; kingdom Pseudomonadati; phylum Pseudomonadota; class Gammaproteobacteria; order Pseudomonadales; family Pseudomonadaceae; genus Pseudomonas; species Pseudomonas sp. FW305-70. The sequence goes on from NZ_JBYSYZ010000023.1 coordinate 34,727, forward strand.
GCAGTTGGCTCCCCTGGCGGCGCCAGCCATGGGCCATCAGGACAACGAACTGCTCGAACGCATCGCCACCCAGGCCCTGGAACAAACTGACGTACGGGCCGTGACCTTCCTGTCTCCCGACCGCACGCTGCTGGCCCACGCCGGCCCGACCATGCTCAACCAGACGCCTTCCGGCAGCGGCATGCAGATGCTGCGCCGCAGTGGCAACGATGCGACCCGCTATCTTCTGCCGGTGTTCGGCAAACACCGCAACCTGGCCGGAGACGTGATTCCCGAGGAAGCCGACCGCCTGCTGGGCTGGGTCGAACTGGAGCTGTCCCATAACAGTATGCTGTTGCGCGGTTACCGCAGCCTGTTCGCCAGCCTGATGCTGATCGCAGCCGGACTGATCGGTGCGGCACTGCTGGCCCTGCGCATGGGTCGTACGATCAACCGGCCACTGAGCCAGATCAAGCAGGCCGTAGCCCAACTCAAGGACGGCCATCTGGAAACCCGCTTGCCGCCCCTCGGCAGCCAGGAGCTGGACGAACTGGCCTCCGGCATCAATCGCATGGCTGGCACCCTGCAAAACGCCCAGGAAGAATTGCAGCACAGCATCGACCAGGCCACCGAAGACGTGCGCCAGAACCTGGAAACCATCGAGATCCAGAACATCGAACTGGACCTGGCGCGCAAGGAAGCCCTGGAAGCGAGCCGGATCAAGTCCGAATTCCTGGCCAACATGAGTCATGAAATCCGCACGCCGCTCAACGGCATTCTCGGTTTCACCCACCTGTTGCAAAAAAGCGAGCTCACCCCACGCCAGCTCGACTACCTGGGAACCATCGAAAAATCCGCCGACAGCCTGCTGGGCATCATCAACGAGATTCTCGACTTCTCGAAAATCGAGGCCGGCAAGCTGGTGCTCGACCATATTCCGTTCAATCTGCGCGACCTGCTGCAAGACACCCTGACCATCCTCGCCCCCGCCGCCCACGCCAAGCAGCTGGAACTGGTGAGCCTGGTGTACCGGGACACGCCGCTGTCCCTGGTCGGCGACCCGCTGCGGCTCAAGCAGATCCTGACGAACCTGGTGAGCAACGCCATCAAGTTCACCCGCGAAGGCACCATCGTCGCCCGCGCCATGCTCGAAGAAGAGCACGAAGACAGCGTGCAACTGCGCATCAGCATCCAGGACACCGGCATCGGTCTGTCCAACCAGGACGTGCGCGCCCTGTTCCAGGCCTTCAGCCAGGCCGACAACTCGCTGTCGCGGCAACCTGGCGGCACGGGCCTGGGCCTGGTGATTTCCAAACGCCTGATCGAACAGATGGGCGGCGAGATCGGCGTCGACAGCACCCCCGGGGAAGGCTCGGAATTCTGGATCAGCCTGAGCCTGCCGAAAGCCCGCGACGATGCCGAAGACCTGCCCGCCGCGCCCTTGCTCGGGCGTCGGGTGGCGGTCCTGGAAAACCACGAACTGGCCCGGCAGGCGTTGCAGCATCAACTGGAAGACTGTGGCCTGAGCACCACGCCGTTCAATACCCTGGAAAACCTGACCAATGGCGTCACCGCCGCCCACCAGACCGATCAGGCGATCGACCTCGCCGTGCTCGGTATCACCAGCAACGACATGCCGCCGGAACGCCTCAACCAGCACATCTGGGACCTCGAACACCTTGGCTGCAAAGTGCTGGTGCTGTGCCCGACCACGGAGCAGACGCTGTTCCACCTTTCCGTGCCCAACCCCCACAGCCAGCTCCAGGCGAAACCGGCCTGTACCCGCAAACTGCGACGCTCCCTGTCTGACCTGGTCAGCCCGCGCCCGATGCGCAGCGAGCCGGGCGAACCGGTGTCCAGCCGTGCACCGAAGGTGCTGTGCGTCGATGACAATCCGGCCAACCTGATGCTGGTGCAGACCCTGCTCGAAGACATGGGCGCCAAGGTGCTTGCGGTGGAAAGCGGTTATGCCGCCGTCAAGGCGGTACAGAACGAGACATTCGATCTGGTATTGATGGACGTGCAGATGCCCGGCATGGACGGTCGCCAGAGCACCGAGGCGATTCGCCAGTGGGAAAGCGAACGGCATTGCACGCCGTTGCCGATCGTGGCCCTCACCGCCCACGCCATGGCCAACGAAAAACGCGCACTGTTGCAAAGTGGCATGGACGACTACCTGACCAAACCGATCAGCGAACGACAACTGGCCCAGGTGGTACTGAAGTGGAGTGGCCTGGCATTGCGCAATCACAGCCCGGAGCGCTCCGGCGACGGGCACGGCGGTGCCCATGACCTGTTGGTGCTCGACCACGAGGAAGGATTGCGCCTGGCCGCGGGCAAGGCTGATCTGGCCGCAGACATGCTGGCGATGCTGCTCGCGTCTCTGGAGGCTGACCGCGAAGCCATCCGCTTGGCTCAGCAGAGCAATGACCACAACGCCCTGATCGAACGGGTCCATCGGCTGCATGGCGCGACGCGTTATTGCGGCGTACCGCAATTGCGTGCGGCCTGCCAACGCAGCGAAACCCTGCTCAAGCAACAGGACCCGAAAGCCAGCGTGGCACTCGATGAACTCGACCGGGCGATCAATCGCCTGGCAGCTCACGCACGAATGAACGCTTGATGCAGCGCAATCGTGGGAATCAAGTATCAGCGTAAGCTCTGTGGGAGCTGGCTTGCCAGCGATGGCGGCCTCAAGGGCAACGTAGCGTTTGATCCCCTCATCGCCGGCAAGCCAGCGCCTACAGGAACGAGGCAAAGAGGAAATCATGCGTACGATTCTTTTCAGCAGCCAGAACTACGACATCGACAGCTTTCTCGCGGTCGGGCAACCGGCCGGCATCGAGCTGCAATTTCAGCCTGCGCGCCTGAGCCTCGACACGGTAGCGCTCGCCCAAGGGTATGAAGCGGTCTGCGCGTTCATCAATGATGACCTCGGTGCGGCAGTGCTCGAGCGCCTGGCCGCTGGAGGCACGCGCCTGATCGCCCTGCGCTCGGCGGGTTACAACCACGTCGACTTGCCAACGGCAAAACGTCTGGGACTGGCCATCGTGCGCGTCCCGGCCTATTCGCCTCACGCCGTGGCCGAACACGCAGTGGCGCTGATCCTCGCACTCAACCGCCGCTTGCCCCGCGCCTGCAACCGCACCCGCGATGGGGATTTCAGACTGCAAGGGCTGACCGGTTTCGACCTGGTGGGCAAGACGGTCGGCGTGGTCGGCACCGGGCAGATCGGCGCCACATTCGCCAGGATCATGAACGGTTTTGGCTGCCGGTTACTGGCCTATGACCCCTACCCCAACCCGCAGGTCGAAGCCTTGGGCGCGCGCTACCTGAGCCTGCAGCAACTGCTGGCCGAATCGCAGATCATCAGCCTGCACTGCCCGCTCAACGAGCAGAGCAAGCACTTGATCAACCGCGAATCACTGGCGCACATGCAACCGGGCGCGATGCTGATCAATACCGGACGAGGCGGCCTGGTGGACACCCCGGCGCTGATCGACGCGTTGAAAGACGGTCGCCTCGGCTATCTGGGGCTGGATGTGTATGAGGAGGAGGCGCAACTGTTCTTCGAGGACCGTTCCGACCTGCCGTTGCAAGACGATGTGCTGGCCAGGCTGCTGACCTTTCGTAACGTGATCGTCACCGCGCACCAGGCCTTTCTGACCCACGAAGCGCTGGACGCGATTGCCACCACCACATTGCGCAACATCGCCGCCTGGGTGGCGGGCACGCCGGAAAACCTGGTCACGGGCGACTGAAACGGATCGAAGGTCATCGGCCTGCGCGATGCGGCATGCAAGCCCGTGCTAGCATATCGCGCATATTTGGAGGACCCATGGTCGAACACGATTTCCGCTACAGCCTGATGAACCCGCAACACACCCTCACCGAATGCCGCGCCCTGGTGCCGGGGCGTTATCAGGTCACCGGCAACGGTGGCTCGATTCGCAACAACGACGTGCTGGTCGTGACCCTCAAGGGCGCCAAGGACTTGTCCATGCGCCTGACCGTCGAAACGGTTCGCCACCTGATCAATCCGCCCGGCCAATGGGTCGCGGTGGCCAGCGGTCCGGTGTTCGGCGAACTGGCGATCCATACCTGGCAAGTGAACTGCGACAGCTGCGCCAAAGCGCTGAGCTTCGAGTTCGCCGTCGACGCCAAGCTGGGCAACAAGGCGGAAAAACCTGCCGCCACCGCAAGAATTGCCGAGCTGGGCTGGACTACCGTCGGCGAGAAACACCTGTGCCCGAAATGCCAGGAGCCCGCGTGATGAAACGCCTCGCTCTGAGCGCGATGGCCGGTGCCAGCCTGCTGGGCTGCGCCGCCGAGCCGGTGCAGCTTGAACACAATCGCAGCTACATCCTGGAGTGGATCGGCGAGCGGCCGCTGATGGACTACAGCCACCTGACCATCACGCTCGGTGAAGATGGCCGGGCCTACGGCAATGGCGGCTGCAACCACTGGTTCGCGCCGTACACCCTGGAGGGCGACAAACTGACCTTCGGCAAAATCGGCAGCACCCGCAAACTGTGCGCGCCGGCGCTGATGGAGCAGGAAAAACGCTTCCTGCAGGCCCTGGAAAACGTCCAGCGCTGGGACGTCTCCCCGATCGAGCAGATCCGCTTCTGGCCAGCCGAAGGCAAGCCGCTGCGTTGGTGGCTTGAGGAAGGTTGATCGCCTCCTCTTCTGCATCCTGATGAATGACTGTGGCGAGGGAGCTTGCTCCCGCTGGGCTGCAAAGCAGCCCTAAACCCAGTCACCTCATTTTGTCAGTCTCACTGTGCAGAACAGTTTTGCGACTACTTCGTAGTCGAGCGGGAGCAAGCTCCCTCGCCACAAAAGCCCGCTCACCGCAGTGAAGACATCAGTTTTTAGCCTGCAACGCCTCAAGCTTCGCCATCACCCCCGCCGCCGTCTGTTCACCCATCAACTGCTCACGCACCTTGCCCTTGTCATCGATGATGTACGTCACCGGCAATGCCTCGCTGCGCGGCAATTCGAACAATTCGGCAGGGTCCTGGGCCAACACCGTGAACTTGATCCCCAGTTTCTCGCTCGCGTCCTTCAGTTCCTGACCCTGGACGTTGTCGAAGTTAACCCCGAACACACCGATTTTCTTGTCCTTGAGTTGCTCGGCCAGGGTGTTCAATTCCGGGATTTCAGTACGGCAGGGCCCGCACCATTCTGCCCAGTAGTTGAGCACCAGCCATTTGCCGTCCAGCCGATCGGCGGCGATCTTCTGACCATTCTGGTCGATGCCATAGTCATTCCCGCAGCCCCCCAGCATCAACGCTCCGATGATCGCCAATGCTGCTGCCAGTCGCCTTGTCATGTCGTGTTCCTTGTCAAAAATTGAATGCGCCTGCGACCCATCGCCTCTCACGGTTCTGGATTGCGCGCTGCACAGTTAGAATAGCCGCCACCTTACGCTAGATGCGAACCGCTCATGACCGATCTGACGCTTTATCACAACCCGCGCTGCTCGAAATCCCGCGGTGCGCTCGAACTGCTAGAAGCCCGTGGCCTGACCCCGACCGTGGTGCGTTACCTGGACACTCCGCTGGACACCTCGCAAATCCAGCGCCTGCTGGGCAAGCTGGGGATCAGCGCGCGGCAACTGCTGCGCACCGGCGAGGACGAGTACAAGACTCTCAATCTGGCCGACAGCAGCCTGAGCGAAGCGCAATTGATTAGCGCCATCGCCGCCCACCCGAAACTGATGGAGCGACCGATTCTCGAAGTCGGTGACAAGGCCGTCATCGGTCGCCCACCGGAGCAGATCCTGGAACTGTTGCCATGAGTGCACCGTACATTCTGGTTCTGTACTACAGCCGCAGCGGCTCGACCAACGAAATGGCCCGGCAGATCGCCCGTGGCGTCGAACAGGCCGGGCTTGAGGCCCGCCTGCGCACGGTGCCGGCGATTTCCACCGAGTGCGAAGCCGTTGCGCCGCAGATTCCCGACGAAGGCGCGCTGTATGCCAGCCTCGACGACCTGAAGAACTGCGCCGGCCTGGCACTCGGCAGCCCGACCCGCTTCGGCAATATGGCCGCACCGCTCAAGTACTTCCTCGACGGCACCAGCAACCTGTGGCTGACCGGCGCTCTGGTGGGTAAACCGGCCGGCGTATTCACCTCCACCGCGAGCCTGCACGGCGGCCAGGAGACGACCCTGCTGTCGATGATGTTGCCGTTGTTGCACCACGGCATGCTGATCACCGGCCTGCCTTACAGCGAATCGGCACTGCTGGAAACCCAGGGCGGCGGCACACCCTACGGCGCCAGCCACCACGCCGGTGCCGACGGCAAAAGCGGCCTGGATAGCCATGAAGTGGCGCTGTGCCGCGCGCTGGGCATGCGCCTGGCCAAGACTGCACAGAAACTGGAGAACTGAAATGGCCAGGAAGCCGAAGATACTCCCTGCCATTGACTGGCTCGAGCCTCGGGTGCGGGCGATGCGTGTCATCAGCCTGCTGTGCTTTTTGGGGCTGGTGGGACTGCTGTGCGTCTACTACCTGCTGATCGCCGACCTGCATGGCGCCCGGCCATGGGTGATTCTGCTGATCGAACTGGTGCCACTGCTGATACTGGCGCCGGGCATGATCATCGGCAGTCCTCGCGGGCATTCATGGATGTGCTTTGTGGTGAACCTGTATTTCATCAAGGGTGCTTTGGCCGCTTATGACCCGAACCGGCAAATCTTCGGTTTGCTGGAGATGGGCGCAAGCCTGGCGGTGTTTTGCTCGGCACTGCTGTATGTGCGCTGGCGTTATCAGTTGAACCGCAAGCTGGCGGGCGAAGGCGGGCCCTCCGCCGCCTGATCTGATGCCTTCGCGAGCAAGCCCACAGGGGAATTTGTGAACGACACAGATCCCATGTGGGAGCGGGCTTGCTCGCGAAGGGGGCGACTCGGTCTTAATGATTCACTGTGTAAGCCAGCATCATCGAAATCTGACTCATCGGCCGCCCGCCACTTTCCGCATGCCACTGGTTGAACACGTCCTGCACCAACGCCAGGTCGCGCAGGCTGCTCGGCACCTTGTCGATGATGTCCTGTGCATTCAAAGCCGCGACCACGTCGTAGCTCGGCACAAAGGTGTCCTTGCCGATCATCCGCAGGAAGCGCGGGGCTGACAGGCCACCCAACTGATGTCCGCGTTTTTTCAGGAAGGTCCAGAGCCCGACGATATCGGTCACCGGCCAGTCGGCGATCAGTTCGCCGAAGCTGCCCTTTTCATGGGCCACGTCCAGTATGAACTGCGCATTGCGCGGCACACTCTTGAGCTTGCCCAGGTGACGGATGATCCGTGTGTCCTGCATCAGCCGCTCAAGGTGCTCGGCGCTCATCAGCACGACTTTTTCCGGGTCGAACCTGAAGAACACCTCTTCGAAGGCTGGCCACTTGGCGTCCACCAGGCTGTGCTTGAGCCCGGCGCGAAATACCCGTAGCGCCATCATCGAGAGGTAGCGATCGTCGCTGATCTTGCGCAGTTGCGCGGGAGTCTTGGGAACGGGCAGATGGGCTTCCAGTTCAGCCGCCGAACCGAAGCGGTTCAGGCAGTATTCATTGAGCCACTTGTAATCGCGCATGCCCTCTCCTGAGGATTGAAACGAAAAACAAATGTGGGAGCGGGCTGGCTCGCGAAGGCGGTGCATCATTCAACATTGACGTCGACTGACACTACGCCTTCGCGAGCAAGCCCGCTCCCACAGCTTTAATCAGAGGTTGACCACGTTGACGAAGCGCGATGCGGCGCTTTCGTCGATCTTGAGGCTGGTGAAGTCAAACAGATTGCGGTCCGCCAGTTGCGACGGGATCACGTTCTGCAGACTGCGGAAAATGCTCTCGGTACGGCCCGGGGTCTTGCGTTCCCAGTCCTGCAGCATGTCCTTGACCACCTGACGCTGCAGGTTTTCCTGGGAACCACAGAGGTTGCACGGAATGATCGGGAATTGCTTGAAGTCCGAGTAGGCCTGGATGTCTTTTTCGTTGCAGTAGGCCAGCGGGCGGATCACCACGTTACGACCATCGTCGGCGCGCAGCTTCGGCGGCATGGCCTTGAGCGAACCGTTGAAGAACATGTTCAGGAAGAACGTTTCGACGATGTCGTCGCGGTGGTGACCCAGGGCCATCTTGGTCGCACCAATTTCATCGGCGAAGGTGTAGAGCGTGCCGCGACGCAGGCGCGAGCACAGCGAGCACGTGGTCTTGCCTTCCGGAATCAGCTCCTTGACCACCGAATAGGTGTCTTTCTCGACGATGTGGTACTCGATCCCCAGTTCTTTCAGGTAGGCCGGCAGCACGTGCTCCGGGAAGCCCGGCTGCTTCTGGTCCATGTTCACGGCCACGATCTCGAACTTGATCGGCGCGACCTTCTGCAAGTGCATCAGCACATCGAGCATGGTGTAGCTGTCCTTGCCACCGGACAGGCAGACCATGACCTTGTCGCCGTCTTCAATCATGTTGAAATCGGCAACCGCCTCACCGGCCTGTCGGCGAAGGCGCTTTTGCAGTTTGTTCTGGTTGACCGTGAGAGTGCCCATGACGCGAAATCCGTGAGGTGTGACGAAAGGCGGGCATTTTACGCAAATTCTTTGCACTTGTGGCGAGGGGGCAACATCTCTAGCTCACTACAGACCCTGCAGCGATTAACAACCGGGTTTACAGCGCAATTTGCTCTAAAGCCCCTACACCCTCTGGGGAAACTCCTCCCTATACTGCGACATAAGGTCGCTTACATATTTCAGACCTGTGACTTGCTTGGCCGCATTGGCCCGTAGGCGCTCCACTGGGGGGCGACGGTAAAGACAAGAGGAGTGACTGGCATGATCCATCACGTAGTGGGGCTCTTCACCCACCCTGACCAAGAATGGAAAGAAATCCGTGGCGACCAGGAGGAAAGCATCAGCCACATGTACCTGACCCATACGCTGATCCTGGCGGCCATCCCCGCCGTGTCTGCCTTCATAGGCACCACACAGGTCGGCTGGGTCATCGGCAATCGGCCTCCCGTGATGTTGACCGTAGAAAGCGCGATATGGATGACGGTCATGTCGTACCTGGCGATGCTCGGGGGTGTAGCGGTAATGGGCGCATTCATTCACTGGATGGCCCGTACCTATGACGCCAACCCAAGCCTGGCCCGCTGCATTGCATTTGCAACCTACACCGCGACCCCCTTGTTCATCGGCGGCCTCGCGGCCTTGTACCCGCACTTGTGGCTGGGGATGATCGTCGGCACCGCAGCCATCTGCTACACGGTGTACTTGCTGTATGTGGGCTTACCGACGTTCATGAACATTCCATCTGACGAGGGCTTCCTGTTTTCAAGTTCAGTGCTCGCCGTAGGCCTGGTGGTGCTGGTCGCCATCATGGCGTTCACTGTGATTGTCTGGGGACTCGGCGTAGGGCCGGTCTACACCAATTAGCCGCCCATCACCGAAAGTCAGAAATGCCGATCAAGGCCGCCGCGAGGCGGCCTTTTCATTCTTCAGCAAGGAGAAAGTCCACGACCATTCGGCAACCTGGTGATTCGCACGGCCCGAGGGTTGCGGCATACTCGAGCGCTCTGGAGATCCATCAAGCATGCCCGAGCAACTCAATTCCCGCGTCGAAGACTGTTTCCAACTAGCCGAATCCTTTTTCAAACGACCTTTCAAGCGCCCCGTGGTGAGCCTCAAGCTGCGTGGGCAAAAAGCCGGTGTCGCGCATTTGCACGAGAATCTGCTGCGCTTCAACCCGCAGCTGTACCGGGAGAATACCGAGGATTTCCTCAAGCAGACCGTGGCCCATGAAGTCGCGCACCTGATCGCCCACCAACTGTTCGGCGACCGCATCCAGCCCCATGGCGAAGAGTGGCAATTGATCATGCGTGGCGTATACGAACTGCCACCCAACCGCTGCCACACCTATGACGTCAAACGCCGCAGCGTGACCCGTTACATCTACAAATGCCCGTGCGCCGACAGCGACTTCCCGTTCTCGGCCCAGCGCCACAGCCTGGTGCGGCAAGGACGGCGGTATCTGTGCCGGCGGTGTCGCAACACCTTGGTGTTCAGTGGGGAGATGCGGGTCGAGTAGCGAGATTTGCGGTGGCTGTACTGGCCTCTTCGCGAGCAAGCCCGCTCCCACACTCGATCTAAGCCATACCGGAGGTCCCCTGTGGGAGCGGGCTTGCCCGCGAAGAGGCCAGTACAAACACTAAAGAATCACTTTGCTACTCCGCAGCTCTTCAATTCGCTCAACGCTAAACCCCAACTCCCCCAACACCTGATCGGTATGCTGCCCCAGCGCCGCGCCGATATGCTTCGGCTCAGGCAACCCTTGCGAAAATTTCAACGGGCACGCCATCTGCGCCTGGGTTGAGCCATCGCCCCGCGGCACATCGGTCACCAACTCCCGCGCCTGCAACTGCGGATGACACAGCGCCTCTCCCAGGCTCAACACCGGTTCGACGCACGCATCCAGTTCCGCGAACAGCGCACGCAACTCGGCAAAATCATGCTTTTCGAATTCGACCTTCAGCGCGTCTTTCAGCTTTTTCTGATGCGCCGGTTGCGGTGACAGGCCCAGCTCAGCCAGTTCCTCCAGCCCCAACGCCGTGCACAACTGCTTCATGAACACCGGCTCCAGACTGCCCACCGACAGCCAGCGCCCATCCCGGGTGCGGTAATAATCGTAAAAGCTGCCACCATTGAGCACCTGGTTTTCCGGCCCCGGCTCGACACCACAAGCCAGGTATCCGGCACCCGCCAACGCATTCAGGCTGAACGCGCAGTCGGTCATGCTGACATCCAGGTGCTGGCCCTGACCGGTTTGCTGCCGGGCGATGACCGCCGCCAGCAAGCCAATCACCCCGTGCAGCGAACCACCGGCGACATCCGCCACCTGCATGCCCAACGGCAGTGGCCCACTGTCGGTTCGGCCGGTGTAACTCGCCAGCCCGGACAAGGCCAGATAGTTGATATCGTGGCCGGCGCGGTCCTTGTAGGGGCCGGTCTGGCCGTAGCCGGTGATCGACACATAAATCAGTTTTGGGTTGATCGCCTTCAGGGCCTCATACCCCAGCCCCAGTCGCTCCATGACACCGGGGCGGAATTGCTCCAGCACGATGTCGTAGTCCTGCAACAGCTGCTTGATGACATCCAGCGCCTCAGGCTGTTTGAGATCCAAGGCCAGGCTGCGCTTGTTGCGGTTGAGGTAGGCATGACTGGCCGACACCCCTTGATCGTGGGGCGGCAACACCCGCAGCAGATCCATGCGGGTCGGTGATTCGATGCGCAGCACTTCGGCGCCCATGTCCGCCAGTAGCAACGAGGCGAACGGCCCCGGCAGCAGTGTCGAGAAATCCAGAACCTTGAGTGATGCCAATGGACCAAGCATGAACGTTCTCCTCTAACGATGCCTCCAGCCTAGGCAGCCGATCACTTTGCAGCAATCACCTTATGCGCCACGTGCAGTGACCGTTACGCTCAAACGCCAGACATGAAAAAACCCGCCGAAGCGGGTTTTTCATCAGGACAAGGCTTACCTGGCGCTAGCCGGGGCTACCTCTTCGACGTGGCCCAAAACATCGTCTTTAGGCTCGTCGGCAATGCCGCGCCCGCCCGAAGCCAGTTCGGCTTGCAGCACGTCAGTGTCCAGTTCCTTGACCCACTTGGCCACAACGATGGTCGCCACGGCGTTACCGATCAGGTTGGTCAGGGCACGTGCTTCGGACATGAAACGGTCGATACCGAGGATCAGCGCCAGGCCGGCAACCGGCAGGTGGCCGACGGCGGACAGCGTTGCAGCCAGTACGATGAAACCGCTACCGGTCACACCCGCAGCGCCTTTGGAAGACAGCAGCAACACCACCAGCAGGGTGATCTGGTGCGTGATGTCCATGGGCGTATCGGTTGCCTGGGCAATGAACACCGCGGCCATGGTCAGGTAGATCGCAGTACCGTCGAGGTTGAACGAGTAACCGGTCGGGATCACCAGGCCTACTACGGATTTTTGCGCGCCCAGACGCTCCATCTTGATCAGCATGCGTGGCAGCACCGATTCCGAAGAAGAAGTACCGAGCACGATCAGCAGCTCCTCACGGATGTAACGGATCATTTTCAACACGCTGAAACCGTGCATGCGGGCGATGGAGCCCAGCACGATCAGGATGAACAGCAGGCAAGTGATGTAGAAGCACGCCATCAGTTGACCCAGTTGCACCAGCGAACCAACACCGTAGGCACCGATAGTGAACGCCATGGCACCAAAGGCACCGATGGGCGCGAGCTTCATGATCATGTTGATGATGTTGAACATCACGTGGGCGAAGCGATCGATGAAGTCCAGCAGCGGCTTGCCGTAGGCACCCAGGCGATGCAGGGCGAAACCGAAGATCACCGAGAACATCAGCACTTGCAGGATGTCGCCGGTGGCGAAGGCGCCGACGATGGTGCTAGGGATCACGTTCAGCAGGAAGCCGACGACGCTTTGGTCGGCACCGGCCGCCACATAAGCGGCAACCTTGGAGGCATCGAGGGTGGCGACGTCGATATGCATGCCATTACCTGGCTGCACGATGTTGACCACGACCAGACCGACCAGCAAGGCAATGGTCGACACGATTTCGAAGTACAGCAGCGCATAACCACCGGTCTTGCCGACGGACTTCATGTTCTGCATGCCGGCGATGCCGCTGACAACGGTACAGAAGATGATCGGGGCGATGATCATTTTGATCAGCTTGATGAACCCGTCGCCCAGTGGCTTAACGGCCACACCGAGCTGTGGATAGTAGTGACCGAGGGCGATACCGATGACAATTGCAACGATCACCTGGAAATACAGGGATTTGTACAGTGGCTGACGAGTCGTCATTGCAAAGTTCCTCAAGGGTGCCCGGTGACAACATCCATCTGTTGCCCGCAACACCGCAATTGCGAACCCTCCTGCACTGGAGGGATTTGTTTTTTCGAGCTGCGCAACGGCAGGCCTCTGGACGTTGTATCGCAAGGCCCGTGCCACCTTCCGTAAAATCCCTGCATGCCTTTTGATATCAGGGTCGCAGCAAACTCCCTGTCACCGAACGGTTAGATGCATGTGGCGGATTTCCGCCCTTCCACTAAAAGTCGTCCTGCAATTTGGCGGATATCCGCCCTGTTCATGCCCGCAGTGCGCAGCTACCATCCGTCGTTCAACGGTCAGGCCTGCTGCCATGCGCGAACGCACCATCGCCAGTCATTTCGCCCTCGCCGCCCTCGGTGGTGCGCGTCGGCACGGCTACGATTACTCGGGCCTGCTACAACAACTGGGGATCAGCCCCGAGTTGCTTGATGAACCCCGGGCGCGCATCGCTCCAGAGCAATTCACCCAACTGATTCAGGCCTTATGGCTGGCACTGGACGACGAGTACCTGGGGTTCGGGCAAGCCCCGAGCAGACCGGGCAGTTTCGCGATGATGTGCCATGCCGTGATCCACTGCCGCAGCCTGGATAAGGCACTCAATCGCGGCTTATTGTTTTACAGCCTATTCCCCGGGGCTCCACGCTTGACCCTGACTCACGAGGACGAATGGGTCCGCCTGAGCCTGGACGACTCGCAGTTTTGGGACCCGGACCACTTTCTGACCGAAGCTCTGCTGGTGATCTGGCACCGTTTCGGCAGCTGGCTGATCGGCCAGCGCATTCGCCTGGAGCAGGCCAGGTTCAGCTACTCCCGACCGGAACACGGCGCCGAGTACGACCTGCTGTTTTCCTGCCCGCTTGAGTTTTCCAGCCCCCAGAGCAGCCTGTTGTTTCACAGCCGCTACCTGGCCATGCCGCTGTTGCAGGATGAGCGCACCCTCAAGCATTTCCTCGAGCGCTCCCCCGCCGACCTGCTCTCGCGCCCGGATGATGGCGACAGTTTGAGCAGCCGCTTGCGGCGCTTGCTCAGTCGCGACAGTTCACGCTGGCCCGACCTGGAAGCCGTGGCCGCGCACTTGCACATCAGCCCGCAAACCTTGCGCCGGCATTTGCGGGAAGAGGGTTCGAGCTTTCAGGAACTGAAGGACCAGTTGCGCCGGGACATCGCGATTTACCACCTGAGCCGCGCTGACCTGTCGTTGCAACAGATCGCCGAGCAACTGGGGTTTTCCGAACCGTCGGCGTTTCACCGGGCGTTCAAGAAGTGGACCGGGCTGACACCGGGGGCTTATCGGGCGCAGGAACACTGAATTTCAAGGCCGATTTTTTTGCTGTCTTCACTGGCCTCTTCGCGAGCAAGCCCGCTCCCACATTTGGCCCTGTTCCGGCAGAGGGAACGCGGTCGAAGGTGGGAGCGGGCTTGCTCGCGAAGAGGCCAGTAGAAGCACTATCAGACTCCGGTCAAACCACCGGAAAGTGAATCCGGAACGCCGCCCCGCCCATCGGTGAATCCCCCAGGGTCAGCTGGGCGCTGTAGCTCTCGATGATGTCCTTGACCACTGCCAGACCGATGCCCTGCCCCGGATGCTGACGATCCAGCCGCTCGCCGCGCTCGAGAATCCGTGCGCGCTGATCCAGCGGTACGCCGGGGCCGTCGTCCTCGACACACAACTCGGTGCCGCTGAGGGTTTCACGCACGCTGATGCGTATTTCGCCGAGGCACAGGCGATAGGCGTTTTCCAGCAAGTTACCCATCATTTCCAATAAAGCACCCTGCTCGATCGGTACATGGCACGGGTCGGGCAGGTCGAACGCAACGTGCACGCGCTTGTCGCGATAGACCTTGTCCAGCGTGTCGCACAGACTTTTCAGCACCGGGTGCAAGTGCACCTGATGACGTACCAGACCGCTCTTGCGCAGACTGGCGCGCTGCAACTGGTAACTGATCTGCTGGCTCATGCGCTCGATCTGGGTTTGCAGCACCCAGGCCTGATCGCGATCCTCGGGACGCTGGGCCATGTCTTCACTGACGCCCTGCAACACCGCCAGGGGCGTTTTCAGGCTATGGGCCAAGTCGTCGAGGGAATCACGGTAGCGACTGCGCTGCTCACGTTCACTGTGCAGCAAGCGGTTGAGGGAACCGGTCAGGCGCAGCAATTCCCTGGGATGTTCCTCGCTGAGGCTTTCGCGGGTGCCACCTTCGATCTGGTCCAGCTCCTGGCTCAAGCGCCGCAATGCCTGCAAACCCCAAGTCAGGCCGATCCACAACAACGCCAACAGCACCAGCAGAGCCGCACCAAAACCCAGATAGAGGTTTTCCCGCAGGCCCTCGAGGGTTAGTTCGTACTCGCGAACCGGCTGCAACGCCACGATGCTGAAGGCTGCACTTTTGCCGCCAAGCAACTTGACCTCGACGTCATAGACGAAGAACTCCTGGCCGTTGGCTTCGCGGATGCGCGCAAACTCGTTACCACGTCCGTCATAGCGTGGCTTGTAATTGATGCGCTCTTCCCGGGTCGCCTTTGAGCGCCAGACCAGACGCCCTTCACGGTCATAGATATAGCCAAGCAGTCGGCTATCGGTGAGGTTGAAGCGTTCGTCGGGCAATTGCGCCGGCATCTGCAGGCTGTTGTTCTCCACCCGGGCGGCGGAGATCAACGTAGTCACGTCCGATGCCAGACGCTGCTCGATGGAGTCCTGCAACGCCAGGCTGAAGGCACCCTGCATCGCCGGCAGCAACGCCAGCATGAACAACACCGCCAACAGCGTGGCGGCGAGCATCAAGCGAATGCGCAGCGAACGGATCAAGTGCAACGCTCATTGAACAGGTAACCCAGGCCGCGCACGGTATCGATCGGCTTGAATCCGCCCGGTCCCTCCAGTTTTCGGCGCAGACGGCCGACCAGCACCTCGATCACATTCGGATCACGCTCGTCGTCATCCGGGTAGAGCTGTTCCATCAAGCGGTCCTTGGGCACCACTTGCTGATGGTGGCGCATCAGGTATTCGAGAATGCGGTACTCATACGCGGTCAGTGCCAGCGGCTGCTCGTCGAGGGACGCCTGCTTGCGGTTGAGATCCAGCAGCAAGGGACCGGCGACTATGGTCGACTGGGTGAAACCGCTGGAGCGGCGCAGCAAGGCATTCAGGCGAGCTTCCAGCTCTTCGAACTGAAACGGCTTGACCACGTAATCGTCGGCGCCGGCGGCCAGGCCTTCAACCTTGTCCTGCCAGTTGCCACGCGCGGTGAGGATCAGGATCGGGAAGACCTTGCCACTTGAACGCAACTGGCGGATCAGGTCGAGCCCGCTCATACCCGGCAGACCGAGGTCGATCACCGCCAGGTCAAAGTTGAATTGCGCGGTCTGGTACAGCGCCTCCTCGGCGTTGGCCACGGACTCGACCACATGGCCGCTCTCCGTCAGGCGGGTTTGCAGGTGATGACGCAGCAACGCTTCATCTTCGACAACCAGCAGTTTCATAACGCTCTCCCGGGCAAATCAACATCTCCAGAGGCACAACGTCGCACCTCAATGGCTAACAGGGCAACGCCGGATCAGTCACTCGGGCTGATCCGGCGCAGGCCGTTCACGAAACGCTTGTCAGAAAGCGTAGTTGGCGGACAGGTAAGTCTGGGCGCTGCTGGTCAGGTCCAGCGAACCCTGCTTGCTGCCACCGCGCTCACTCATCTCGGTGCTGGCGTTGCTGCGCAGGTAACGGTAACCCAGTTCAACCGAGGTGTTCTGCGAAACCTGTTGCAGCACACCCACCTGGCCACCGATGGCGTAGCCGATATTGCTGTCGCGGCTGAAACCTGGCGACTCCTGGGTCATTTTGGTCAGGCCCGCCGTGGCGCCGCCGAACAATTTGGTGCTGCCGCCCACCGGGTAGAACATATCGTAGCTGCCCAGGAGGTTTTCCTGACGCAGTTTAATGCCGCTGTGCGAGCC
Source organism: Pseudomonas sp. FW305-70 (assembly GCF_058783925.1). Lineage (NCBI taxonomy): Bacteria > Pseudomonadati > Pseudomonadota > Gammaproteobacteria > Pseudomonadales > Pseudomonadaceae > Pseudomonas > Pseudomonas sp. FW305-70. Next base: position 51,546 of record NZ_JBYSYZ010000023.1, read on the forward strand.
CGACACGTTGTCATAAGTGGCGTAGTAACGGCCCTGGCTGTTCTGCTGGCCCAGACGAACACCCCAGGTGGTGTCCTTGCCGATCACACCATCGGCGTTCGGGTGATTGAGGTTGTCGTTCAGGGCGTGGGATTTTTTGATCTTGTCGCTGGTCTGCCCAAGAGTAAGGCTGGCGAAGTTGTCGTCGGAGGCGAAGGCTGCGGTGCTTGCGCTCAGAACCGTGAATGCCAGAAGCAGTTTTTTGAATGCAGTCATTGCGAGTTACCTCATGTTCCGTTGTTTTTTGGGTACGGGGCAAGGTTACGCACCGCGCCCTGAACTCCCCCTGAACGCACTCTGAACCTGAGCTGAACCGCCCTTTCCCGAATGTTTCGACACGTTTCAACAGGAGACCCGACCCTGCGCATGTTCTTCGCTGCCCTTCTGCTGGCCTTGAGCGGGCTCAGCCAGGCTGCCATCCCAGCGCAAGGTTCCAGGCCGGGCTCGAACTACTGAAAAGACAACCGCAGACCGATCCACATAAAATCGCCGCCATCGGCTACTACCCAGTCCCAAGCCAACCCGGCAAAATGCCTGACATGAATTCAACCCCCGCCCTGCCCGTCTGCTGCACCCCCCTCGATGACCACTGGCCGCTGCCGTTGGTGCTGCCCGATACGGTCCTGCTGAGCACTCACTTCGATAGCGCCCGACTGGCCAGCGATGACTTTCAGCGCAGTGCAGTGGAAGTACCGGCGAGCATTCAGCGCTCTGTCGCCAAGCGGCAGGCGGAGTTTCTCGCCGGGCGGGTGTGTGCCCGGGCCGCGTTACAGCGTCTGGAAGGTTTGAGCGTCATTCCGGCCATTGGTGAAGACCGGGCACCGGTCTGGCCTGCTCATATCACGGGTTCGATCACCCATAGCACGGGCCGGGCCGCGGCGATTGTCGCGAACAAAAGCCATTGGCGCGGCCTGGGCATGGACCTGGAAAACCTGCTCAATGTCGAACGCGCCGAACGCCTGGCCGGGGAAATCCTCAACCCGCCGGAGCTACAGCGCATGGCGCTCGGTCCTCGCGAGCAACGGGCGTTGCTGGTGTCCCTGACGTTCTCGGTCAAGGAAAGCCTGTTCAAGGCACTCTATCCGATCGTTCAGCAACGGTTTTATTTCGAACACGCCGAAGTGCTGGAGTGGCGTGAGTCGGGTGAGGTGCGGTTGCGACTGCTCACGGATTTGTCCCGCGAATGGCGCAACGGCACCGAGCTGGATGCGCAGTTCGGGGTCAAGGATGGGCAGTTGTTGAGTCTGGTCAGTATCAAGGCCTGAGGTTTTTTGCGACTGGCAGGGCCCCTTCGCGGGCAAGCCCGCTCCCACAGTTGACTTGTGTACGACACAAAACCTGTGGGAGCGGGCTTGCTCGCGAAAGCGGTTGAACATTCACCGGAAATCTCAACGCTTCTCCTGATTACGCGGCCAGCTCAGGCTGAAACACGCCCCACCCAGACTCTTGCTCTTGCCGATCAACGCACGCCCGTCGTGCCAATGAATGATGCGCCGCACGATCGACAACCCCAGCCCATGCCCGCCCGACGCACGGGTGCGGCTGTCGTCCAGACGCAGGAACGGCGTGAAGATCTTCTCCCACGCCGACTCCGGCACCCCCGGTCCGTCATCCTCGATATCCACCCGGCAGCGTTGCTGCCCTACCTGATAGCTGATGGTCACCCGTGATTGCGCATGGCGCATGGCATTGCTCACCAGGTTCTGGATCGCCCGGTGCAGATAACGCGGTTCGGCCTCGACCCAGGCATCGTCGTTATCAGCGGCCGACAGGCACAAACCCCGCTGTACCGTGACATCGGCACGCAACGGCGCCAGTTCCTCAATCACCTGGTTGACCAAGGCATCCAGATCGATCCGCTGGAAGTTCAGTGCCGGAGAACCCTGTTCGAGCCGCGCGTAGGTCAGCATCTCGTCCACCAACCGGTCGAGATCCTCGATGTCGTTATCCATGCCCTGGCAGTATTTTTCCAGGGCTTGCGGCGTGGTGGCCGAGCCGATCATCTCCAGGCCAAAGCGCAGGCGCGCCACCGGCGTGCGCAATTCGTGAGACACCGCGCGCACCAGTTCGCGCTGGATCGCCAACAACTGCTGCAAGTGCTCGGCCATGCCGTTGAACGCCGAGGCCAGCCGTCCCACCGAGTCCGCGCCACGCGCCGGCACGCGGGTTTCCAGGCTGCCCTGGGCAATGCGCGTGGCGGCGGCCTCCAGGCCACGCAAACGCCGCTCGAGCTGGCGCACCAACAGATAAACGATCAAACCGATCAGCGTCAGGCCCAGCGCGGCGATCAGCACCAGCCATTGCGGGGGATAAGGATTCATCTGATACAACGGGCCGATTTCCAGGACCCACGGCGTGCCGACCATGCCGGCAAACACCCGGATCGAATCGCCCTCCTTGCCCAGCGCCATCACGGTGTCGCCCTCGGACACCCGGCGGCTCTGGTCTTCGTCCATGTCCGCCTCGTCAACCGTGACCAGCCGCAGGTCGAAGCCAAAGCCCTTGTCCTGCTTCAATTGCGCCAGACGCAGGGGCTGATCAGCAACGGGGGTACGCACCAGCTCATCGGTCAACAGGTAGATGGTCGCCCGGGCCAGTTGCTCGCTGATCTGCTGCACTTCCCCGGTCAGCATCAACTGTTCCTTGTCGCTGACCAGCTTGTAGACCTTCGCCGCGTGCGGGCCGGTCTGCTCCACCAAAGCCTGGCCGCGCAACACACGAGTGCGCTGGGTAAGGTCCAGGTCAGTCTCGGCAAAGGTTTTCAACGCCAGCGGAATGCCCAGCAACCGCTCCCACACCAGCAAGGCCCGATGGCGCTCGGTCGGGTTCATCGGTTGCAGGTTGTCGGCCATCAGCGAAAACGTGCCATGGGCCAGGCGCTCGCGGTATTGCTCGCTGCGCACCTGATTGAGCAGGTGCAAGGCCAGCACACCGAGCACCGCCACCAGAATCAGCGCGGCACACATGCCGCCATAGATACGCAGGAAGATCGAGTTCACAGGGTCTGGTCTACGCAAGCCTCGGGAACGAACAGATAGCCTTTGCTGCGCACGGTCTTGATCAGCCGTGGATGCTCCGGGTCATCGCCGATCTTGGGGCGGATGCGCGAGATGCGCACATCGATGGAACGGTCCTGACCGTCATAACCGATACCTCGCAGCGCAGTGAAGATCTCTTCCCGGGAGAGAATGCGCCCGGCATTGGCCACCAGCAGCCAGAGCAAGTCGAATTCGGCGCTGGTCAGCTCGATGCCGTTGCCCTGCAACCAGGCTTCGCGCAAGGCGTTGTCGACGATCAGCGGGCCGAACTGCAGACGCCGCTGTTTTTCCGGGGCGACTTCGGGGGTTTCGCTACGGCGCAGCAGGGCCTGGATGCGTGCCAGCAGCAGGCGCGGGCGTACCGGTTTGCAGACATAGTCGTCAGCCCCCAGGTCCAGGCCGAGGATCTGGTCGGTATCATCGGTTCGGGCGGTGAGCATCAGGATCGGGCCGTCATAACGGGCGCGAACCTTGCGGCAGATGCTCAGGCCATCTTCACCGGGGAGCATCAGGTCGAGAATCACCAGGTCCGGTTGCTCCTTGATAATGCGGTTCGCAGCGAGGGCACCATCCCCTTCGATCGACACACGCAGGCCATTGGCTTCCAGGTAGTCGCGGGTCAGTTCGGCCAGTCGCTGGTCGTCCTCCACAATCAATACCTGCCAGGCTTCTTGCTCCACGGGTGACCTCTGCTTGCCAAAACCACTAATAAGGAAGGATCCGCCCGTTTTTTTGTAATGATTCGGGGGGGACAAATATGTATACACGCTGGGCCGAATGTATAAACGCCGCCCGTCGAGAACACAAGCGGGTAAATGCGTTCGGACAACGCGGTTTTTTGTGATAGGGTTCGCGCCCTTAAAAATCCGACCGACCGTTTTCGATCGCAGAAAATCGCTGAAAAAAGGTCCGGTCCAGCAGCGTCGCGGCCTACACGCTGGTTCCCTCTTTCACACACAATTTACGCACAGGTTTATCCACAGGTAGTACGTTGCAATCCCCCCCTAAAACGCATTATCTTGTAGCCCGGCGCAAAAAAAACCCTAGATATGGGGTTTTGCGCGAAAAACCAAACACAAACCAGACACCAATTTCAAGCGCTTTTATTGCCTCTGTCCGGTTGAACCAAACGTATTTTCGAAAGACCAAACCGCGCATGCGGATGGCTACTGTGTTTCGGCCCCGAGTGGTGAAAACGGTACGGGTGTTGCAGTCCCAACTGTCACCTGCAAAGGACCAAGGTTTCAGGCCCAAGGCGTGAGACCAAAGACTTCGGCATGGAAGCGGCGCCCCATAAAGCCCCCTTCCTACTGTCCCGAAGTTGTTATGCCCGGCGCTCGCCGGTTGTAGTGCTTCAGGACGGAACGGTGGGCACCGTGATGGTGCCCAAACAAACATAGAGAATGTGGAGACACTCCCCCATGCAAACCGACACAACTCGCGAGAACCCGCAGGGCACCTTGCCGCAGGCCGCTGATTCGAATTCGGATCTGTCCGCCACCGCGCCTGGCCAACTGCGCGTGATCAAGCGTAACGGCACTGTCGTTCCCTACACCGATGACAAAATCACCGTCGCCATCACCAAAGCGTTTCTCGCAGTTGAGGGCGGCACCGCTGCCGCCTCGTCGCGAATCCACGACACCGTTGCCCGCCTGACCGAACAGGTCACCGCGACCTTCAAGCGTCGCATGCCATCGGGCGGCACCATCCATATCGAAGAAATCCAGGACCAGGTCGAACTGGCCCTGATGCGTGCCGGCGAGCAGAAAGTCGCTCGCGACTACGTGATCTACCGTGATGCCCGTTCCAAGGAACGTGCCGTTCGTACCACCGAAGAGCCGGTACAAGCGCACCCGTCGATCCGCATCACCCGTGCCGACGGCAGCCTGGCGCCGCTGGACATGGGCCGCCTGAACACCATCGTCACCGAAGCGTGCGAAGGCCTGGAGGAAGTCGACGGCGACCTGATCCAGCGCGAAACCCTGAAGAACCTGTACGACGGCGTGGCCCTGACCGACGTCAACACCGCCCTGGTGATGACGGCCCGTACCCTGGTCGAGCGCGAGCCGAACTACTCGTTCGTGACCGCCCGCCTGCTGATGGACACCCTGCGTGCCGAAGGCCTGGGCTTCCTCGGCGTCGCCGAAAGCGCCACCCACCACGAGATGGTCGACCTGTACGCCAAGGCGCTGCCGGCCTACATCGCCAAGGGTATCGAGTACGAGCTGCTGAACCCTGAGCTGGCCTCCTTCGACCTGGAAAAACTGGGCAAGGCGATCAACCACGAGCGCGACCAGCAATTCACCTACCTGGGCCTGCAGACCCTGTACGACCGTTACTTCATCCACAAGGATGGCGTGCGTTTCGAACTGCCGCAGATCTTCTTCATGCGCGTGGCCATGGGCCTGGCGATCGAAGAGAAAGACCGCGAAGCCCGTGCCATCGAGTTCTACAACCTGTTGTCGTCCTTCGACTACATGGCTTCGACCCCGACCCTGTTCAACGCCGGTACCCTGCGTCCACAGCTGTCGAGCTGCTACCTGACCACCGTGCCGGATGACCTGTCGGGCATCTACCACGCGATCCACGACAACGCCATGCTGTCGAAATTCGCGGGCGGCCTGGGCAACGACTGGACGCCGGTTCGTGCGCTCGGTTCGTACATCAAGGGCACCAACGGCAAATCCCAGGGCGTTGTTCCATTCCTCAAAGTAGTCAACGACACCGCCGTTGCCGTTAACCAGGGTGGCAAGCGCAAAGGCGCTGTGTGTGCCTACCTGGAAACCTGGCACATGGACATCGAAGAGTTCATCGAGCTGCGCAAGAACACCGGTGATGACCGTCGTCGTACCCACGACATGAACACCGCCAACTGGATCCCTGACCTGTTCATGAAGCGTGTCTTCGATGACGGCAAGTGGACCCTGTTCTCGCCATCCGAAGTGCCGGACCTGCACGACCTGACCGGCAAGGCCTTCGAAGAGCGCTACGAGTACTACGAAGCCCTGACCGAGTACCCGGGCAAGGTCAAGCTGTTCAAGACCATCCAGGCCAAAGACCTGTGGCGCAAAATGCTGTCCATGCTGTTCGAAACCGGCCACCCGTGGCTGACCTTCAAGGACCCGTGCAACCTGCGCAGCCCGCAGCAGCACGTCGGCGTGGTCCACAGCTCGAACCTGTGCACCGAGATCACCTTGAACACCAACAAGGACGAGATCGCCGTTTGCAACCTGGGCTCGATCAACCTGCCGAACCACATCGTCGACGGCAAGCTGGACACCGCCAAGCTGCAACGCACCGTGAACACTGCCGTGCGCATGCTCGATAACGTGATCGACATCAACTACTACTCGGTGCCGCAAGCGAAGAACTCCAACTTCAAGCACCGTCCGGTCGGCCTGGGCATCATGGGCTTCCAGGACGCCTTGTACCTGCAGCACATCCCTTACGGCTCCGATGCTGCCGTCGAGTTCGCCGACAAGTCGATGGAAGCGGTCAGCTACTACGCGATCCAGGCTTCCTGCGACCTGGCCGACGAGCGCGGCTCGTACGAGACGTTCCAGGGTTCGCTGTGGTCCAAAGGCATCCTGCCGCTGGATTCGCAACAGATCCTGATCGAGGCCCGTGGCCAGAAGTACATCGATGTTGACCTGAACGAAACCCTGGACTGGGCACCGGTTCGCGCCCGTGTACAGAAAGGCATTCGTAACTCCAACATCATGGCCATCGCACCGACCGCGACCATCGCCAACATCACCGGCGTATCGCAGTCGATCGAACCGACCTACCAGAACCTGTATGTGAAATCGAACCTGTCGGGCGAATTCACCGTGATCAACCCGTACCTGGTTCGCGACCTCAAGGCTCGCGGTCTGTGGGACTCGGTCATGATCAACGACCTGAAGTACTACGACGGTTCGGTGCAGCAGATCGAGCGCATCCCGCAGGAACTCAAAGAGCTCTACGCGACTGCTTTCGAAGTGGACACCAAGTGGATCGTCGACGCTGCCAGCCGTCGTCAGAAATGGATCGACCAGGCTCAGTCGCTGAACCTGTACATCGCCGGCGCCTCGGGCAAGAAGCTGGACGTGACCTACCGCATGGCCTGGTACCGTGGTCTGAAAACCACTTACTACCTCCGTGCCCTGGCCGCGACCAGCACCGAGAAGTCGACCATCAACACCGGCAAGCTGAACGCTGTTTCCAGCGGCGGCAACCACGGTGAAGATTCGGTCCTGGCAGCACCTGCCGGCCCTGCTCCAGTGCCGAAGGCTTGCGCCATCGACGAGCCGGATTGCGAAGCTTGCCAATGAGCTGAGCCGACAAGCGCCGCATGGCGCTGACTAAAAACCCCCGATGAGCCTCTGGTTTATCGGGGGTTTTTCTTTTGCCCATCTGTAGGAGCGAGCTTGCTCGCGATGGTCGTTAACGATAACGGGGTCATCCTGAATACACGCGTCGTTCTCAAGACCATCGCGAGCAAGCTCGCTCCTACGGGTCTTTCTTTCGAGCACTAAAAAGCCCCTCTCTCGAGGGGCTTTTTATGCCGCGCGGCCCAGCATCAAGCCATCTGAATGATGGTCTGCATGATGGTGCTCTCGGTAGAAATGGTCTTGGCGTTCGCCTGGTAGTTGCTCTGCCCCTTGATCAGGTCGACCAGTTCGTTGGTCAGGTTGACGTTGGACTCTTCCAGGGAATTGGAAACGATCGAACCCAGGGTGCCAGTCTGCGGCGCATCGTAGCCCGGGATGCCCGAGGTGTAGGTTTCTTTCCAGCTGGAGCCGCCTACCGGCTGCAGGCCTTGCTCGTTGGTGAAGCTGGCCAGGGAAATCTGGCCGATCGGCTTGGTCTGGTTGTTGCTGAAGTTGGCCAGCAGAACACCGCTGCCGTCGATGGTCAGGTTGGTGATCTGGCCAGTGGCATAACCGTTCTGCGATGGAATCGAACGCGCGGTGTCGGCGTTGAACTGGGTGGTGTTGGCCATGGCGATGGTCAAGCCAGCCGGATCGGCTGCTGCGCCGTTGGCTGTCCAGACGCCATTGGTGACACTGCCCGGAGTCCAGTTGGTGATTTTCAGGTCACTGCTGATCACCGAAGTCGGTGGCGTGGTTGGCGGCGTCACGGGTGTGCTGACCGAAGTCAGTTTGCCGGTGGAATCGAACGACATGGTCGAAGCAATCGGAGCGCTAACCTTGGGATCACTGCCATCGGGGTTGCGACCATCGATCAGGGTGTAGGTGTCCCAGGTGTTCGCGCCAGTCTTGACCATGTATTGATCCATGGTGTGCTGGTTACCCTGAGTATCGAAGATCGGGGTACTGAACGACTTGGTAAAGGTCTCGGTCTTGGACGGATCGAACTTGTTGGCCGCAACCGTCTGGTCGATCACCGGCGACGTGGAGTTCAGGTTGATCGTCGACGACACGTTGCTGGTGGACTTCGGCGCCAGGTTGGAGGTGTCGATCCGCAGGTCGGTCAGCACGCCATTGAGGATCTTGCCGCTGGAATCCACACCGTAGCCTTGCAGGCGAGCAGTACCGTCGCTGTTGGTGACGTAGCCGTCCTTATCGGTCTTGAACGCACCGGCACGGGTGTAGGTCAGCGAACCGTTGTTGTTCAGGACAAAGTAACCGTTGCCCTGGATACCCATGTCGAGCACGTTGCCGGTGTTGCTCACGTCACCCTGGGTGAACTGCTGGGAAACATTGGCCAGGCGCACGCCGTTGCCGACGGTATTGCTGCCGGTGCCCAGGCGAGTCGCCGAGTACACGTCTTCGAATTCTGCACGGGACGACTTGAAACCGGTGGTCGCGACGTTGGCGATGTTGTTGCCGGTCACGTCCAGTTGCTTGTTGGCTGCAAAGAGACCGCTAAGGCCGATATTGAAAGACATCATCCACTCCTTTATGCCGGGTTAGTCGGCTTTACATACCAATGGTTTGTACTTTGGACAGGGCAACGCTGCCCAACCCGGCCAGATTGAGCATCAACTCACCGCCGGTCTGGCTGATGGTCACGCTGTTGACAGTCGCGGGCAGGTTGGTGATCAACGCGACGGACTGGCCATCGATCGTGGTCGTGGCGCCGAAGGTGTAGGTGCCCGCAGGTACCGTCTCACCCGCATCGTTCTTGCCGTCCCAGATGAAGCTGGCGTTGCCGGCCTTCTGCGAACCGAGGTCGATGGTGCGCACGGTCTTGCCGGTTGAATCGGTGATCTTCAGGATGGCGGACGCCACCGAAGACGGCACCACCACCGTGCCGCTGAGGCTCTTGGTGGTATCGACCACAGCCTTGTCGCCCGGGGCGATGACCGAACGGCCGACCAGCGACGACGCCTGCAAGGCCTGGGACGAGTTGTAGTTGCTGGCCAGGCCGCTCACGGTATCGTTGAGCGTGGTGATGCCTTCCAGGCTGCTGAACTGCGCCAGCTGGGCCACGAACGCACCGTTGTCCTGAGGCTCCAGCGGGTTCTGGTTTTTCAACTGGGTCACCAGCAACTGCAGGAACGCATCCTTGCCCAGGGCCTGGTTGCCCGAGGCGCTGCCGGCTGCCGAGGCGAGGCCGTCAGTCGTGGTGTTGGTCTTGATCGAAGAGTTGGCCAGGATGTCGTTGAGGCTCAAACCACTGGTGGAATCGGTAACACTCATCTGAGTCGCCCCTTATCACTGACCGAGAGTCAGGACTTTCTGCATCATGGTTTTGGCGGTGTTCATCATTTCGGCGTTGGTCTGGAACGAACGGCTCGCGGAAATCATGTCGGCCATTTCTTCAACCACGTTGACGTTCGGGTAGTAGACGTAGCCCTTGGCATCGGCGGCCGGATGGTTCGGCTCGTAGCGCGCTTCGAGATTGCTCTGGTCTTCGACCACACCCAGCACCTGCACGCCTTGGCCGGCGGCGTCCTGGCTCTGGAACAGCGAGTCGCTGCCGCCGCTCTGGCCGCCCTGGAACATGGTGGCGAACACCGGGTGACGCGCGCGGTAGGTCTGGTCGATGCTCGACGAGACGGTCTCGGCGTTGGCGATGTTCGAAGCGACGGTGTTCAAACGCGTGGTCTGCGCACTCATGCCGCTACCGGCAATGTTGAAAACACTGGATAGAGACATGGCTTACTCTCCGCGCAGGGCTGATACCAGCCCTTTGAATTTGCTGTTGAGCAGGGTGAAGCTGGCCTGGAAGTTGACCGCGTTTTGCGCGTAGTTCGATTGTTCCAGCTGAGCGTCCACGGTGTTCTGGTCGATCGACGGTTGCATCGGCGTGCGATACAGCAACGACTCGTCGCCATTGCCCAGGCCTTCAGCTTCGATATGACGGCTGTTGGTCATGTTCAAGGCGAAGGTGCCGCGTTGGGTTTTCTCGTTCTGCTCGGCGAGCACTTTCGAGAAGTCCAGGTCCCGAGCCTTGTAGTTCGGGGTATCGGCGTTGGCGATGTTATTGGCCAGGACTTCGGCTCGCTGGGCGCGGAAGCCCAGGGCTTGTTCGTGGATACCGAGCGCTTTATCGAAGCTGATGCTCATGTCGGGAAACCTTCGGGTGACCTGATTTTTCGTAGGATCAACTTAGCAAGCCCCATGCCAATTCAAAAAAGCCCGGAAACCGGGGCTTTGCCGGACATGGCAACGCGGCAATGCCAGAAAAGCGGCAACGGTTTTCCGCCGGATGTCGCTTTTCTGCCGCTCGGCACCGCTTACGAAGACACCAACTGACCCTGTGGGAGCGGGCTTGCCCGCGAAAGCGGTGTGTCAGGCAAAGTTGATATCGACTGACACGACGCCTTCGCGGGCAAGCCCGCTCCCACAGGGAGTAGGTGGTGCCCGTGAGAAATCAGCAGGCATAAAAAAACGGGAGCCCCTGAGGACTCCCGTTTTTTGCCGACGCCAGCGAAATCACTTCGCCTGGTAAATGATCCCCGGGCTGCACTGGACCATCTGGTAATGATCCGGCAAACCGTTCAACGCTTCGGAAGCACCGAGGAACAGGTAACCACCCGGCTTCAACGTGCTGTGGATGCGCAACAGGATGTCCTTCTTCACCTCGGCGGAGAAGTAGATCAGCACGTTGCGGCAGAACACGATGTCGAATTTGCCGAGGCTCGCGTAACTGTCCAGCAGGTTGAACGAACGGAACTCCACCCGGCTCTTGATCGGCGCCTTGATCGCCCAGCGTCCCGGCCCTTTCGGGTCGAAATAACGCTGCAGACGCTCGGGCGACAGACCGCGGCCGATGGCCAGGCTGTCGTACTCGCCGGTCTTGCAGTTCTTCAGCATGGTGCCGGACAGGTCGGTGGCAACGATCTGTACGCCCATCCTCAACTGGCCCATGTTGACCCGTTCGAACTCGTCGATGGACATCGACAGCGAATACGGTTCCTGGCCCGACGAGCACGCCGCCGACCAGATACGCAGGCGCTGACCGGGGCTGGCCTTGATCGCTTCGGGCAGGACCTTGTTCTTCAAGACTTCAAACGGGTAGGTGTCACGAAACCACAGGGTTTCGTTGGTGGTCATGGCATCCACCACCTGTTCGCGCAAACCGCTGCGCGGCTGGGTCTGCATGCGCTGAACCAGCTCACCCAAAGACTTGATGCCTTGCTGTTCCATCAGTTTGTTGAGACGGCTGGAGACCAGGTACTGCTTGTTTTCACCGAGCAAAATGCCACAGGCTTTTTCCAGGAATACCCGGAACTGTTCGAAATCCAAATTACCCGTAGACAATGATGCCGCCTCTTAAATCGTGTTGACTGCCAGGGGCGCAGGCCCCTAGCTGATATCTGCTGCTTTGATCCGGTCGACTACCCGGGATGCCAGGTCATCAGGACGGAATTTGGCCAGAAAGTCATCGGCACCGACCTTCTTGACCATCGCCTGATTGAATACCCCCGACAACGAAGTATGCAGGATGATATGAAGCTTTTGCATGCGCGGGTCGTTGCGGATTTCCGCCGTCAGGGTGTACCCGTCCATCTCCGGCATCTCGATGTCGGAGATCATCATCAGGAACTCTTCTTCCGGCTTCTTGCCCTCGTCGACCAGTTTGCGCAGGTAGTCCAGCGCTTGCCGACCATCGTTCAACGCCACCACTTCGACGCCGACCGTTTGCAGGCAACGCGTGACCTGCTTGCGCGCCACCGATGAGTCGTCGACCGTCAGCACGCGCAACGAAAGCGCCTTGTGCTGGGTTTCAACGTCCACCACGCCGACGGAAATCGCTTCCGGCGTCGGAGCCACTTCCGCGAGCACCTTCTCGACATCGATGATTTCGACCAACTGATTGTCGACCCGCGTCACCGCCGTCAGGTAGTGATCGCGCCCGGTGCCCTTGGGTGGCGGATGGATCTCCTCCCAGTTCATGTTGACGATGCGCTCCACCGAGCGCACCAGGAAACCCTGGGTCTTGGTGTTGTACTCCGTGATGATCACGAACGGATTGTTCTTGTCCTTCAACGCACCGGAGCCGGTCGCCATCGCCAGATCAAGGATCGGAATGGTCGCCCCCCGGATGTTCGCCACACCGCACACGACAGGACTGGACTTGGGCATCAACGTCAATTGGGGGCATTGCAGCACCTCCCGAACCTTGAATACGTTGATCCCGTACAGCTGCTGGCCGTCGAGACGGAACAACAACAGCTCAAGGCGATTCTGCCCCACCAGTTGCGTGCGCTGGTTTACCGAATCCATTACACCAGCCATGCCCAGACTCCTACACCAACGCCAAGTGTTGTTGCGACGCGCCTTCATCACTAAACGGCACGGCGCTTGCTTTTTTAATCGTTATGAACACAGAACCGACATTTTTTCGACGCCTGACCACACCCTACCGCAAATTGCTCGGCGTGCTGGCGGCTGTTTGCCTGTTCAACGCTGGCAGCCCTGCCCTTGCTGACGCGGTTACCTTGCCTGACATGCTTATCGGCGTCACTCAGGGCTTTCTTGAATTCACCGTAGAGGACTATCTGGCAACCAGTCAAACGGAAGGTCGCTACGAGATCCAGGTCAACCCGCTCGACCCGCGCATGCACATGCCCATGTGCGACAAGGAATTGACAGCCACGCTGGAGAGTCCCAGGCCGCTGGGACGGGTCACGGTCAAGGTCCGCTGCGAGGGCGCCTCCCCCTGGACTGTCTTCGTACCCGCTCAAATCCGCCTGTTTCGCGATGTCGTGACCACCGCCCGACCACTGCGCCGTGCCACCATTGTCGAGCCTGGGGATGTGGTGCTGCGCGAGCGCGATATCAGCCTGATCAGCCAGGGCTACCTGACCTCCCTCGACCAGGCGATCGGGCAGCGACTGACCCGACCAATGGTCACCGACCAGGTGATTACCCTGGTGCATATCGAACAGGCCGAGGTGATCCGCAAGGGTGATCAGGTGGTGATTACCGCCCGCAGCGGTACGCTCAGCGTGCGCATGCCCGGCGAAGCCCTGTCGAACGGCAGCCTCAGCGAACAGATCAGGGTGAAGAACCTCAACTCCCAGCGGGTCATCAAGGCGCAGGTCATGGCGCCGGGGCAGGTGGAGGTGTCCATGTAAGGCGTTCTGTTCATCGGAATGTGGCGCTTGCCGCGGCTGTTCCCTAGACTGTGCTCCATGCAGGGCAAGCGCTGACGCGCGCGAGGTTCATTGATAAATGAGCCTAAAGTTTTCCAGGGAATGGCCGAAACCATGGCAAGCGTCCAAATTCCCAGAGGTTTTTTATCATGGTCATCGATTTCAGCCGTTTGAACAGCTCCTCGTCCCTTACGGGCAGTACACGTACCAGCGCCAGCAAGGAAAGCGCCGAAACCGGCAAAACCGCGCCGCTGGAATCCGCGGCCGAACAGGCCGGTACCGTCAACAGCGGGGAATCGGTACATCTCAGCAATGAGGCTCAACAGTTGCAGAAGGTCAATGACAAGCTGCGCGATCAGCCTGCCGTCGACAAGGCCCGCGTGGCCGAGTTGAAAGCAGCGATTGCCGATGGCAGCTATAAAGTCGACAGCAACCGTGTAGCCAGCAAACTGCTCAACTTCGAAGCCCAGCGCTAGGCCACCGCCGGCGCCAGGCTTTTGGACGCTTAAAACCCAAGGCCAGCCATGCACGACACCCATTTACTGCAACTGATCACCGACGACTTTGCTCCAGCACAACAACTGCTGGAATTATTGCAGACCGAATCCCTCGCCTTGCATGGCCGTGACATGCCATTGCTCGAGGACATCCTGGCGCAGAAACAGGCATTGGTCGTCCTGCTCGAACAGCATGGCCGCAAGCGCAGTGAAATTCTCGCCAGCCTCAACCTGCCGACCAACCGCGGCGGGCTGGAGCAACTGGCCAGCCAGTCAAGCATTGGCGACCAGTTGCTGGCGCAAAGTGACGTGCTGACCGATCTCCTGGCTCAGTGCCAGGCCATCAACGCCAACAACGGCCAGTCGATCCTCACTCAGCAGGCCGCTACGGCCACCCAGCTGAAAATCCTCACCGGTGAAACGCCGGCGCTTTATGATGCCAGCGGAACATTCTCCAAGCTTGCTAAGCCGCGCCCGCTCAGTCAGGCTTAGGCCGCTTGATGTGCCCGCTCTATCCAAGACGCGAAAGATGCTGGCAAAATGCTGGCTAGCCGTAGTCAAATTTTGCCTGGAGATTGATTAACCGTGTCCAATGCCTTATCCGTGGATGATGCTCCGCAGCCACCCAAGGTGCTCTCAACGCCCTTGGAAATCTCCAGCAATCTGCGCCAGCTGCTCGAAAGCCATGACCCGCTGATCATCACGTTCCACGAGCGCAGTCAGCGCTTCCAGAGCTATCTGGTGGACCTGGACCGTGAAAGCAACATGATTGCCCTGGACGAAATGATTCCTCGCGATGGCGAGCGCTACCTGATGGCGGGCGAACCTTTCAGGATCGAAGGCTTCCACGAAGGTGTGCGCATTGCCTGGGAAAGCAACGGCCAATTGAAGATCGACGAAGCCGGTGGCAGCCGCTGCTATCGCGGCACCCTGCCCGATGAAGTGGTGTACCACCAGCGCCGCAATGCGTTCCGCGCGGCACTGAAGCTGGCACAACTGGTCAACGTCAATCTCGACGGCGAAAAGCTCAAGACCTCCATCAGCGGCAAGCTGCTGGATATTTCCGCTACCGGCTGCAAACTGCGTTTCGACGGCGACATCACGGGCAGCCTGCAACTGGGTCAGGTGTACGACCGCTTCAACGCCGACCTGCCCTTTGGCAAGATGACGGCGCCAGTCGAGTTGCGTTATCTGCACTTCGAAGAAAAGATCTCCACCACCTTCGCCGGCGTTCGCTTCCACAACATGAGCGGACTGGTACAGCGTCAGGTCGAACGCTTCGTCTACCAGTTGCAACGCGAAGCGCGCCGCTTCGACAAAGACGACATCTGATAGAGCCTCCACAAAAAACGGGCAGTCCCTTGCGGTGACTGCCCGTTTTTTTGTGCCCCGGCTTTAAGGCCTGGCCTCGCTGAAGTTAGGGTCCCGCCCTGTATCAGGGTCTTGCGGCGGCTGATCTGTTTCAGTTTCGGTGACGGTTTCAGGTTCTGGCTCGGTACTCACCGGAGTGTGCATCTGATCCTGCACCACCTGTTCATCAACGCGCGGGTCGAGGCAGGCCACCAGTGGCGAACTCGTCATATTGTCCGGCATGGCCACGTGATGCAGCGGTGCGTCGTCGACCTGATGCAGGTTGGTCACCGCTTTCGGGCGAATCCGCCACACCAGCACCAACGAAAAGAAACTGAAGAACGCATAGAGCATCTGGCTGCCAAACAGTTTCATCAGCACACCTGCCACCAGTGGTCCGATACTCGCACCCACGCCATAGGTGACCAGCAACATCGCCGTCAGGGACACCCGGCGATCACCTTCGACATGGTCATTGGAGAACGCCACCGCCAACGGATACAGGCAGAACTGCACCAGCGAGCAAAGGAACCCGGCGATGAACAACACCTCCAGCGGCACCTGCGGCATGATCGCCAGCGGCAGGGCAGCCAGTGCCAGGCTGAACGCGAAACTGCGGATCAGCACGGCCCGATCGTAGCGGTCGGACAACCAGCCCAACGGCCACTGCACCAGCAGCCCGGCAAAAATGCAGCTACCCATGAACAGACCGACCTGCTCCGTGGACAACCCTTGCTGCGAGGCATACAGCGGCGCCAGACCGTAGAACGAACCGACAATCAGGCCCGCCCCGAGCACCGTACTCAATGATTGCGGGACACGTTTGATAAAGAACCGTGGCTCCATCGGTGCAGGATGCAAGGGTGCAGGGTGAATCCGCCGGGTCAGGGCCACAGGTACCAGACACAGGGCAAAACACAGGGCGACCAGCATCAGCAGCTCCAGCCCCAGCGCCGGGTGCATGACCAGAATCAACTGCCCCAGCACCAGGCCCAGGTACGAAGCGATCATGTAACCGCTAAACACCATGCCGCGCTGATTGGCATCGGCCTGCTCATTGAGCCAGCTCTCGATCACCATGTACTGGCACATCATGCCCAGACCCACTATGACCCGCAGGAACAGCCAGGCCGGCAGCCAATCGACCAGGCCATGGCCCAGCACCGCCGCGCCGACGATCCCGGCACAGGCCGAGTAGGCCCGGATATGCCCGACCCGGGCAATCAAGCGGTGACCAATCTTGCCCCCCAGCACCAGGCCGAAATAGTTGGCGGCCATCAACGCACCGACCCACAGGCTGTCGACATTGTCGGCCGCCAGGCGCAGGCCCAGGTAAGTACTCAACAGGCCCGAGCCGATCAACATCATCAGCGAGGCGAAATACAGTGCTCGAAAGGATTTCCAGATTTGGCGCATCGGCGTTCCGAGCGGCTCCTTGCAGTGAGAATCGGCTATCGCTAAACGATAGCCGGATGTCGACAGATCGTCAGGCCTGGGCGGCTAAAACACGTCGTTCCCAGGGCGTAATTTCATCATGGAAACTGCTCAGCTCCAGGGTCTTCGAAGCGATGTAGCCTTCGATGAATTCCGTGCCGAACAGTTCCTTGGCCAACTGGCTACGTTTCAGACGCTCAAGTGCCGCATGCAAGGTACACGGCAATGAAAGATTGTCCGGCACTTCGAATTCACCCTGGATCGGCGCGCTTGGCTCCAATGCGTTCTCGATGCCATGCAACCCTGCCGCCAGGCTTGCAGCAATCGCCAGATACGGGTTGGCATCGGCCCCGGGCAAACGGTTCTCGACCCGACGGGCCACCGGCAAACTGGCCGGGATACGCAGGCCGGCCGCCCGGTTGTCGTGGGACCAGCAGGCATTGTTCGGCGAGGCGTAAGGGTGGCACAAGCGCTGATAGGAGTTCACGTTCGGCGCAAACAACGCGGTGAAGTCGGCCATGCACACTTGCTGACCGGCAATGAAATGGCGGAAGGTGGCCGTCTCCTGCCCCGCCTCGTCACTGAACACGTTACGCCCCGAATCGATCTCGACCACGCTCTGGTGAATATGCATCGAACTGCCCGGCGTATGCGCCAACGGCTTGGCCATGCAAACCACGCTCAGGCCGTGCTTGAGGGCCACTTCCTTGAGCAGGTGCTTGAACAGGAACGTCTGGTCGGCCAGCAGCAACGGATCGCCATGCAACAGGTTGATCTCGAACTGGCTGACGCCCATCTCATGCATGAAGGTATCGCGGGGCAATCCCAGGGCCGCCATGCACGCGTAGACTTCATTGAAGAACGGCCGCAAGCCGTTATTGGAACTGACGCTGAACGCCGACTGACCGTCCTCGCGGCGACCGTCCTGCCCCACCGGTGGCTGGAACGGCTGAGTCGGGTCGGTGTTAGGCGCAAAAACGAAGAACTCAAGCTCGGTCGCCACCACGGGCGCCAGGCCGCGGGCCGCGTAACGGGCAATTACTGCCTTGAGCTGGCCACGGGTCGACAGATTGGAACTGGTGGTAGTGCCCAGTTCGTCCGCGTCGCAAATGGCGAATGCCCGCGGCGGGTTGCTCCAGGGCAAGCGGTGGATTTGTGCAGGGTCCGGAATCAGCGCCAGGTCGCCATCATCGCTGCCGTAAAAACGCGCCGGCGGATATCCGCCCATGATGCATTGCAGCAGCACACCCCGCGCCAACTGCAAACGTCGACCGTCGAGAAAACCCTCGGAGGTCATCACTTTGCCCCGTGGTACACCGTTCAAATCCGGCGTGACACATTCAACTTCATCAATGCCCGTCAATCGCTGCGCGAGTGAACTCAGGCCAACGGTCGTCATGACGCAATCCTTGTTATTGTGCGGGCCGCGAACGGCGACCGTACAAAATAGGCTCCGCGTGTTCGGAATTTCAAGCAGCGTCGATAAATATGCTGCCTGTCAGGGCAGGCAAAGACGAAACACCCCGCCGCCCAACGGACCGCCATTGCTGATTTCGGTGTGCCCGCCCACGCCGTTGCGTTGATGCAGTGCAGCAATTCGCCCCGCAAAGTACAGGCCCAGGCCGGTGCTGCCGGTGCTTTGATTGATGCCTTGGGCGTAATCGGCCTGACGCTCGATCATCTGCGCCGGATACCCCTCGCCATCGTCATTGATGGTCAACACCAGTTGCCCGGCTTCGTCACTGACACTGATCAGAACGGCATGCCGTGCAAAACGAATGGCATTGTTGATGCAGTTGGCCAATACCGACGCGATCAACTCGCGGTCGAAGAAACCCAGCGGGCTCAGCGGGTCCACTTCATAGGTGGCCATGATGCCGCGGCTGGCGAACACCTCTTGATGACACGCCAGTTGCGCTTCGATGAAGTCGTCCAGTTCGTGGTAGGCCGGTTGCAACGGCATCTGGTTGACGCCGAGCTTATACAGCCCCAGCAACTGCACCAACATGCCGTTGAGGTGGGCGAACTCGAAGTCGATCACGCCCTGCTCCGGCGTCTGCTGCGCCGATTCCGGCAATCGCGCCAGCCACTGGCTGTAGGCCTGCATCAGCATGGCCAGCGAGTTCTTCATGTCGTGTACGGTGGAGGCGATCACCGTGGAGAAATCCAGTGCCTGTTCATGTTCGTTCATTGGCCAAACGCCTTGCTTTTGAGCTTTTGGTAACGTGGAAAGCGCGCGTCGGAGTCGGGCATCAGGCCGACCATTTTCAGGCAGGTCCGGCATTCCTCCAGCTCCGCCGAAGCAACGCTGGTATCGGTGCCGTGCAACAGCGACTGCGCCATGTTCAGGGCGATACTGATGTTCTTCGGTTGCATCGCCAGGGCTTTGCGAAAGACCTGTCGGGCCTCCACCAGGTTGCCGGTCTTGTAGACGCGAACGCCCTGGCGGTTGAGTTCAGCGGCGGCGTTGCCGGAATTGAGGATGCTCGGGTCGTCGGTCTGCTTGGCGATGTCCTTCATGACCGCCGGATCGTCGCCGTAGATTTCCACGCAGTTTTTCAGCATCGCGGTGCCGGCCTCGGACTGCCCGAGCATTTTCAGTTGTTTGGCCACCAGCAACGCCGCTTCGGCACTCATGAACTGCTCCATGCCATCGAGGCGCAACAGGGCCTGCTCGGTGAGCTTGTCGGCCGTTTCCGCATCGTTGATCAGCAGACTGGTGGCCTTCATCAAGCGCGCACGAATTTGCAGGCCAGGGTCGCCAGGGTTGTCCTTGGCCACTGCGCTCAGCGTGGTATTGATTTCCAGCCGGGTGCGGGTATCCAGCCCCCTGTCGCGGCCCTTGCTGATCAAGGCGTGAGCCAGGCCGAGGTTACTTTCAGGGTCCTTGAAACGTGACTGCGCGCCTTGGGCTACCGCCTGACGATAGGCTCTGGAAGCGGTATCGAAGTCCTCGTTGGTCATGGCCAGCTTGCCCAGCAACGCTTGCCGGCGCACCGCCAGCGGCGACAGGCGAATCGCTTCTTCGAGAACGCGCTGCGCCCCCTTGGTGTCCCCTTCGGCGACCAGCACCTCAGCCATGCCGTCATACAGCGACGGCATCATCGGGAACACTTTCAGGGCTTTTTCGTAGATACCTTTGGCCTGCCCGACCTGACCGCGCTTGAACAGCAACTTGCCCAGCCCGGCAAACGCCCATGGCAACGGACGGTCGGCGATGATGCCGTCGTACAGCCGCTCCAGCGCTTCGTTCTGATTGAGGTCGCGCAAGGCATCGGCGCGATAGCGCAGGCACAACGGCGAGTAACGGATGTCTTGCTTGCACAGGGCGATGCAGGCGTTGAGCACCTCCATCGGCTTGCCCCGGTCGAGGGCCAGCAGGATCGGCTTGAGCAAAGTCTTGCGCTGCTCCAGGCGCTCCAGGCGCTGGGCCAGGCTGGAACGGTTGAACGGCTTGGTCAGGTAGGCATCGGGCTCATGCTCCAACGCACTGAGCACCATGGCCTGGCTGGTTTCGGCGGTGACCATCACGAACACCGCTTCATGGCTGATCAACTTTTCCTCCATCAGGTCTTCGAGCACCTGCTGGCCGTTCTTCTTGCCGTCGCCCAGGTGAAAGTCCTGCAGGATGAAGTCGTACTGCTTCTGCGAACACATTTTCAGCGCCTGTTCGCCGGTATCGGCAGTGTCCACTTCCTTGACACCCAGCTCGCGCAGCATCGAGCGAACCGAACTGCGGAAGTCCGAGAAATCATCGACGATCAGAAAACGCTTTTGGTGATACGACAGCATCGAAGATTTCCAGGCAATTTAAGAAGAAGAACCCAAAGGCAAATACACGGACGGACTCAGCTTCGCAGCCCTTGATTTGGCGCGCAGATGATAGCTGGTAGCCCTTGGCCATCAAACAGCTTCTCATCGCCAATCAGCACATGCACCGACCGCCACAGATGAAGAAGCTCGTAACTGCCAGGGTTATCGGCCAGCCATGGCATTCCCTTGAGAACCTCCCCCAACGCTCACTCTGAACAGGTGAAGGCGTTTCTGAAAACGAGACGTCGCGCACAAAAAAGTGCTGAAACAGGAACACCAGCAATGCATGAACTCCAGCAATTGAGTGGCGGGCCAGGTAGATTTCGCCGATAAATTGACCAGTCCGATATTAGCGCTCCTAAGTTATCGCCACTCGTCGATTAATTGACGACCATGATGTGGATCCGACCTTGGCAATTGGCCATCTATGGCGGGCCTAATACCTTGATTTTCGAGGGTTACTCCCCTTCTCGAGAGCATCGGACAGGCCTGGCCGCACCGGACCTGGATCGAGGACTGACGGACGGGTGGGCCGGTAGCGCTCCGGGTTGACCTAGAATCAGTTGAGAGGCGGGAGGGAGCAAATCATCATGCGTAAACCACTGATAATTACTCGTATTTATCTGCTCTCCCGGGCTTTGGCTGCCTTCTGGAAACGTTCGCGCCGCCTGCCGGTGGTAGCCATCACGGGCTTTTCAAGGGGGTCAGGAAGATGATGACCGACCAAAAAAAGCCAATTGGCGTGATGTTGATCGATTGTCGCCCCCTCGTACTCATGGGCCTTCACGACTTGATCAATGCCAGAAAGCCCCGGATGGAAGTGACAGGACAGGCCACCACCTATACCCAGGCGCTGGATCTTGCCGATCAGTTGCGGCCCGATGTCATTTTTTTCAGTTTCTTTCCGGATGCGCTGAATCCTCTGGATGTCGTCGCAGGACTCACCCGTAGCGCCGAAATGAAAGTGCTGCTGCTCAAGGGTCTGTACGAAGTCGTCCCCGCTGCCCAGGCGATAGAGGCTGGCGCTCGCGGCATCGTGTTGGCGGAAGACCCGACAGAATCGATTATCCAGGCCATCCTCAAGGTCCACCATAGCGACTGCGCAATGGATAGAGCCTGGGCCGGTGGCCTTTGCGGCTATGCCACGAACGGACATATCCCCATGAAATGCAATCTGGAGCGGGCAAAACAGGCGCGGTTGACGTTGCGCGAGAGAGAACTGATTCGCGCCATCGTAGGCGAACCGTCCGCCAAATATGTAAGCATCGCCGGGCGCCTGGGGATCAGCGAGCACACCGTGCACAACCACCTCAGCAACATCTATCAAAAGCTTGATCTGATCAACCGCATCGACTTGCTGATGTATGCGCTCAAGCACGGGCTCAACAACGAAGCACCGACCGAGTCCGCCTGGGTGGAACTGGATTGAATTTCAGGTCGATACAAGGCGGTCTGCCCTTCACTTTCAGGGGCCTGGCCGTCACTGTTCCACCCTCCTTGTAGCTGCCCCGGGACTGAGTGCCCCCGCAAGACTGATGTCGATCTCGGTAAATCCTGCCTCGCCCACCTGCACCGACCCTCCGCGCTCTTCAAGCCTTGTGCTGCCCGGCAGTTCGCAGCGCATGGGATCATGGGGATTTCGCATCAGAACAGCAAAAAGAATGCGAGGGTGGTTTCCTGCGCCACCCTCGCATCCGTTCATGCGCGCAAAGCCTCAGGCGCTGCCAAAAAAGATGTCGGTACTCTGAACATCGACCCCGACCAAGGTGATGGTCGTTGTTTGTCCGCCCGTCTCGGCAACCGTCACGACGCTGTCTGCGCCGGTGTTGTTGATCGATTGAACAACAGCGTTCGGGTCACCGTTGAGTACCAGTTTGTCTTGCACGCCCGAGCCCACATCGAAGCCGCTGACCTGGTACAGGTTCTCATTGACTGACAGATCGATGTTGAACGCATCCTGCTGACCGATGGTGCCAACCAGCGAGAAGTCGAAGGTGGCGTTGGCCGGGTCGTTGGCGAACAGGTTGGCGGCAAACGTACTCGTCGCCGAGTCCCCATCCTTGTCCGTCAGCGTCGCGCTGAATGCCAGCTGGACATCGCTGGCCAGACTCTCGCTCTGCTGAATGAACTGGATCACCGGGATCTTGACATCGCCCCGGCCCATCGTCAGCTGGACAGCGTCGATCAGTGTCGTGCCCTCCTTCTGCACGAGGAAGGACACCTGCCCGCCCGCTTCCGGTGTCAGGGTGTTCACCTCGACGAGGCTCGAATTCGTGCCATCGGCGTAGTAGATCCTGTAGTACAGGTCCTCGGTCGCCGTGTTGTAACCCGCCACGGAGTTGTCGATGAAGACCTTCATTCCCGTCAGCAGGCTCTCTGGATTGATGACGAAACTTTCATCGGCGGCGCTGATTGCCGCCAGGTTATCTCCCTGGAAAACGTTGTTGCCGACGCCGATACCGGACGTGCTGACGTTCATTGCCGCCGGGTCTATGTACGACGGGAGGGGGGTGGTCTGTAGCGCGGCTTCGGTGGGGTCGGGTGCTCCGAGCCCGATACCGGTCAGAATGTCCGCAGTCGACGCAAGCGCCTTCGCGGAAAAGAACACGATCTCCTCGGAAGTCGAAGGAATAGCCGGGTTACTCGTCTGAGGAATCAACAATGTGCGCACCGAGTCCGGGCCGCCGGCAGCGAGCGAGCCGTCGGCACTGCTGAGCACGATCGTCGAACTGAAGCCCTGCACCAGATCCAGTGCATAGCGACCATCGGCATAGGCGGTCAACGTGTAGTCGACGGTGGTATTGGCCGTTGCAACGTTGTTGTCGAAATCACCGGTCAAGGTCCCGGCGAACTGGTACGCGCCATTGACATCCGGTGACTGCGCCAGCTCGGTGAGCGTGCCGGTCCCGGTCGTGGTCGTGTTGTCTGGCCTGACGAGGGTGAACTGGTTGTTGACCAACGAGATATCCAGACCGGCCGCACCCAGCCCGTCGGCTCCAGTCGCCATATTCCAGAACCCGGATTGCGCCAGGACGCTACCGGTCCCGATCAGATTGCCGAAACTGAGTGCCGGCCCGTCGTCCTTGAACACCAGATTCTGCCCGATGTTCAGCGTCGCCTGGGCGCTGTCGCCGTCCCCGTCGGTCTTGATCGCCGTCAGCGTCACCAGGTTGTCCGCGGTCAACGTCCTCGAATCATCCGGATTGTTTGGGTCGGAATGCACCACGGCGCGCAGTTGGTCGAGCGTGACGCTGCCATTGGCGGCGACACTGACGGTGAACACCAGCTGGTTGCTCGTGGCCGTGCGGCCTTCGACCACAGTGCCATTGAGCGACAGGTTCACCGCCTGGCCCGAAGCCGTGTCCGTCAACCCGGAGGCTCCCGCCACCACGCCCAGTGCATAGGTCAGAGTGCCCGCCCCATCGGCGCCAAACGCCGAGTTGAAGTTGGCGGCATAGCTC
>NZ_JBYSYZ010000023.1:75827-85847 GCF_058783925.1 Pseudomonas sp. FW305-70
GGCGACACTGACCGTGAATACCAGCAGATTGCTGAGGGCCGTACGCCCTTCGACCACAGTGCCATTGAGCGACAGGTTTACCGCCTGGCCCGAAGCGGTGTCTGTCAGCCCGGAGGCTCCGGCCACCACGCCCAGTGCATAGGTCAGCGTCCCGGCACCATCAGCGCCAAACGCCGAGTTGAAGTTGGCGGCGAAGCTCTGGGTGGCGTCAGTCGCCAACAGCGTCTCGTCCACTGTCAGCGTTGGCTCAGTGCCGGTGGTGCTGATGCTCGGTCCATCGTCGTCGAAGATGATCTTGGAACCGATTTCGGCTTTCGAAATAGAGGCCTGGACCAGCGTGAAACCACCGATATCAAAATCGGCGTGCTCATTGCCCTTGGCATTGACGGCCGCCCCATTCTCGACGAGCACGCGGTTGTGGTCCGACGTCGTGGTGTATTCAATCTGGTAGCCGGCTTTAACGCCGGTGATTGTTGCAACCCCCGCTGCAAAGCTGATGGTGATGGCCGGATCATTCACCGAGCCGTTTGAGTTCTCGATCACCTGCCCGGCACTGTTGAAGACGCGAACATTGGTGATGGCAATCGACATATCACCCACATATCCATTGATGAAATTCGCGCCAGGTTCAGCAGCAGTGCTGAATGCGCTGACCCTTACCACGGCACTCTTGCCGCTTTGCAACTGCACGACATCGAAACTGGCCGACTTCGCATTGAAGACGTCGGTAAAGTCGACGTTGGCTTCAAGATCGGCTTCGTTCTGGTCCAGGTTGGGAATGGTCACATTCTGCCTGGCACCCGTGACGAACGAAAAGCGGATGCCCTCTTGCTCCACAATCATCTGATTGTTGGTGCCGAAGGTGGTCGGCCCCCCCGCCTGGCTGGTATTGATCGTGTCGCCAGTCGTTATATTGAAACCGCTTGACTGGTCTGCCGGGTTCTTGCCGGTGGCGATGATGGTGGGATCGGTGATCCGCAACACACCACCGACATCGACAACGTTCGGGTTCGCCTTGGTGAACATCAGAAAGAGGTTCTGACCGGAGGGCGCATTGGCCAGGCTGAATTCCAGATCCTGGCTGGCTCCGATGAAAACCTTATCCGTCAGATTGAGCGAATCATCGGCATTCGTCATGTCGGGATGTTTGAGCGGTTGGTACTCCACGGTCCAGATCTTGCCGCCCGTGACCGGCGATCCGGTTTCTTCTATATAGGCAGCGAACACGATCGCGCCGGTTGCGCTCCCGGCTCGGCCCACGACGATGTTGTTGTTCGTATCCGTATAGAGAAGGATGCTGGTGCCATCGAGGGTATCCAGTCCGCTGTCCACGCCATTGAGCGGTGCACCGGAGCTGCCGACGAAGCTGATATCGGTAATGGTTGCTCCGGGGTCAGCGGTGATGGTGAATGCATTGCTGCCCGTGTTGCCCACGGCACCGGTATAGCCACTCAAGGCCGCGCCCGTGGCGGTACCTGCCCCCAGTGCGGCTAAACGGGTAGTGAAGGCCGAAGGCAGGGACGCCACCAGAATGTCGTTGTCGTCAGCGTCCCCCGCAGGAATTGGCGTGGCAGTGGCGTTCTGCAACCCGGCCGTTTCATCCAGTGTCACGTCCTCGCCAGTCGCCACAACGCCCAAAACGCTGTCCGTAAACGAAGTTGTCGCCACCGCGTCGTCACCGGTGCCGACGACTCCATCGACGCCTGCAGAGGCCGCGGTGAGCAGAAACGTCGCGCCTGCCGAGTCGTCGGGATTCACGTACCAGGAGGTGGTGACGCTGCCGTTGACCTGGCCGTCGAGATCGCCGGCACCGCCGTCGGTCACGGACCAGGGCTCGTGACCCGCGCCGGTATTGGTATCGAGTACATCGTCGGACGTACCCCACACGCCATCCGCGCCAGCACCGACGGCGTGGTCCACTTCGAGCGTCACAGTACTGCCGGCAGCGAAACCGCTGGCAGTAATGATGGCAGTGCTGCCCGGTGCGTAGTCTTTAAGGTTGGTGGTGACGGTCGGAATGTAGGTAAAAGTCCAGTCGTGGTTGACGGGTGAAGGATGGTCACCGGCGTTACTGGCCAGATCATTCGTTGGCGATGAGGTTTTCTTGCGCATAGCCATGACTTTCTCCTGAGCGGGGGTCCAGTCATCGGAGATCGACCTTGGACCATTTTCTGATCTACAGGTCTCAACTATGAACAAGCACTACAGGCCGCACATCGGCGGATACTCCCAGACGGAATGGGAGATTCAGACTACGAGGGAGAGGAGAGGGAAAGTCGCGAAGGCAGGGTTGATGGCTTCGATAAACCCTGAGCACCTGTATTTGTCGAGTTTTATCTACAAGTCGTGAAAAGGAGGTGTTGGAACAGGCGGGGAGCTGCAGAATATGGTGTCCCAGGGCAGGTTCGAACTGCCAACCTTCCCCTTAGGAGGGCCAAATATACTCACTCAATATCAATAGCTTACCTTTAAAAACAGAAACTTATAGTTTGGTTGCATCCGGTAAAACCGCCTGATATTGTGATTTTTGCTGCCACACTGCTGTCACGGTGAGCCATGAAAACCAAGTTCAGTCAGAAGCTGCTCAACGGCCTGAAGCCTGAGGATAAGCCCTTCCGCGTCCACGACACCACTCAGCCCGGGCTTTTCATCCGCGTGCTGCCCAGCGGGCACATGAGCTATATGGTCACTTGGGCACGGAACAAGAACGTCACCCTTGGCCGTGTCGGCAAGATGACGCTCGAGCAGGCCCGGCAGGAAGCTGCCCGCTATTTGGCCGACGCCCACGAGCACGGTGAACCGCTGGCAGTCACCCAAGGCCGCAAAGGTGCAGCCTCCCCTACTTTGCGCGCCTTCATCCATGACACCTATCTACCGTGGTTCGAGGCCCATCACCGGGGCCACGAAAAGACCAAGCACACCCTTGATAACAATTTCGAGCCGATCATGCTCCAGCGATTGCAGGAGATTACCGGGCGCGACCTGGAAGCCATCCGTACTAGCTGGATCAAAAGTGGCAACAAGCCGGCGACCGCCAATCGCAAGATGGGCAGCATTAGCGGCGTCTTAAGCCGAGCCGTAGACTGGGGTTATCTGACCAGTTCACCGCTGGACAAGGTGAAGCAACTCAAAGTCGATACCAAAGGCCGCATCCGCTATCTGTCCAAGGACGAAACCCAGCGCATCAGGGACACTTTGGATGCCCGGGAAGAACGGATGCGGGCAGAGCGTGACAGTGCTAACCAATGGCGCGCAGAGCGTAAGCGGGATTTGTTGCCAGACCTGCGCTCAGTGACCTTTGCCGATCACTTGAAACCCATGGTGCTACTTTCGCTGAACACGGGCCTACGCCGTGGCGAGCTGTTCAACCTGCGATGGTTCGACGTGAACCTGGAAGCGAAGACGATCACCGTTGCCGGCGAAGGTGCCAAGACTGCCGAGACACGACATATTCCACTGAATGCCGAGGCCATAGCCACGCTCAATAGCTGGAAAAAGCAGAGTGACTCGACTGGATACCTCTTCCCTAGCCAGGATGGCGGGCGTATGACTGACGTTAAGACCGCCTGGCTGGAGCTGCTGAAGAATGCCACGGTGAAGGACTTTCGCTGGCACGATATGCGTCACGACTTCGCGTCACGCCTGGTGATGGCCGGTGTACCTTTGAACACCGTGCGAGAGTTGCTGGGGCACGCGGATATCAAGATGACTCTCCGCTATGCGCACCTAGCGCCGGATAGCAAGGCTGCGGCAGTGGAGCTGATTTAGCTGAGCTTGCCAAAGTCCTTTGGCTTTTCTTTGTCCGGATGACGCTGCATAGCAGCCTCCAACCTGGTTTTTTGCTCTTGTATGGCGAGCATGACGCTGTCCCTAGCCCGCTCTATTTCTTTCACTCGCGCGAATAGTTCGGGGTCTTTAATTAGCAACTGCTCTAGGCACTCTTGCAGCAACATTGCCTTCGTATGAAGCTCGACGAGTTCAATAGGGACGCCAACGTCCGCATAAGTAATTGCGGACACCTCTTTTCTGCTCTCCACGACTTCGACGATGACTCGCCAACTGTCGGCGATCACATCAAGCTTCGCGTTATCCCATGGTGTGCATTCATCAGCAGAGCGCGGCAGCCTATGCCAAAACGGGGGCGAAAGTTTGATCGTTTCCCATATTCGGGTCTCTTCATAAGAGAGCAGCGACGGATAACGGGAGGCTAAAAGAACCAGTCGAACCCCTTCATTGCTGGACCACAGAACGTCGTCAAGGTGGTGTGCCAAATCAGTAGGCGCGTCGGGGGCTTCATCTTCAATGAAAATAGAGTGCGGCATATTCACTTCGGCCAACGCCCTCTCTATGGCCCACTCGACCACCCCGGTTACCGTGCGCTTCTGAATTCGTGCCGCAAGGTCTATTCCATATTTTATGCGGGGGTCAATCCTGATCCCAACGCTTACGGTAGCGCTGGTTTCACCCTTCTTCTTTGTTGATTTCACCACACCTGCACCCCTTTCCAGCCAGAGAATCAGTCGGCCTGACTTAGGTCAGCTCATCTGACTAGTTAAGCTTGCCCGTCAAGCAGACGCGAGTCAATCCTGTTGAATGCTTGCGTGTTTAGCATTTGCTTGCACAGCAATACTTTGTATGTGTATTCTCTCAACTAGCCGGCACCAACTCACGCAGCCGGCAGGAGAGTCGCCATGACCCAAGCAGCAGCAACCATCGCCCCGCTTGCAGTCGGCCCAGAAGAGGCTGGTCGCATGACCGGACACACCCGCTCCGCCATCTATGAAGCCATCGCTAAGGGCGATCTGGAGTCGTTCAAGTCCGGCAAGCGTCGACTGATCCTCATCAAGCAGTTGGAAGCCTGGCTCAACCGCTTGGCCAAGGAAAACGCCAGATGAGTAATAGCACGCACACGATTCCACCGCTGGCCCACGCAACCCAAAAAATTGAGGCGCTGGTCATGGAGTACGAAGACCGGTTGTAGGAATTAGGTATGGAGGAGGAAGCGCAAGGAAGCGGCAAGAGAGAGCGCCCAAGCGGAGGTGCAACTCCGCTTGGGCAAGACACATTGGCTAGCACCAAGTGAGGCACGAACTATGACATTACATTCGTCTAATGAGCAAGACCGCAAGATGATGGAGGCGCTACGTAGCGGTCCCATCACAACAATCGAAGCGGCCAACGGTCTGGACATCGTCCACCCGCCGAACACGATCCGCCGCCTTCGAAATCGTGGGCACGTGATTGCTACGCATTGGGCCTATCAGGCTACTGAGCCGGGGCGTCCTCCCCATCGTGTGGCCAAATATGTTTTGCTGCGAGAAGCATCCTGATCGCAACCTAAGTGCGGGCTCCGGCCCGCTTTTTAAAACCTGCGAGGTTATCCAGTGAGCCAAGGAAATTTCTTTGCCGTAGGGGCTGACGAGTTTGTGGCGGCGTGTGAGATAGGGATAAACGCGGCCGTAACACTTTTGATTTTGGCAAGAGGCACTGGGCGGGACAATGCTACGACCGCCTGGAGCGCTCTGTCTGTTTTCAAGTATTCGGGAATGGCACGTCGGCGTGCCAAGGATGCAATAGCCGCTTTGGTCAAAGCGGGACTCATTGAAGTTCTCCAGACCGGAAAAAAACCACGCTACAAGCTTCAAAAGCCAGAAGACGATGCGTCGTTACTGTGGCTGCCGAATGAGCTGATTGATGGGGCAGATGAGGAAATCCCGCCGATTACCAAGCTGCGAGAGGCTGGGAAGCTGGAACTGTTGGAGAAGTTCATCCGGTTATACGGATTGCAGGACCTGGATAACGAGGCGGGATTGCCTCGAGCTATCGCGATAACAACGTTTGAGCGAAAAATTATCTGCCCCATTGCTCACTCCATACTCTATGGATTCACTGAAACGGAAACTACGTCAATAGCCTCCGGCTTGTTCGCCGAGTATGCGGGGCGCATCGATGACAAGGGCAATAAAGGGGCATGGATGGTGCTCAGTCCACTCCTTAGGTTTGGGCTACTGGAGCAGGTCTATTATATGGCCGAGTCTGGCGACCACGATGCAGAATTGATCTATCCAATCAACGATGACGTAGAGAGCGCGCATGAGGGTCTGATCTTCTGGCTCGAAGATCGTGACGGCAAAGGTTTCGCCATGGAAGCCCAATCTTCCGATCATATTGGCATAGCGGGGGAACATATCGAGAACGCCACCATGATAGGTCTGCTGCGGCTCCGCTACCGGCCCAAAACCGGCAAGACCGCAAGATGGTGGGCATTAGATCGAGAAAAAACCGAGGCGATCGTAAAGACCATAAACACCATTTGTTTCCCACCCGAATCAGAGCTTGTTCATATCAAGGTAAATCAAGGCTCTTAAAGGGGCCTAGGTGTTCATATCAAGGTTCATCAAGGCGCGTAAGTGCAGGTGCATTGCTTCGCAACGCACACAACATTGAACATTCGATCATGAAATCACTGATTCATTACTAAGCAAGTCTCAAAGCTCGATAACCAAAAAAAGCCGCCAATCAGGAGGAGCACCCTACCGCCCCTTCACAATGATCGGCGAGCCGATGACTCATACCGAAGTCTTGGTTGAAGCCGAAATGCGATGGCCTAACGCGAAGTTCGAATGACGCTCAGCCCGGTTAACTACAGGGATTTATACTTTTTACACCGTTGATTTTCTCCCTGAAGTATTTGCTGCTAGCCAAGACCTCAACGCGAGAGTTCATTGCCAGCGGCAGGTAGGGCTTGACCCAATGTATCGCCCAACCCCACCTGATTGCGCCTAGGTGGATACCGCGCACCTCTCCGTGGAGCATGCACACCTTAGTGCTCGGCGCTACGGCGTAGCGGGCGATGGGTACGTTATCGTACCCTCTGATTATGTACTGTTCGGCACTCAGCTCGGCTAGGTAATCCGCGAGGTCCTGGTACTGGGCGAAGTGTCCGCGCTTGATTGCGTCCTGACTGCTTGATCACTGCTTTTGTTTTGGCGTAGATTTGCTCTTGTCGTTTCCCTGAGGGGCGATGTTGGGCCAGTTCGAGTAAGTCGACTGGTACCGTTTCCTGCCTTTAGGCACAGCGGACTTCCTTATTCATACAGGAGGCTGCTATGGCCCATAAATCTTTTATCAAACTTCGCTCCGCGGCCTTCGATCGCCAAGATGGCCGCTGCTATTACTGCGGCTATCAGATGTGGCGCGATACTCCTGAGACCTTCGCCCATCTCCACGGCCTTTCCCTTCACCATGCTAGGCACTTTCAGTGCACAGCCGAGCATCTGGTCGCTAGGCAGGATGGCGGGAGAGATACCCAATCCAACATTGCTGCCGCCTGCCGGCTGTGCAATCAGCGCCGCCATAACCGCAAGGAAGCGCCTGAGCCGCAGGAGTACAAAGATCTAGTGCAGAAGCGGCTGAGAAAAGGTGGCTGGCACTCGCTCCCGGCAGGTATCCATTTGTCACCCTAATTACCAAGGCAGTCTTGGCTGGCCTGGAACACGTCTATCTGGAAGGAATCGCATACAGCGAAGCCTAGGTGCTACTGCTCGGCCTATGCCTGTGCAACGAATGCATCCGCCCCCGTCGCCCCAGCGCAACCTACGAGGTTAGCCGGGTGATGAGTGGACTCGACCAGATCAACAGCGAATGGGTTAGAGGAACAATTCGCCCGGGCCGGTTACAGATCGCACCGGACAGGAGGATGCGCGGGAACTAATGAGCCAAAGCCATACGACGAGGCAGGACCTGCTATGGCTGGTCGGGGCGCACCAGGTAGAAAACGGCCAAAAGCAGCCGTCTATTAAACCAGGGGCGATTCACTGGGTGTTTGAGCGGTAGATGAATCGGCACATTTAGCCCGGCAGCATCAAGAGGTTAAGTATTCACGTGTATTTCTTTGCTGTTGACAAGACCATGTCGCATTGCGCTATCCTGAAGGTGAGGTTTACAGGCAGATTTTTTTACCACGGTTCGTGGTACGTGAAAGGTTCGTGCTGGATATTGCTTCTACGCGACTCACAAAGGTATGCAGGGTGAATAATCCTGACGGACGCATATGAGTGCCTGTAAACCTCTCTTTCAAATTCAGGGATGAGCCATGTCAACATTGCATCGCCTTCAAAAGGCAGCCACCCTTCATGATCTTGCAATAATACTTAATTACACACCCGCCTCTCTTGCATATTTAATTTATAAAAAAACAAACAAATACACCGAATTTGACATCCCCAAAAGCAATGGTTCTAAACGCAGAATCATGGCTCCCTGTGATGAACTGAAAACATTACAGCGAAAAATCAAGAAAGCTCTCGATGAATGTTTAGAAAGCATTGAAAAAAAAGCCCCGTCTCCCGGCCCTATTTCTCACGGCTTTAAGAAAGGGCACTCAATCGCATCGAATGCCGATCCGCATAAAAAGAGACTGTATGTTTTCAACATTGATATACAAGATTTTTTCGGCACAATACACATGGGGAGAATCCGGGGGTTTCTAATAAGCAATAGAGAATTCAATTTCCACCCCAAAATAGCAACCATCATTGCTCAAATCATATGCCATGACAACAAGCTCCCTCAGGGTAGCCCGACGTCCCCTATCGCGTCGAATCTCATAGGCCACTTAATTGACCTCCGCTTAGTACAACTAGCAAAAAAAACTGGCTGTACATACTCGCGGTATGCTGACGACCTGACCTTCTCAACAAACAAACCAAAGTTTCCAAAAGAAATTGCCTACCGTCTGGAAGAAACACAATCTTGGATTCCTGGCACCCCCTTACTAAAAATAATGCACAAAAGTGGGTTTTCTCTTAATCATGAAAAAACCCGTATGCAATATGCCTGCTCTCAACAAGCCGTCACAGGCCTTGTTGTTAACCAAAAAGCCAACACTCCGGCAATCTTTAGACGCAACGTAAGAGCAATGACACACAAGCTTTTCCTGGATGGCGACTACTTCATCCACGAAAACCATAAGACCAAAGAAAAGAAAGAGCTAACTTATAAAAACCTCAATCAGCTAGAAGGGATGTTTAGCTACATCTACATGATCGACCGTTTCAACAGAGAAAAACTTGTTAACAACAGCAACAAAAGGCATGAGGACTTCCCAAAGACCGCGATAGAGCGACTACACGGAGATTTTTTATTCTATAGATATTTCTATGGCTCACCGCAACCAACTATTATTTGCGAAGGAAAAACTGACAACGTCTATCTGACTTGCGCAATCAAAGCTCTGCATGCGAATTTTCCAAGGCTCGCCAAAATTGATCCCGAAGGAAAACTAAAGCTAAGAGTCCGTTTCCTTAAATATTCTAATCTAACCCATCATGTAATGGGACTGAGCGGCGGCACACCCGACATAGGTCACTTTATAAGAAATTACGCAAAACAATGTGCAAAATACAAGGCTCATCCGCCACTGCACCCCACGATCATAGTGGTAGACAACGACAAAGGATCAGACACAATATTCAAGGCAATTAAAGACGTGACCGGAACCACGTACTCAATCCCAGCAGGGAAAGGGACAACATTAGACAAAAGCAAAACCCTATACAAAATCGCTCAAAATCTTTACGTTGTACTTACTCCGCTCTCAGGAGGAAATGACACCATGATGGAGGATTTCTTCCATCGGTCTGTATTATCAATGCCCTACGATGGCAAAACTTTCGAAGTGCTTCGTAAAGGCCCACCAAGCACTACTTACAACAAAAATACATTTGCTCAGCACATTGTGAAAGCCAACCAAAAAACCATCAATTTTTCTAAGTTCTCACCAATTCTAAAATCAATAAACCTAGCAATTAGAGACTATCCAAAAATTAAATTATAATCCCAATTTAAGGTCATCATCAGCACTCATCACCTATCAGCATGCGCGATTAGCCAGACTCCATACCTGCGAAGCGTACTATCTCCTCGCCCAGCCAATCGTTGATCTGTTTTAGACTAGCCTGTTCAGGCTCCAGTTCGTTGATGACCCACCTCTCCGATGCGTCTCGAATCGCCCCCCCC
>NZ_JBYSYZ010000024.1:0-85293 GCF_058783925.1 Pseudomonas sp. FW305-70
GCGTAACTCTTTGTTTATCAAGGAGTTTTCCGTTTCGACTGCGCCGGAAGTGGGGCGAATTATAGACATCTGAAATCAGCCGTCAAGCACTGACTTTGCTTTTCTATCAATAACTTGCAGAAAGCGCCAAAACGCCGGGTTTGCAGCCTATATAGAGAAGCAAAAGCGCTTCCCTATATAGAGGAGAGCAATCAAAGCACGCCAGACGCCTTGAGCGCAGACACCGAGCCTGCATCCAGCCCCAAGACCCGATGCAATACCTCCAGCGTATGCTCACCCAGCAAAGGTGGCGCAAACCGGTACTCCACCGGGGTTTCGGACAGACGAATAGGGCTCGCCACCTGAGGCACCATTCCCGCCAGCGCATGCGGCAGCTCGATGGCCAAGCCGCGCGCCTTGACCTGAGGATCGGCAAACATCTGCGCCAGGTCATTGATAGGCCCGCATGGCACGCCCGCCTGCTCCAGCTGCGCCACCCATTCAGCGGTGGTCTTGAACACCGTTGCCTGGCGGATCAGCGGAATCAACAGCGCACGGTTCGCTACCCGCAGCTTGTTGGTGGCAAAACGCGGATCGTCCGCCCACTGCGGCTGCCCGGCCACTTCCGCGAACTTGCGGAACTGCCCGTCGTTCCCAACGGTAAGGATGAAATCGCCGTCCGCCGTAGGAAAATCCTGATAGGGCACAATGTTCGGATGAGCATTACCCAAGCGTTTAGGCGCATTGCCTGTCGTCAGGTAGTTCATGGCCTGGTTGGCCAGACAGGCCACCTGCACGTCCAGCAGCGCCATGTCGATATGCTGACCACCGCCGTCGTGATCCCGATGCGCAAGCGCAGCCAGGATCGCGACAGTCGAGTACAGCCCGGTCAGGATATCCGTCAGCGCCACGCCAACCTTCACCGGCCCCGCACCTTCTTCGCCTTCAGGTCGCCCCGTGAGGCTCATGAGACCGCCCAACCCCTGGATCATGAAGTCATAACCCGCACGCTTGGCGTAAGGACCGGTCTGGCCAAACCCGGTGATCGAGCAATAGATCAGGTCCGGATTGATCGCCTTCATCGATTCATAGTCCAGGCCATAGGCCGCCAGACCACCAACCTTGAAGTTTTCGATCAGGATGTCCGACTTCGCCGCCAGCTCACGCACCAGCTTCTGCCCTTCGGGGCGAGTGAAGTCGATGGTGACCGATTGCTTGTTGCGGTTGGCCGACAGGTAATAGGCAGCCTCGCTGGTGTTTTCCCCATAAGCGTCTTTAAGGAACGGTGGCCCCCAGGCGCGCGTGTCATCACCGTTACCGGGGCGCTCGACCTTGATCACTTCAGCGCCGAGGTCGGCCAGGATCTGCCCGGCCCAAGGCCCGGCCAGCACCCGCGATAAATCCAGTACCCGTAGATGCGATAGCGCGCCCATGGACGTCCTCCTGTTAATAGAACGCCTGGATGCCGGTTTGCGCACGACCGAGGATCAGTGCATGGACGTCGTGCGTACCTTCATAGGTATTCACCACTTCCAGGTTCACCAGGTGGCGAGCAACGCCGAACTCATCGGAGATGCCATTGCCGCCCAACATATCGCGAGCCATGCGCGCGATGTCCAGGGACTTGCCGCAAGAGTTGCGCTTCATCATCGAAGTGATTTCGACCGCCGCAGTGCCTTCATCCTTCATACGACCCAGACGCAGGCAGCCTTGCAGCGCCATGGTGATTTCGGTCTGCATGTCGGCCAGTTTCTTCTGGATCAACTGAGTGGCTGCCAATGGACGGCCGAACTGTTGGCGATCCAGGGTGTACTGGCGAGCGGTGTGCCAGCAGAACTCGGCCGCACCCAGTGCGCCCCAGGAGATACCGTAACGTGCCGAGTTGAGGCAGGTGAAAGGACCTTTCAGGCCACGGACATCCGGGAAGATGTTCTCTTCCGGCACGAACACGTTGTCCATCACGATTTCACCGGTGATCGATGCCCGCAGGCCAACCTTGCCGTGAATCGCCGGAGCGCTCAGGCCTTTCCAGCCTTTCTCCAGAACGAAGCCGCGGATGTCGCCGGCATCATCCTTGCCCCAGACCACGAACACGTCGGCAATCGGGCTGTTGGTGATCCACATCTTGCTGCCGGTGAGGCTGTAGCCGCCTTCCACTTTGCGCGCACGAGTGATCATCGCGCCCGGGTCGGAACCGTGGTTAGGCTCGGTCAGACCGAAGCAGCCGATCCACTCGCCCGAGGCCAGTTTCGGCAGGTACTTCTGCTTCTGCGCTTCGGTACCGAACTCATTGATCGGCACCATCACCAGCGAGGACTGAACGCTCATCATCGAGCGATAACCGGAGTCGATACGCTCGACTTCACGGGCGATCAGGCCATAGCTGACGTAGTTCAGGCCACTGCCACCGTACTGCTCGGGGATGGTTGCGCCCAACAGACCCACTTCGCCCATTTCGCGGAAGATCGCCGGATCGGTCTTCTCATGGCGGAAAGCTTCAAGAATGCGCGGCGCCAGGCTCTGCTGAGCGAACTGCGCAGCCGTGTCGCGAATCATGCGTTCTTCTTCAGTGAGCTGTTGATCCAGCAGCAGGGGATCGATCCAGTTGAAGCTAGCTTTACCACCCATGAGTGTGTCCTCTCGAATCGGGTCAAATAACGTGGAGTGATCCTAGGCCTGGATCGGCGCTACGGCAAACGAGGATTTCGCATACTGTTGTGCTAATTTCTCACTCCGAAACGTCGCAAAAGAGCTTTTATGCGATGCATTAGTGAGGTTGGCGTACATGCGCAGGAAGATACCCAGCACCACCGCCCTGATCAGCTTCGAGGCCGCGGCGCGCCATGAAAGCTTCACCAAGGCCGCCCAGGAGCTTTCGCTGACCCAGGGGGCGATCTGCCGACAGATCGCCAGCCTTGAGGAGTTCCTAAGCGTAGAACTGTTCCGACGTTCGCGGCGCGGAGTGAAGTTGACGGAGGCCGGGCTTTCCTACAGCCGCCGGATCGCCACTCAACTTGATGCAGTTGAGCGCGACACCTTGTCCGTGATGGGCCAGCAGGGCACCAACGTAATCGAATTGGCCGTGGTGCCGACCTTCGGCACCCAATGGCTGCTGCCACGACTCAAGGATTTCCAGCACAAGCACCCGGAAGTGACGGTCAACCTGACCAACCGCACACGCCCGTTCCTGTTCGCCGACACTGATTTCGATGCCGCGATCTACTTCGGCGACGCGGATTGGTCGGGTACAGAATCCCACAGGCTGATGGGTGAAAATCCGATGCCCGTTTGCAGCCCCAACCTGCTCGGAAACAACAACAGCCTTACGCCCGACGAAATCGCCGATTTGCCCCTGCTGCAACAAACCACCCGTCCTTATGCCTGGCGCCAGTGGTTCGATTCCCAACACCTGAATGTCCCGCGAGACATGACAGGCCCCCGCTACGAGCTATTCTCCATGCTCGCCCAGGCGGCCATGCATGACATGGGCATTGCCCTGATTCCGCCGTTCCTGATTCAAAGGGAGTTGAAAGAAAAACGTCTGGTGATCGCCAACCCGCAAGCACTGTCCAGCATCAAGGCTTATTACCTGATGATTCCTGAGCGAAAGGTCGAATCCGCGTCTTTAAGGGCATTTCGTGACTGGCTGGTAAACCAGGCGCACAGCTACAGCCTAGAGGAGTAAAGGCTCTCCAACGTTACTTGACCCCGTAGTCAGCAAAAACAAAGCCCTACAGATATACGTATTTGTCGCATGACAGCAAACTGTATCGAAAAGTCGTACAAACGTCCCACAAGCGCCAGATCACGCGGCTTTGGGCCACTATTTCGAGGCGATGCCGCATCATTCATACGGCCGATGTATAAATTCTTCAATTTCGGCCAGAATCCTTGTAAAGCACGGTTTGCAAGGGATCGAGCCGGTTGGTTGCGACATTCGGTCACGGGGTGACTTGTAGTTAATTTTCCGTCACCCGTCATAATCCCTTGAAGGGCACAAAGTTCGCCTGCAAAATGCCGCGCCCCGCCCTGATTTGGCGGGATCGTGCTGATCGGCCGCCCCAGCCGCACCATCCGTAGTGCATGGGTTTACTCAATAAGATCACGCAGGAGATTTGACGTGCACATTGGTGTTCCTCTCGAAACCCAGACCGGTGAAACACGGGTTGCTGCAACCCCGGAAACCATCAAGAAGCTGATCAGCCAGGGTCATAAGGTCACTGTACAAAGCGGCGCCGGCGTTAATGCCAGCGTTGTCGACAGTGCCTATGAAGCGGCAGGCGCAACCATTGGCAGCGCCAATGATGCGTTTGGAGCAGAGCTGATTTTGAAGGTGGTCGCCCCCAGCGACAGCGAGCTGGCGCTGATCAAAAGCGGCACCGTTGTGGTGGGTATGCTCAATCCGTTCAACAACGAAACCATCGCCAAAATGGCCGAGTGCGGCATTACCGCCTTCGCCCTGGAGGCTGCGCCACGCACCTCCCGCGCCCAAAGCCTGGATGTGCTGTCGTCGCAAGCCAACATTGCCGGTTACAAGGCTGTCTTGCTGGCCGCTCACCATTACCCACGTTTCATGCCGATGCTGATGACGGCTGCGGGCACCGTAAAAGCGGCGCGCGTGCTGATCCTTGGTGCCGGTGTGGCCGGATTGCAGGCCATTGCTACGGCAAAACGCCTGGGTGCGGTGATCGAAGCCTCTGACGTGCGTCCTGCGGTGAAAGAGCAGATCGAATCCCTCGGCGCGAAGTTCGTCGACGTGCCTTACGAGACCGACGAGGAGCGTGAATGCGCCGTTGGTGTCGGTGGTTACGCCCGGCCGATGCCGGCCAGCTGGATGCAGCGCCAGGCCGCGGCCGTGCACGAGCGCGCCAAGCAGGCTGACATCGTCATCACCACAGCACTGATTCCCGGTCGCAAGGCACCGACGCTGCTCAGCGCAGAAACCGTGGCACAGATGAAACCGGGTTCGGTGGTCATCGACCTCGCGGCAGCCCAGGGCGGTAACTGCCCGCTGACCGTGGCCGATCAGGTGGTCGTCGAAAATGGCGTGACCATCGTTGGCCCGACCAACCTGGCGGGCGCAGTGGCGGCCGATGCGTCGGCGCTGTACGCACGCAACCTGCTGGACTTCATGAAACTGTTGTTCGATAAAGAAGGACAACTGGTGATCAACCTTGAAGACGATATCGTCGCCGCGTGCCTGATGTGCCGCGACGGCCAGATCGTGCGCAAGAACGGCTGAGGATAAAAACAATGGAAGACATGCTGATCTCTCACGGTATCTACAACCTGATCATCTTCGTGCTGGCCATCTACGTCGGCTACCACGTGGTCTGGAACGTTACACCTGCACTGCACACGCCACTGATGGCTGTCACCAATGCCATCTCTGCCATCGTGATCGTCGGCGCCATGCTCGCCGCCGCCCTCACTGTCACCCCGCTGGGCAAGACCATGGGTACCCTGGCCGTGGCCCTGGCTGCGGTCAACGTCTTTGGTGGCTTCCTGGTGACCCGGCGCATGCTGGAAATGTTCAAGAAGAAAGCGGCCCCGGCAAAAACTCCGGCCGCCAAGGCCGAAGCAGTCAAGGCTGAGGTGCAGCAAGCATGAGCATGAACCTGGTTACTTCCCTGTATTTGATCGCCTCGGTTTGCTTCATCCAGGCGCTCAAGGGCCTTTCGCATCCCACCACGTCGCGTCGCGGCAACCTGTTCGGCATGCTCGGCATGGGCTTGGCTATCCTCACCACGGTCGGCCTGATCTACAAGCTCGGTGCCGAACTGGCCCATGACGGTATCGTCTACGTGATCGTCGGCCTGCTGATCGGCGGCACTGCCGGTTCGATCATGGCCAAACGCGTTGAAATGACCAAGATGCCCGAACTGGTCGCCTTCATGCACAGCATGATCGGCCTGGCCGCGGTGTTCATTGCCATCGCGGCGGTCGTCGAGCCGCAGTCGCTGGGTATCGTTGCGCAGCTGGGTGACGCGATCCCGGCAGGTAACCGCCTGGAGCTGTTCCTCGGTGCCGCCATTGGTGCGATCACCTTCTCCGGTTCGGTCATCGCCTTCGGCAAGCTGTCGGGCAAGTACAAGTTCCGCCTGTTCCAGGGCGCACCGGTACAGTTCACCGGTCAACACAAGCTGAACCTGCTGCTGGGCGTGGCTACCCTGGGCCTGGGCATCACCTTCATGTTGACCGGCGACCTCAGCGCCTTCGCCTTGATGCTGGCCCTGGCCTTCATCATGGGTGTGCTGATCATCATCCCGATCGGTGGCGCGGACATGCCAGTGGTCGTGTCGATGCTCAACAGCTACTCCGGCTGGGCAGCGGCAGGTATCGGCTTCTCGCTGAACAACTCGATGCTGATCATCGCGGGTTCGCTGGTAGGTTCATCCGGTGCGATCCTCTCGTACATCATGTGCAAAGCGATGAACCGCTCCTTCTTTAATGTACTGCTCGGCGGTTTCGGCAATACAGCCGACGCAGGTCCGGCAGGCGCCAAGGAAGCCCGTCCGGTGAAATCCGGCTCGGCTGACGACGCGACTTTCCTGCTGACCAACGCCGACACCGTGATCATCGTTCCGGGCTATGGCCTGGCGGTAGCACGGGCGCAGCATGCGCTGAAGGAACTGACCGAGAAGCTGACCCATCGCGGCGTGACCGTGAAGTACGCGATCCACCCGGTTGCCGGTCGTATGCCGGGCCACATGAACGTGTTGCTGGCGGAGGCCGAAGTACCTTACGACCAGGTGTTCGAGATGGAAGACATCAACTCCGAGTTCGGCCAGGCCGACGTGGTGCTGGTGTTGGGCGCCAACGACGTGGTCAACCCGGCCGCGAAGAACGATCCGAAATCGCCGATTGCCGGCATGCCGATCCTCGAAGCGTTCAAGGCCAAGACAATCATTGTCAACAAGCGCTCGATGGCCAGCGGCTATGCCGGCCTGGACAACGAACTGTTCTACCTGGACAAAACCATGATGGTGTTCGGTGACGCCAAAAAGGTCATCGAAGACATGGTAAAAGCCGTCGACTAATCCTCTGCGGTACACAGAACGCCCCGACTCGTCGGGGCGTTTTTGTTTGCGCAAATCGTCGGACAAACCACTCTTTTGTTACCGATCCGGTAACGGTGTTTTGCTTGAAAGGCGCGGAATAGACGCCTCGATTGCGACCTTGGTAGCGGGACAGAAGTCGACGCAATTCACTAGACTGCACGTCCTGCTACCTGTTGCCCGAGATAACAATCCATGTACCGTGACCGTATTCGCCTGCCTTCGTTGTTGGACAAAGTGATGAGCGCTGCCGACGCTGCCGCCCTGATTGAGGATGGCATGACCGTCGGCATGAGTGGCTTTACTCGCGCCGGAGAAGCCAAAGCCGTTCCTCAGGCGTTGGCCGAGCGCGCCAAGGTCACGCCACTGAAGATCAGCCTCATGACTGGCGCAAGCCTGGGCAACGACCTCGACAAGCAGTTGACCGAAGCCGGTGTGCTCTCGCGGCGCATGCCGTTTCAGGTCGACAGCACCCTGCGCAAGGCGATCAACGCCGGTGAAGTCATGTTCATCGACCAGCACCTGTCGGAAACCGTGGAGCAATTGCGCAACCAGCAATTGAAACTGCCGGACATTGCCGTGATTGAAGCCGTTGCGATCACCGAGCAAGGGCATATCGTGCCAACCACTTCGGTAGGCAACTCGGCCAGCTTCGCGATTTTCGCCAAGCACGTGATCGTCGAGATCAACATGGCACACAACCCGAACCTCGAAGGCCTGCACGACATCTATATCCCGACCTATCGCCCGACCCGCACTCCGATTCCATTGGTCAGAGTCGACGACCGCATTGGCAGCACCGCCATCCCGATTCCGGCGGAAAAAATCGTCGCCATCGTGGTCACCAACCAGGCTGACTCACCCTCCACGGTGCTGGCACCCGACGCCGAGACCCAGGCCATTGCCGACCACCTGATCGACTTCTTCAAACAGGAAGTGGCTGCCGGACGCATGACCAACAAGCTCGGTCCACTACAGGCCGGTATCGGCACCATCGCCAACTCGGTGATGTGTGGCCTGATCGACTCGCCGTTCGAAGACCTGACGATGTATTCCGAGGTGCTGCAGGACTCGACTTTCGACCTGATCGACGCCGGTAAGCTGAGCTTTGCTTCGGGCAGCTCGATCACCCTGTCGAGCCGGCGCAACGCCGATGTGTTCGGCAACCTGGAGCGTTACAAGGACAAGCTGGTCCTGCGCCCGCAGGAAATCTCCAACCACCCGGAAGTCGTGCGCCGCCTCGGCATCATCGGCATCAACACGGCGCTGGAGTTCGACATCTACGGCAACGTCAACTCCACTCACGTCTGCGGCACCCGGATGATGAACGGCATCGGTGGCTCGGGCGACTTCGCGCGCAACGCGCACCTGTCCGTGTTCGTGACCAAGTCGATCGCCAAGGGCGGTGCGATCTCCAGCGTGGTGCCGATGGTCAGCCATGTCGACCACACCGAACATGATGTCGACATCCTCGTGACCGAAGTGGGCCTGGCAGACTTGCGAGGCCTGGCGCCCCGGGAGCGTGCCCGGGTCATCATCGACAAGTGCGTGCACCCGGATTACCGCCAGGCGCTGAATGATTACTTCACCGCTGCGTGCGCCATCGGCGGACATACCCCGCACATCCTGCGTGATGCACTCAGTTGGCACATAAACCTGGAAGAAACCGGGCACATGCTGAAGAAGTAATTGCTACAGATAGCAGCTGGTGCAAACACAGTTTCGCCAGCTTGCGCTTGCCACCCTCGCAATATGAAAAAAACTGTACTGCTGTACTGGTCATTTCCTACGGAAAATTCCTACTTCCTCGAGCAAAAACTGCAGTTTTGCACTCAAACAGTGCAGACAGGTACAGTTGCCTCAATTTCGACCAGTACACCCCCTATAAACAGTTAACTGAGCTCTCACAATACAGATGAACTGTATCTACAGAGACTAGGCAAACAAGAGGATCATGGGCACCAGTTAAACCACTACCTAATCCCGCCACAAGCGGAAGGATGACCACCATGGAACGTACACTCAGTTCCGATCTGTTCTTCGAAGACACTGCTGCAAAAACCCAGGCTTCCCTGCCTCTGCGCGTTATCGCCAACCTGATGTTGTGGCAGCGCCGCATTACCAGCCGCCATCAACTGGCTCGCCTGGATTCGCGTCTGCTGGCTGACGCCGGGATTAGCGAAGCACAACGCTACGAAGAGCTGAGCAAGCCGTTCTGGCGCTAAGTTAGCGTCGCTGGCTCTGACCTTAAGGTCCACCGCCAGCAACCCGAATTGAAAAAACAAAACCCGTCGTGGGCAACCACGACGGGTTTTGTCGTTTTGGCCTGGCAAACCCGGTCTTACAGAAGAGAAACCTGATAACCAGTACAGTTTGAAAAAAACATAAACTGCATGAGTACAATATTGCCGCCGTGTGTCTGTAGTGGATACTCGGCAGGTGTCAGCATGGAGCTTTCCACTTATCAGGACAGGGACCGTGCCATGAAGAACCTGCAGGATTTTTCCATTCCCTCGGCTCAATCGAGAACTTGCCAGCACTGGCTTCGAGGGCTGCTGAAGGGACTCTGCGCTGGCCTGGAAAGGGCGAGAACACGACGTTTGCTGGCTCAACTCGATGATCGCCAGCTAGCGGATCTGGGTATCAGCCACGCCGACCGCAGCCATGAATTGGATAAACCCTTCTGGCGCTGACTTACCGCGCACAGGGTCAGGACTGTTCGAACCGACACAGACAGGCCTAATATCACTTCAGAACGTGGCGAACGCCGAGTGCCTGGCGTCTGACTTTGCAGACACTGCGCCATATTTCAAATGGTCTACCAAAAGGAGTTACCCCATGTCCCGTCTTCGCCTGCTTAGCGCCGCGGCCCTGTTTGCCGTGGCTGCCAGTGCCCAAGCCACCAGCTTCATCGTGACCACGGATGCTGTGGTCAATGCGCTCAAGGCCACTTCCGATGCGACCACCAACATCGTCTCGTCGTCGTTCAAGGATGACAAGATCGTCCTCGCCGCCCGTGACGACGCCGCCAGCTTCGTCGCCAGCGAAGGCTCCATCCGCGGCGTGAAGCTGGAAAGCGCCCTCGACCACATTCGCCATAAGGCGCCGCAACTGAGCGCAACAGACGCACAACTGGCTCAGGCGATCCTGACCATCTAAACGGCGGTACAGACATGGGGCACGCCCGGCGTGTCCCAATGTTTCGGCACTGGCTCTAGACCGGCCCTTGCGCTAGCCTTGGGACTCACTTTCAACTGTCGAGTCTCATGCGTTTTCTTTCCATTCCCTTGATCGCTCCAGTTTTTCTTACTCTGGGTTACTGCGCATCAGCCCACGCTTATGACGCCTTCAACCTGTCCACCCAGGGCACCGTCGCCAGTGGTTACGCCACAAGCCTCGTGACCTCCGCCCCCTTCGACCATAAACTACTGCTCGCCGCCCACGATGACGCCGCGGCATTCATTGCCAGTGACGGTCTGATGAGAGGCGCACGATTGGAGTCGGCCCTTCGGTATC
Source organism: Pseudomonas sp. FW305-70 (assembly GCF_058783925.1). Taxonomy (NCBI): domain Bacteria; kingdom Pseudomonadati; phylum Pseudomonadota; class Gammaproteobacteria; order Pseudomonadales; family Pseudomonadaceae; genus Pseudomonas; species Pseudomonas sp. FW305-70. Next base: position 10,554 of record NZ_JBYSYZ010000024.1, read on the forward strand.
TGCGCCAGACCCAGGCAAAACTTCATGCCAGCGACCTTGAACTGGCGCAAGCAATTCTCGTCCAATAGTTATCCCCGTTTTTCTGGAGTTCGATCCATGCGTAACCCGCTGATTGCTGCCATCCTCGGCCTGCTGCTGTTGGCCGATGTGGCCCAGGCACATACTCTGGTTGCCACCAGTAACATCCTGATCCGTGCGACCCAGCGCACCCTCGATTTCACCTCCGACACCACCACGTCCATTCGCGATTCGAAAATCGTGCGCGAAGCCCAGGACGACGCCGCCAGTTTCGTCGCCAGCAACGGCGACATTCGTGGCGCTCACCTGGAGTCCGCTTTCAACTTGCTGCGTACCCGCGTGCCGGAAGCGCGCGACGCCAGCGATCAAGATCTCGCCGAAGCCATCCTCGCACTGTGAGGTGTCCACGTGCCTGGCTGCTGACCGGGGCCCTGTTGCTGCTTGGCAACACGGCCCACGCAGGCCTTCAGTTGCAACTCAAGACCGAAGGTCTGACGCCCGCGCAACAGCAAGCCAGCCAGGCGTTGCTTGATGAAGCCATGCAGGCGCTGCCGCCACGTTTCATCGAGCAACTGGACCGGCGTATCGTCGTCGGCTGGACCGATGACATGCCGCGCAATGCCTACGGCCAGGCATCGCTGGTGTCCGAGCTCGATCTGAACCGCAATCTGTTGGCCGGTCTCACCGATGGCAGCGCCGCGAGCAAAAAAACCCATCGCCCCCATGGCACCGTGCGTCGGGAAATGCTGGCCACTGTGTTGCACGAGCTGACTCACATCTACGACCGTTCGCGCCTGTGGCCGGATGACGAGCGCAAGTTGATTCAGCGCTGCACCCGGCGCAACAACAGCTCAGGGCTGGTCGGCATACCCGACCAATGTCGGGGCCAGTCCGATCGGCGCTTTACCCTCAGCGACGATCCGCGCCTGCTCGACCTGGCCGGCTGGCAGCAATACGTAGGCCGTCGGGGTGAACGCGAACAGCACAATCGCCAGATTGCCCGCAGTCCGGATATCTACGAGACCAGCAGCCCCAAGGAATTCGTCGCGATCAACATGGAGTATTTCCTCCTTGACCCGAGCTACGCCTGCCGCCGTCCCGCACTGTATCGCTACTACAAAGAGCATTTCGGCTGGGCGCCCGCCGCCAGTGACACCTGCAGCAAAACCGTCGCGTTCCTCAATGCCGGCAACGATTTCGCCAAGACACCGCTGGGGCAGGTCGATCCGGAGCGGGTCTATGCCGTTGACTATCTGCTGGCCGAGGCTAACCAGAACCTGTTCAGCCGCTGGGGCCACAGCATGCTGCGTCTGGTGATCTGCGCGCCGGGCCGCCCCCGTGGTCCGGATTGCCGACTGGACCTGGACCAGCACCTGGTGCTGTCGTATCGCGCCTTCGTCGGCGACGTACAGTTGTCGAGCTGGGATGGCCTGGTCGGTAAATACCCGTCGCGGCTGTTTATCCTGCCGCTGTCCCAGGTCATCGACGAATATACCAAGACCGAACTGCGCAGCCTGGCCTCCGTGCCCCTGAACCTGTCGCGCACAGAGGTTGAAGACGTGGTGGAGCGTGCCGCCGAGATGCACTGGAGCTACGACGGCAACTACTTCTTCCTGTCGAACAACTGTGCGGTGGAAGAACTGAAATTGCTGCGCGGCGGCACCAACAATCCGAAATTGGTAGGGCTCGACAACATCATGCCCAACGGTTTGCTGGAAGTGCTCAAAGGTCGAGGGTTGGCGGACACCAGTGTGCTGGACGATCCGCGGGAAGCCTTGCGCCTGGGTTATCGTTTCGATTCCTTCCGCGAACGCTATCAGGCGATGTTCGAAATCCTGAAAAAGCACTTGCCGATCAAACAGGAAACCGTCGAAGAGTGGCTGGACTTGAAAGCCGCGGATCGTCGGCAATGGTTCGACCAGGCGGACCTGCGCACCAGCGCGGCGTTGCTCCTGCTGGAACAGGCCAGTTTCCGTCAGCAGATGCTGCTGGCTCAGGATGAAGTGAAGCAGCGCTATCTGGGCGCCCGAGAACTGCAGAATGGCGGCATGGACAAGGCCAACCAGACGCTCAAGGACATTCTCGCCAACAGTGGCTTCCTCAGCCGTCCGGCGGAACTACTGGGCACCAACGGATATGGCTTGCCACAGCCGAGCGAGTGGGAGCACCTGGAATCGGAAAGCAGCCAGCGCCAGAAGCAGCTTCTGGCGCTGTCCGGGGACCTGGACAAGGAAGTGAGAGCGTTGCTCGAACCGGGTCGTGCCGCCGAAATGGCCGCCAACGAAGCCAACGTGAAGCAGATTGGCGAGCATTTGCGCAAACTGCACAAGGCAGCAGGCGGCATAGAGTTGCCTTGATACCGCGACCTGTGGGAGCGAGCTTGCTCGCGATGAGGGCTGCACATCCAGCATTGATGTCGGCTGACACGCCGCTATCGCGAGCAAGCTCGCTCCCACAAGGTTTACCGCGTTTTGCTGTTCAGTCCCTGAATCAGGAACGGTGCCTTCAGCTGACGCGGGCCTTACGCACGCCTTCGGCCAATGCCGAGCACAGGCTCAGCACGCCATCCACGGCTTGTTCCGGGGACGTGGCATTGGCGATGTGATCGATCAACGCCGAGCCCACCACCACGCCATCAGCCAGGCGTGCAATGGACGCTGCCTGTTCCGGAGTCCGGATACCGAAACCGATACTGATCGGCAGGTCGGTATGGCGGCGCAGACGGGCAACCGCTTCCTCGACGTGTTCCAGCGTGGCGGCACCTGCGCCGGTCACGCCGGCCACCGACACGTAGTAGACGAAACCGGAGCTGCCGTTAAGAACAGTCGGCAGGCGCACATCGTCGGTGGTTGGCGTGGTCAGGCGGATGAAGTCCAGGCCCGCAGCCTGCGCCGGGTCGCACAGCTCGCCGTTGTGCTCCGGCGGCAGGTCGACCACGATCAGGCCGTCAACGCCGGCCTCTTTGGCTTCGGCAATGAAGCGCGGTACACCGTACATGTGGATCGGGTTGAAGTAACCCATCAGCACCAGCGGCGTTTCGTTGTTGTCCTGGCGGAACTCGCGAACCATTTGCAGGGTTTTCGCCAGATTCTGTTTGGCACCCAACGCACGGATGTTGGCGAGCTGGATGGCCGGGCCGTCAGCCATCGGGTCGGTGAAGGGCATTCCCAACTCGATCACATCGGCGCCAGCCGCCGGCAAGCCCTTGAGGATTGCCAGGGAGGTGTCATAGCCCGGGTCGCCAGCGGTCACGAAGGTCACCAGGGCGGCACGGTTCTGTTCCTTGAGTTCGGCAAAACGCGTTTGCAGGCGGCTCATCAGTGTTTCTCCTGCTTGGATTGTTCCATGTGGTGCATCACGGTCTGCATGTCTTTGTCGCCACGGCCGGACAGGTTGACCACCATCAGGTGATCCTTTGGCAGGGTCGGTGCGCGTTTGAATACTTCAGCCAGGGCATGGGCGCTTTCCAGGGCCGGGATGATCCCTTCCAGGCGGCAGCACTGGTGGAACGCGGCGAGGGCTTCGTCGTCAGTCACCGAGGTGTACTGAACGCGGCCGATGTCGTGCAACCAGGCGTGTTCCGGGCCGATGCCCGGGTAGTCGAGGCCGGCGGAGATCGAGTGGGCATCGATGATCTGGCCATCGTCGTCCTGCAGCAGGAACGTGCGGTTGCCGTGCAGCACGCCTGGAACGCCGCCGTTCAGGCTGGCCGCATGCTTGCCGGTCTCGATGCCATAACCGGCCGCTTCAACGCCGATGATCTCGACACTCTTGTCGTCCAGGAACGGATGGAACAGGCCCATGGCGTTGGAGCCACCGCCAATGCACGCCACCAGGCTGTCCGGCAGGCGACCTTCCTGGGCTTGCAACTGCTCGCGGGTTTCCTTGCCGATCACGGCCTGGAAGTCACGGACCATCACCGGGTAAGGGTGCGGACCGGCCACGGTGCCGATCAGGTAGAAGGTGCTGTCGACGTTGGTCACCCAGTCACGCAGGGCTTCGTTCATTGCATCCTTGAGCGTGCCGGTGCCGGCGACCACCGGGATAACCTCGGCGCCCAGCAGCTTCATGCGGAAAACGTTGGCCTGCTGGCGTTCGATGTCAGTGGTGCCCATGTAGATCACGCAATCCAGGCCGAAACGTGCAGCCACGGTGGCAGTGGCCACGCCGTGCATGCCGGCGCCGGTCTCGGCGATGATGCGTTTCTTGCCCATGCGTCGCGCCAGCAGGATCTGGCCGATGCAGTTATTGATCTTGTGCGCGCCGGTGTGGTTCAGCTCTTCGCGCTTGAGATAGATCTTTGCGCCGCCACAGAACTCGGTCAGACGCTCGGCGAAGTACAACGGGCTTGGACGTCCGACGTAGTCGCGCTGGAAGTAGGCCAGTTCTTCCTTGAATGCAGGATCTTCCTTGGCCAATTCATATTCACGGGCCAGGTCGAGGATCAACGGCATCAGGGTTTCGGCAACGTAGCGGCCACCGAACGCGCCAAACAGGCCGTTGGCATCAGGGCCGTTGCGCAGATTAGTCTGGGTCATTTGGCGCTCCAGTTGAATGCGTGAAGTGATGCATAAAGAGATAGTGGGCTTCACTCTACCCCTGACGCCCCGGCCTGAAAACCGATAAGATCGCCACAACCTGTCAGGAAAACTCACAGATCCAATGAGCCATGACCTTCCTCCGCTGAATGCGCTTCGCGCCTTCGAAGCCACTGCCCGCTTGAACAGTGTCAGTCACGCGGCCGAGCAGCTGCATGTCACCCATGGTGCGGTTAGCCGGCAGCTCAAGGTGCTTGAAGAACACCTCGGCGTCAGCCTGTTCATCAAGGACGGTCGCGGCCTGAAACTCACAGATGCCGGCTTACGCCTGCGTGACGCCAGCAGCGAAGCCTTCGAGCGCCTGCGCAGCGTCTGCGCAGAACTCACACAAAGCACGGCCGACGCCCCGTTCGTACTCGGTTGCTCGGGAAGCCTGTTGGCGCGCTGGTTTATCCCGCGACTGGGGAGGCTCAATGCCGACTTGCCGGACCTGCGTCTGCACCTGTCGGCCGGAGAAGGCGATCTCGATCCGCGAAGACCGGGACTGGATGCCTTGCTGGTCTTTGCCGAGCCACCCTGGCCGGCGGACATGCAGGTTTTCGAGCTGGCCAGCGAACGTATCGGGCCGGTCATGAGCCCTCGGTTCGCCGGCTATGAGCGGCTCAAGCAAGCGCCGGAGAGCGCACTGCTGAACGAACCCTTGCTGCACACCACTTCACGCCCGCAAGCCTGGCCAAATTGGGCGCAACAATGCGGCCTCGACGCCAGGGCGTTGAAGTACGGTCAGGGATTTGAGCATTTGTACTACTTGCTGGAAGCCGCTGTCGCGGGTTTGGGCGTGGCGATTGCCCCCGAACCCTTGGTGGCAGAGGACTTGAAGGCCGGCCGCCTGGTTGCGCCCTGGGGCTTCAGTGAAACCCCGGCACAACTGGCGTTGTGGCTACCCAAGCGCGCCGCGGACGGGCGCGCCCGGCAACTGGCGCAGTGGCTTAAAAACGAGCTGCGCCAAACGGATTAGTCACGCTTGCACAACAGATAAGCGGCCAGCAGGCCCAATGCGCCCACGGCGACACCGGCTGTCGTCCAGGGGTGCTCCTGGGCGTAGTCCCTGGTGGCAATCCCGGTTTCACGGGTTTTGACCTTGACCTCTTCATAGGCGTCGGCAAGCAGATGGCGCGAGTGCTTCAAGGCATTCTCGGCGTTGCCTTTCAGGGTCTTGAGGGTTTTACGCGACTCGTCCGAGGCATCGTCCTTCAGGTTTTCCAAAGACTTGAGCAGACTCTCGATCTCGGCTTCCATGCTTTGCAATGAGGCTTTGCGTAACGAGGTGTTGGCCATGGTGGCTCTCCTGCATTGGTGATGAGTGGCGTGTGTTGGTTGGGACTTCAGAGGTTCGAGAAAGTGCAGAAAATCTGAACTTCACTCTCAGAACGGCCAACAGAAGAAATAGGAAAAATCACTGCTAGGCTGTAATTCACACGCCAAGGAGAACGCCATGTCTGACCATCACACCTACAAGAAAGTCGAGCTGGTCGGCTCGTCCACCAGCAGTATCGAAGATGCGATCAACAATGCTCTGACCGAAGCCAGCAAAAGCATCAAGTACATGGAATGGTTTGAAGTCACCGAGACTCGTGGGCACATCAGGGACGGCAAGGCTGCGCACTTTCAGGTGACCCTGAAAGTCGGATTCCGGATTGCCAGCAGCTGACTTTGGGCTAGTCTTCTGAACTTGCACGCCGGCCGAATGCCATAGGGAATGGCAAAGCGCTGAATGAGTGCGTCCGGCTGACGGCTGGTTACCCCTATGATCCGACCAGGGAATGCAACCGATGAAGAAGTTTATGTTGGCGGTAGGTTTGTTAAGCCTTGCGGGGACCGTATTGGCAGATGGTGGCAAGCCATGCGAAGAGCTGAAAGCCGAAATCGCAGCGAAACTTGATGCCAAGGGCGTTTCCGGTTATTCGCTGGAGATTGTCGATAAAGGTAGTGCATCTGGCGGAAAAGTTGTTGGTCAATGCGAAAAGGGCGCCAAAGTGATCGTCTACAAAAAGTAGGCTGATCCTCGCCTGATTGAAAAAGCCGACGCCCTGGCGCCGGCTTTTTCATGCCTGCCGTTTGAGTATCAGCCGCGCATAACCTGCGCGAGCAGCTCGTAGGAATGCACGCGATCCGAATGTTCGTACAGGTCACAGGTGAAAATCAGCTCGTCAGCCTGGGTCTGTTCGATCAGGACCTCGAGTTTGGCGCGGATTTTCTGTGGGCTGCCAATCATGGCCAGACCAAGAAAATCGTGCACAGCCTCTTTCTCATGGGGCAGCCACAGGCCGTCCATGGTCTTCACCGGCGGACGCTGTACCAGGCTTTGGCCGCGCATCAGGGCGAGAATCCGCTGGAACACCGAAGTCGCCAGGTAATCGGCCTGCTCGTCGGTATCGGCTGCCACCAATGGCACGCCGAGCATTACGTAGGGTTTGTCCAAAACGGCTGAGGGCTTGAAGTGATTGCGGTAGACCCGAATCGCTTCATGCATGTAGCGCGGTGCGAAATGCGAAGCGAAGGCGTAGGGCAAACCACGTTCACCGGCCAGCTGTGCACTGAACAGGCTCGATCCCAACAACCAGACCGGCACATGGGTCCCGGTTCCCGGCATGGCGATGATTCGTTGATCCGGGGTACGTGGCCCGAGGTAGCGCACCAGTTCCGCCACATCTTCCGGGAAGTCGTCGGCACTGCCGGAGCGCTCGCGGCGCAACGCACGTGCGGTCATCTGGTCGGAACCGGGCGCGCGCCCCAGGCCCAGATCAATCCGGCCCGGATACAGGCTTTCCAGGGTGCCGAACTGCTCGGCAATCACCAAGGGTGCGTGGTTGGGCAACATCACACCGCCCGAACCGACACGAATGGTCGACGTGCCACCGGCCAGATAACCGAGCAGTACCGATGTCGCGGAACTGGCGATGCCGTCCATGTTGTGGTGCTCAGCCACCCAGAAGCGGTTGTAACCGAACTTCTCGACATGCTGCGCCAGGTCCAGCGAGTTGCGCAGCGACTGGGCCGCGCTGCCGTTCTCGCGCACCGGCACCAGATCGAGGGTCGAGAACTTGATATCGGACAGTCGTTTCATAAACCTGCTTCTCCAATTGAGGGCGCAGGTTTGTTCTTGCGAACGCAAACCTGCCGAATCCAAAAGCGTGTTCATGCAATGTGGGCATATACCCGAGTTTCAATAGCCCGGTAAAAAATCCCGCGAAAAAAGCAGATTGATCGGACGAAGTGAACTTTGCCCCTTCGTCTATCCTCACAACCCTGGCAACTGAAAACCCCACAGGCGCGACCTTTCGCGCCGACCTTCAGGAGGCAGGCATGGCTATCGTCAAGAAAGCATCGGCACATTGGGAAGGTGATCTGAAAACCGGCATCGGCGCGATTTCCACAGAAACCGGCGTGCTCCGGGAAGCCCCCTACGGCTTCAAGGCGCGCTTCGAAGGCGGCCGGGGCACCAACCCGGAAGAGTTGATCGGCGCTGCCCACGCCGGCTGTTTCTCCATGGCGTTCTCCATGATTCTCGGTGACGCCGGCCTGAAGGCCGATAGCATCGATACCCAGGCGGAAGTCACTCTGGATCAAGTGGACGGCGGTTTTGCGATCACCGCAGTGAAATTGGTTCTGCAGGCGAAAATCCCCGGGGCAAGCCAGGCGCAGTTCGAAGAACTCAGCAACAAGGCCAAAGAGGGCTGCCCGGTGTCCAAAGTGCTGAATGCCAAGATCAGCCTGGAGGCAACATTGGTCAGCTAGATCTTCATTTTTGCAAAGAAAAATCGCAGCCTTGCGTAACCTGCCGGGGTCATTCGGCAAGAGGAGCCCAAGGCTGCGATCTTTTTTGTGTCGTTACAGATTTGCCCGCTAATAATATGGTCGAATAAATGACAGCAGCGAAAACCTGTGAACAGGCGTGCTGCCTCAAAGGAGCTTCAACCATGAAACGTTTTGCCCTGGCGGTTATCTGTTGCGCATTGGCCACGTCGGCCCTCGCAGCACCGAAACCCTGCGAAGAGCTCAAGGCCGAGATCGAAGAAAAGATCCAGGCCAGTGGCGTCACTTCCTACACGCTTGAAATCGTCACCAACGACGAAGTGCACGACCAGAACATGGTCGTGGGCTCGTGCGAAAACGGCACCAAAAAAATCATCTACCAGAAGAACGACCGCTGACATCTCACATCAGGCAGTTGGCTTCCCGGTCTTCAGCGACGATCTCGCGCTTGGCGTTGTACAGCCGGGCGCCGGGGGTAAACGCTATGGAGCGGCCTTCGAGTACATAACGCTGACCGGCTTCGAAATGATCATAACGGATGGTCAGGTAGCACAGCCGCTCAGAGGGCCCGCTCATCATACTCAAGCCACCACCGCCGGGGACTTCAAAGTCGAAACGCACGATCAGTTCGTGGCTGCCGGGCGTCACTTCGAAATAACGCCCATCGCGCAATCGCTGTTTGTCCAGGCGTTCAGCCATCAACAACTTGTCGTTAGGGAAGGGCGTCGAAAAATCAACCCAGGCCATTTTTGGATCAGGTGTCGGCATCGGGCTTTGACAGCCCGCGACGACTCCAACGGCGAGTAACAGCATCAACCTGCGCATGATGGATGTCCCAGGGGATATGCATCCAGCATAACGCCGATCAGGTTCGTTGGCAGCCCGCAGGAGTGCCATGGCCGATCACTTTTCGCTGCTGATCATAGAGCTTGGCCCACGGCCGAAAACCGATGTTCCCCGCTTGCAGTTGATAACGTTCGCCGGCGTTGAAATCCTTGAATTTCACATTCAACTGACAATCGCGCCACAACGGCTCGGCGTCGGGGCCGATGTTGGTGGGCTGCACCGGAAACTGGTAGCGGACTGTCAATTCATGGCTACCGGGCTGAACTTCGAAGTAGCGTTTATCGTCGGTGGCCTTGTCATCGACCTCCAGTGCCTGCAACGCCGTATCTTCTTGCTTCGAGTCCAGGTCGATCCAGGCTTGCGCAGGATCATGGCGGGGTATTCCGAATCCGGCACAGCCGGCCAGCAACAGCAGACTTCCTGTCAGTATCATCGTGCGCATAGCGGAGCTCCAGTGAGGCGGGATAGTCTTGCGGGAAGACTCTCCAAGGAAGAATTATTGTGATCAGGCCGCTTCCTAGCCTTGGGTTACTTGATCGCGTTTTTCGCGTTTTGTTTCCGGGCGTGTTGTTTTTGTTGCTCAACGGTTGCACCAGCATCAGCTATTACAGCCAACTGGCCAGCGGCCAACTGCAGTTGCTGCGGGCCAGGGAGCCGGTTTCCAGCGTGATTGCCGACCCGGCGCGCGACCAAAAACTGCGTATGCACCTGGAGCAATCACAAAAGGCCCGAACGTTCGCCAGCCGGCAATTGCACCTGCCGGATAACCAAAGTTACCGCTTGTATGCGGACATTGGCCGTCCCTTCGTCGTCTGGAATGTCTTCGTCACGCCGGAATTTTCCCTCAAGCCTGTCAACCACTGCTTTCCCATCGCCGGCTGCGTGGCCTATCGCGGGTACTACAGCCAGAGCGCAGCTCGCGGCGAAGCAGCCTTGCAACGCTTGCAGGGCATGGACGTGTCGATTGGCGGTGTCGAGGCCTATTCGACACTCGGCTGGTTCAACGATCCGATCATCAGTTCGATGATGGGCTGGGGGGATGAACGACTGGCCACGCTGATCTTTCACGAACTGGCCCATCAGCGCGTCTATGTGAAGGACGACACCGAGTTCAACGAATCCTTTGCCACCTTCGTTGAGCAGGAAGGTACTCGCCAATGGCGGGCCTATCGCCACCTGCCACCGGACAACAATGCGCAGGCGCGTCAGCGCGACCAGTTCACTGAATTGGTGCTGGAAACCCGCGCCAGGCTGGAAAAGCTCTACGCCTTGCCATTGCCAACCAAACAGATGCGCCAGCGCAAAGCGACCGAGTTCGAGCGCTTACGCAGCGAATACCGGCAACTGCGCGACAGTCAGTGGGCTGGAGACAAACGCTACGACGCCTGGATTCATGCCCCCATGAACAATGCCCGGCTATTGCCGTTTGGCTTGTACGACCAGTGGGTACCGGCATTTGACGCGCTGTTCCATCAGGTGGATGGCGATTGGCCCAGGTTCTATGCCGCCGCAGAAAAGCTCGGCGGCTTACCGACGGATGAGCGCAAGGCCGCGCTTAAGACGCTGGCTGACGACGTCGATCAACCAAAGAACCAGTAGCAAACACCGATTGCACCCAGCACCCCGGCCAGCTCCGCCAGCAAGGCGCAGCCAACCGCATGGCGCGCACGCTGGATGCCCACGGCACCGAAGTACACCGCCAGCACATAGAACGTGGTCTCGGTACTGCCCTGGATTGTCGCCGCCACCAGCGCCGGAAAGCTGTCGACGCCCGAGGTCTTCATGGTTTCAATCAGCATCGCCCGGGCGGCACTGCCGGAGAAGGGTTTGACCATCGCCGTCGGCAGCGCATCGACGAAGCGCGTGTCCCAACCGGCCCACGCCACCAGATGACGAATCCCGTCCAGGCCGAAGTCCAGTGCCCCGGAGGCCCGCAGGACACCCACCGCGCAGAGCATCGCCACCAGATAGGGCAGCAAGTTCTTGGCGACGTCGAAACCCTCTTTGGCACCTTCAACGAAGGCCTCGTACACCTTCACTTGGCGCAGCGCGCCGATCAGTAAAAACAGCATGATCAGGCCAAACAGCGTCAGGTTGCCGAGGATCGATGACAGGCCGGCCAGCGCGGTCGCCGAAAGGGTCGCCAGCAGCGCCATGAAACCACCGAGGGCGAGGGCGCCGGGGATCATGTAGGCCAACACCACCGGGTCCCAGACGCGCAAGCGCTGCATGAATGCCACCGACAGGAAGCCGACAATGGTCGAGCAACTGGTCGCCAGCAGGATCGGCAGGAACACCAGCGTCGGGTCAGGCGCGCCTTGCTGGGCGCGATACATGAAGATGGTCACCGGCAGCAGGGTCAGCGAAGAGGCGTTGAGCACCAGGAACAGGATCTGTGCGTTACTGGCGACGGTAGCGCTGGGGTTGAGTTCTTGCAGCGCTTTCATGGCCTTCAGGCCAATAGGCGTGGCGGCGTTGTCCAGACCGAGGCCGTTGGCGGCGAAGTTCAGGGTGATCAGGCCGATGGCTGGATGACCAGGCGGGACTTCGGGCATCAGGCGCAAAAACAATGGCCCCAAGGCCCTGGCCAACCATTCGACGATGCCGGCCTTCTCGGCAATGCGCAGAAAACCCAGCCAGAGGGTGAGGGTGCCGAACAGCAGCACCATGACCTCGACCGACAGCTTGGCCATGGCAAAAATGCTCTCCACCATCGCCGCGAATATCCCGGCGTTGCCACCAATCAGCCACTGCGCCAGCGCCGAAACGGCTGCCACGATGAAGAAGCCAAGCCACAGGCCATTGAGCATCAGTCAAATCCCCCAAAAGATCCGCGAATGATAGCGGGGTGACCAGAAACGACAAACCCCGGATTTCTCCGGGGTTTGTCTGGTGCGGCTTTCGTAGATCACTGTGGGAGCAGCCGGTCGACGCTCGATTGCTCGCGATAGCGGTGTATCCGTCGACATCAATGTCGGCTTTAGTCGGTCATCGCGAGCAAGCTCGCTCCCACAGGTTTTGTATCAGTCGCTGGAGGTTTCACCCGCCGGCAGCTTTTCCTTGCTACGCCAGTGCGGCAGGGAGTTCCAGTAACGCTGGCCCTTGGCGTCGTCGTACATGCCTTCCCAACGCGCGATAACCAGAACAGCCAGGGCGTTGCCGATCACGTTCAGTGCGGTACGGGCCATGTCCATGACGCGGTCGACACCGGCGATGAACGCCAGGCCTTCCAGTGGAATACCGACGCTGCCGAGGGTGGCCAGCAGGACCACGAAGGACACGCCCGGTACGCCGGCGATGCCTTTGGAGGTGACCATCAACGTCAGGACCAGCAGCAGTTGCTGGCTGATCGACAGGTCGATGCCATAGAGCTGGGCAATGAAGATCGCCGCAATGCTTTGGTACAGGGTCGAGCCGTCGAGGTTGAACGAGTAACCGGTCGGTACCACGAAGCTGCAAATGGCTTTCGGCGCGCCGTAGGCTTCCATCTTCTCGATCACGCGCGGCAGCACGGTTTCGGAGCTGGCGGTGGAGTAGGCCAGTACCAGCTCATCCTTGAAGATGCGCATCAGCTTGATCACCGAGAAGCCGAACAGGCGAGCGATCAGGCCCAGGATCACGAACGCGAAGAAGGCGATGGCGACGTAAACCAGGATCACCAGCTTGGCCAGCGGTATCAACGACGCGAAGCCGAAGTTGGCCACGGTCACCGCGATCAGTGCGAACACGCCGATCGGGGCGTAGTTCATGATCATGTGAGTGACCTTGAACATGCTTTCCGACACGCCCTGGAACATCTTCACCAGCGGCTCGCGCAGGTCCGCCTGCAGGCTCGACAGCCCGAGACCGAACAATACGGAGAAGAAGATGATCGGCAGCATTTCGCCGCGAACCATGGCCGCGAAGATGTTCGACGGGATCAGGTTGAGGATGGTTTCGATGAACGCGTGTTCATGCTGAACCTCGGCGGCAGTCGCCTGGTACTTGGAAATGTCCACAGTGCCCAGGGTGCTCATGTCGATACCGGCACCCGGATGGAACAGGTTGGCCAGCAGCAGACCGACCACGATGGCGATGGTCGTGACGATTTCGAAGTAGACGATGGTCTTGAAGCCGATGCGCCCCAGCTTCTTGGCGTCACCGACGCCGGCAATGCCGACGATCAAAGAGGAGATGACGATCGGGATCACGATCATCTTGATCAGACGGATAAAGATATCGCCTGCCGGTTGCAGGACGTTGCTGATCCACCAGGCTTTTTCGGCACTGAAATGGTTGAGCAGCGCACCGATTGCTATCCCCAATACCAGACCGATGAGGATCTGCCAGGCGAGGCTAAGCTTTGCCTTCTTCATATCTTTACCCTTACTTGCGTTTGACTCAGGGAGATGCGCGAACTGGAACGCTCATGGCGAAAAAGTCTAGTGCATCTACCCCCCGTATAAGGTGCCCCGGAACGCGTGTTTGCGGCTCTCTGGCAGGCGAAAAAAGGCGCAACTATTCCGATGCAAGGAAGCGCCGTCTAATGCCGTAAACGCCTACCCTATGCCGAATCGGCATGAGGTTTTTTTGCTGAATGCGGCGTCGCAATCGGTTCGATTACGACATTTCGGCAGGCATAAGTGCCGTGAACCGGTCATCACAGAGCAGATTGAATGTTTTTTGAGCAGTGGCCGAGCGTTGATTTTTCAACAAAATCCCGTAGGGCAAAGCGAAAAATCGCGACCAAAAAAAAGGGATTTTTCTCGATATACGGTCGCCTGTGAAACACCGGGAAAAGTAATTTCCGACGTAACAGGGACAAGGAGCCGATAACAGTGATGAAATCGAGACGAGCGCTCTATTTCAATGTGTTGCTTGATCCAGCCCTTCGCAAGCTCGTCGAGCCATGGTGGTCCGGCGAACTTGCGCAGCAGCTTTTCCTGACCCGGCCCTTACGCAGGTACTCCCTGTACCCGTAGGTCACTCCGCCCCTGAAGCAGGCAGAACATCCCGACCCCTTGGTCATGCGCCAGCCTTCCTCAGGTGACGCAGATCGAAAGAGGCGCTGTGACCTCCTTCGTGTACAAATTCTGTTCTACCGACAAGCCCTGCATGAGGGCCTCAGGCATGCCGCAGAAGCCTCAGCCCGCATGCCATGGCACTACCGCCCTGATAGCAGGGCGGCTGCCAGCGTCTTGAACAAACCTTTCATGTCAGCCTCGACCGCGACGGCCAAAGAAGAAGGAAGCAATGAACATCACCAGGAACACGACAAACAGAATCTTGGCGATACCCGTGGCGGTGCCCGCGATACCACCGAAGCCCAGTACTGCGGCGATGATGGCAATGATCAGGAATGTGATTGCCCAGCTCAACATGGTGATTCTCCTTACGCTTCTATTTAGAGGTGTTGCGTTTCCCGGCACATCGCTGCGGCGGAAATTTTTGACCTAGAACACCCAGCGCTCCTGAGGACGTATCTCACCTGCAGGCCCGGCCTGGTCGACGTCCATCATGCGCATCGGGGGGCTATCGGCCTGAAGACTGCCAACAGCACTGAAATGGGTTTGGGTCGGATGCTCAATTGACAGTTGTGGCGCTTGCGGCTGCTGACTCTGCTCCCAGCGCAGAAACTGTTGGCCGCCGATAAGGGTGAGCAACAGCGCCAGAACAGCAAACAGTCCTTGCTGAATATGCACAGGCGAGAGTTGCAGGTGGGCGGCACGTTGACGATTCATCCTGGAGCTCCTACCACTCGGGTCGGTATTCGATAGCGGGCGTTTGTTTTTGAATGCCCTGGTCAACCAGACAATTGCACCCCGCATGCCAGCATTGAAATGAATTAATTTCCTTTAATATCAACATCTTAAGATCATCAATGAAATCACATCGTACGCATCCTGCACGATGCCACTTGTGCGGTCGTGCGTATTGCACGATCCGTTTGAAGGAAGGCGTAAATTTTTTGAATTGAGAGGAGGACGCAGCTGTCAGAAATACACGCTGGCCACTGTCGGAAACCGGTCATCTATATAAAAGAGCCGCGACATCAGCTGGCTAACCGATACATCGGATGAAAGCTACCCTGCCATGACAGGAATGGCTCAGAATCAATCATGCAACTTGCCCGATTTCTCCGGGACTAAATCAAGATCATTCATTAAGGAGCGTAGGAAAATGGAATCAGCCACTGAGCACCAAGGCCGCATTCTGCTGGTGGATGATGAGTCCGCCATCCTGCGTACTTTCCGTTACTGCCTCGAAGACGAAGGCTACAGCGTGGCCACCGCCACCAGCGCCGCGCAGGCAGAAGCTCTGTTGCAGCGCCAGGTCTTCGACCTGTGCTTCCTCGATTTGCGTCTGGGCGAAGACAACGGCCTGGATGTGCTGGCCCAGATGCGTATCCAGGCGCCCTGGATGCGGGTGGTGATCGTCACTGCGCACTCAGCCGTCGACACGGCGGTGGATGCGATTCAGGCCGGTGCCGCCGACTATCTGGTCAAGCCGTGCAGCCCCGATCAATTGCGGTTGGCAACCGCCAAGCAACTGGAAGTGCGGCAGCTGTCGGCGCGGCTCGAAGCCCTGGAAGGTGAAGTGCGCAAGCCCAAGGACGGTCTGGACTCCCACAGCCCGGCCATGAAAGTGGTTCTCGAAACCGCACGCCAGGTAGCCACGACCGATGCCAATATCCTGATTCTCGGTGAATCCGGCACTGGCAAGGGCGAGCTGTCCCAGGCCATTCACGGCTGGAGCAAACGCGCGAAGAAATCCTGCGTCACGATCAACTGCCCGTCGCTGACCGCCGAGCTTATGGAAAGCGAGCTCTTCGGCCACAGTCGTGGCGCCTTCACCGGCGCCAGCGAAAGCACGCTGGGCCGAGTCAACCAGGCGGACGGCGGGACTCTGTTTCTTGACGAAATCGGCGATTTTCCACTGACATTGCAGCCGAAGTTACTGCGTTTCATTCAGGACAAAGAGTACGAGCGCGTCGGTGATCCGGTGACCCGCCGTGCCGATGTGCGCATCCTTGCAGCCACCAACCTCAACCTCGAGGACATGGTCCGCGATGGTCGTTTCCGTGAAGACCTGCTCTATCGCCTGAATGTCATTACCCTGCACCTGCCACCGCTCCGCGAACGCCGTGAAGATATTCTCAACCTGGCCGATCGTTTCCTGGCGCGTTTCGTCAAGGAGTATGCCCGTCCCGCGCGCGCGCTAAGCGACGAGGCCCGGGAAGCCCTGTTGGGCTATCGCTGGCCGGGCAACATCCGTGAGCTGCGCAACGTGATAGAGCGCGCGAGCATCATCTGTCCGCAGGAACGGGTCGAGATCAGTCATCTGGGCATGGCCGAAACCCCGGTCAACAATGCACCGCGCATCGGCGCAGCGCTGAGCCTGGATGAGCTGGAAAAGGCCCACATCGGCGCGGTCCTCGCCACCGCCGACACGCTGGATCAAGCGGCAAAAACCCTGGGCATCGATGCCTCGACGCTGTACCGCAAACGCAAGCAGTACAACTTGTGAGCAATAGCCGATGAAACTGGCGATGAAATTGCGGACCCGGCTTTTCCTGAGCATCTCCGCACTGATCACTGTCGCCTTGCTCGGTCTCCTGCTCGGGCTGGTCAGCGTGATGCAGATGGCCGGCAGCCAGGAAGCACTGACCCGCAGTAACTTCATCACCCTGGACCTGGGACTCAAGCTGCGCCAGACCCTGGGTGATCAACTGATCATCATGCTCAGCGAGAAGCCTGACTCCGCCGCTTTCGCCGCCTCGAAGCAGCGTTACTTCCAATTGCTGGAGGAAGGCATCGCCCAGGAACCGGAGCTAAACGCAAGCGAGTACGGCTTCAGAAAAGCCAAGGCTGACTACGAGCGCTTTATCGAAGCTTATGAGGCGTCCCCGGACCCCTCGAGTGTGCTCAGCAGCCATGACAACCTGACGGAAAAATTCAACGCACTGCGCAATGGTCTGATCGCCGAGCACAAGCGCGCGCTGGATAACATCAACGATACCGAGCGCAAGGCCCGGGAGCGGGCACTGCTGATTGCAGGGTTACTTGCCCTGGTGGGGCTGGCGGTGCTGATCATCGGCTTCGTGACCGCGCAGGCCATTGCCCGGCGTTTCGGGGCGCCCATCGAAGCCTTGGCCAAGGCAGCGGACAATATCGGCCAGGGCAATTTCGATGTCACCCTGCCGATCTCCTCGGCAGTGGAGCTCAACCAGCTGACCCGGCGTTTCGGGATCATGGCCCAGGCGCTGCGTGAACATCAGGCCACCAACGTCGATGAGTTGCTGGCCGGCCAGCAGCGTTTGCAGGCCGTGCTCGACAGCATCGACGACGGGCTGCTGATGATCGACCGTCAGGGCCATCTGGAACACCTTAACCCTGTGGCCCAGCGCCAGTTGGGCTGGGAGTCCGATCGCCTGGGACAGGGACTGGGCACGGCACTGGAGCGCCCCGAACTCGATGAGCAACTGCAACTGGTGCTGCGCGGCGGCACCCTGGAGAGGGCGCCGGAGGACTTGAGTGTCGAAGTCGACGGCGAGTCGCGACTGCTGACCTATAGCCTGACCCCGGTCAGCCACACCCAGGGCCATATTCTCGGTGCCGTGATGGTGCTGCATGACGTCACGGAGCAGCGTGCCTTCGAACGGGTACGCAGCGAATTTGTGTTGCGCGCCTCCCATGAATTGCGCACACCGGTTACCGGCATGCACATGGCCTTCGGATTGTTCCGCGAGCGCGCACACTTTGCCCCGGACTCCCGGGAAGCCGACCTGCTCGATACCGTGAATGAAGAGATGCAGCGGCTGATGCAGCTGATCAATGACCTGCTGAATTTCTCCCGCTACCAAAACGGTTTGCAGAAACTCACCCTGGCGCCGTGTTCCATCGAGGCGTTGCTGGAACAGGCTCAGTCACGCTTTGCCACATCGGCCGAAGAGAAGGAAATCAGTCTGCTGGTAGAAGTGCAGGGGCCCTTGCCGCGTTTGCAGGCCGATCAGCCACAACTGGAGCGGGTACTCGATAATTTGCTCGACAACGCCTTGCGTCACACCGGTTCCGGCGGACGGATACGCTTGCATGCCCGGCGCCACGGCGATCGGGTCATCATCAGTGTCGAGGACAACGGCGAAGGCATTGCCTACGGTCAGCAGGGGCGGATCTTCGAGCCGTTCGTGCAAGTCGGACGCAAGAAAGGCGGAGCCGGTCTCGGCCTGGCATTGTGCAAGGAAATCGTGCAATTGCATGGCGGGCGGATGGGCGTCTATTCACGGCCGGGGCAGGGCACTCAGTTCTACATGGCGCTGACGGTTTAGATCGTGGTCACGCTTCGTCATCCAGGCGCCGACCGCCCGCCAGTCGTCGCCCCCGGGTGATCAATTCAATGAACTGAACCGCGCTCAGCGCGTGGGCGAACAGCCAACCCTGGCCGAACTTCACGCCTTCACTGCTCAGGAACTCGGCCTGGGCCTCATGTTCGATGCCCTCGGCAATCACCTTCAAATGCAGCGACTGGGCCATGTGAATGATGTGCGGAGCCACACCGCTGCTGGCGGCGTCATGCCCCAACGCATCAATGAACGCCTTGTCGATTTTCAGGCAGTCCACCGGCAGGGTTTGCAAATAGGCGAGGCTGCAGTAGCCGGTGCCAAAATCATCGATCAACACCTGGTGCCCGACATCCCGCAGCGATTGCAGGTTTTCCCGGGCCACCACCACATCGACCAGCCCACGCTCGGTGACCTCGAAGGCAATTTGCCGCGCAGCAACGCGATGCAGGGTCAGCAGCCTCGCCATCACCTGGCCGATTCGCGGAACCATCACATCACACGCCGCGAGATTGACCGAGATGTACAGTTGCGGGTTGGCACGCAGCAACTGGCCAAGTTGCTCGAGCAAGCGTTGCAAGACGAAATCCGTCATCTGGCGAATCTGCCCGGTGTCCTCCGCCATCGGAATGAACAGATCGGGACTGGTCAGGGTACCGTCCGGCCTGCGCCAGCGCAGCAGCGCTTCAGCCCCGACACAGTTGCGGCTATCGAGGTCGAAGATCGGTTGATACAGCACCTGCAACTCGCCCCGGCGAATCGCCCCGGCCAGTTCGGCATCCAGCGACTGGCGCTGTTGCACCAGCAGGAACACCAGGAACCCGACGCATATGCCCAGCGCAATGCTGGCCGGCACTAGCCACCACCAGACCGACGGGATATGCATGCCCGTACGCAGGCTGATCAACACCAATTGATACTCCGGGTTGTCGGTGGGCATGCGGTATATCAGGCGTGTCTGGGTGATCTGCAGCGCATCGCGATTTTTCGGGGGCCAGGCCTCGACCGGTGGCCAGATCTGCGAAGAGCCCAACACCGGAATCGCGCGCTTACCATGGTCAAGGACTACCAGCAGGCTGCTGCCCGGCGACAGGTCGACCATATCGGTCAAATGCCCGCGAGAGGTCGCGACCCGGAAATTCCCGCGCCCGAGCATCAGGGCGGCGCGGTTTTCATCGGGTTCGGTGGTGGTATTGAGCCAATAGCTGTAGGTCGGGCCTTTGATGTCTGGCGGTCGAATCAGCGACAGCCCTTCCTGGCGAGGGCGATTGGAGCAGATTCGCGAAGAGTCCATGTAGGCGGCTTCGTAGACGAAGCGATAATTGAACGTAACCTGTTGCAAGGTCGCGATCATTTCAGCATCGCAACCACGTAACGGTTGCGCTTCAAGGTCGTCCAGGCTTTCACGCAGTTGCCCGAAGAGCTGTTCCAGGCGGGCGAGAAAACGCTCACCCTGAGCATTCATTTCTTCGCTTTCGTTTTGCTCGACCTGATGAATGGCGACGAACAGGCTGCCGGCCATCAATAACGTTGCACTCAAGACAGCCGACATCAGCCCCAGGAACCAGGGGCGATGGAACCAACTACGGAAGGTCTCTCGAGCAGCAGTCATTGCGTAATATCCGATGGATTACCAATGAGTTATAGCTGCTGATTGGGAAATAGCCCGGACCGCCGGGCGGGCGCCATTATTTTGTCTGATTCAACACCAAAAGCAGCGCGGCTGTTTGCGCATCCGGAGTGCCATCGAAGCGTGCCGGGCGGAAGTGCATCTGGAAGGCTGCTATCACATGGCGTGTCGCAACATCGAGCTCGCCGGTTTGTGGAGAGGCATAACCCAGGCGGGCCAATTGCGCCTGAAACCAGCTGATGCTCGGTAACTGATCGGCGAACAGCATTTGCTGGCGCGCAACCGCCTGTTCGTTCGGCCAGATACCCAGCCCCTCGGCAGCCAGACGCTTCCAGGGGAACAGTGGCCCCGGGTCCAGTTTGCGCAACGGCGCAATATCGCTATGGCCGATGATGTCGCGAGGCTTGATGCCCTGACGCTTGCTGATGTCCTTGAGCAATACGATCAAGGACTGAACCTGATCTTCGCTGTAGGGATACCACACGCGCCCGGTTGGAGTGTCCTTGAATCCCGGATTGACGATTTCGATACCAATGGAACTGGAATTCAGCCAGGTCCGGCCATCCCATTCGCTCTCCCCGGCGTGCCAGGCGCGAACGTTTTCATCCATCAGCTTGTAGATGGTGGCGCCCTTGTCGTCACCGATCAGGTAATGACTGCTGACCTCGCCGTGGGTCAGCAGTTGCAGCGAACGCTCCATCGAGGCGTTGGTGTAATGCACCACCACGAACTGCACACGACTGTCGTAATTGGCTGAAGGATGACTGGTGTCAAAACGGGGACCGCTGGCGCAGCCAGCCAGCAGAACAAGTGACAGGATCAGAGCAAGATATTTCATGGCGAAAGGCAGTACACACAAGACAATAATGCAACAGTGTAACGTAATGCCTTGCGGGTTGACGGCAATCGCCACGAATTAAACAAATATGGAACAAATAATGCTCAGCCCGGCTCCACGCGGTTGCGTCCGGCATTTTTTGCACGGTACAACGCCTGATCGGCTCTTTTAAGCACTTGATCGCTGTGCTCACCCGGCCTGAACGCCGACATTCCGACAGACACGGTAATGGTCACCGGCTCTCCCTTGAAGTGGAACGGACAGGCCTCGATGGAGGCACGCAGGCTTTCCAGCAACTTCAGGCCCGCCGCCGGCACTGTGGATGGCATCAACAGCACAAACTCCTCGCCGCCGAACCGGGCAATGAAGTCCGTTGCGCGAAGACGCTTGCGCAACACGCTGGCAATGATCTTCAGCACTTTGTCGCCGGCCAGGTGCCCGTAGTTATCGTTGATGCGCTTGAAATGATCGAGGTCGAGCATGGCCAGTAACAGCGTATTGCCATGTTGCTGCCATTGTTTGACTTCATGATCCAGGCGCTCGCTCCAGGCCGCGCGGTTGGGCAGCCCGGTCAACGGGTCGACCAATGCCTTCTGACGTTGCTCTTCAAGGTGCTCGCGGTAACCCTGGGCCTCCTGCTCCATATGGGCGACCCGCTCGGCCAGGCTGTGCAGGCGCGCAGCGACCTCTTGCTCGCGCTCATCGCGCTGTTTCTGGTGCTGGTCCATGGTACCCAGCAAGCCTTCGAGATGGTTTTCCAGAACGTGCTTGAGACCTTCCAGGTCCGCGGCATCCTGCATGCTGCTTTGCAAGCCATCAACCTGTTCGCGGATCTGCGTGTCCATCTGCCGCGCAGCCGAACGGTTGTCGGCGTGCCCTGCGGTGGCGGCCTGCAAGTTGCTCTGGAACGATTCGAGGCGCTCGTTCAGTCGTTGCAGGTAGGCTTCGAACTCATGCTGGCCGCTGTCGGTAATGGCCAGCATCAACGTGGCGAAGTCGTCGAGAATCGGTAGTAATTCGTACCAGTTCAACCCGTTTTTCAGACGATCGCGCATGGATTCGGCTTGCGGGCGATGACGCTCGGGCAATGTCAGGTCTTCGAGCAGCCCCAGCAGCGTGTGTTCGATGTGGCTGGCCACCGAGCTGTAGGAGGGCTCTGGGGTATCCGGGAGTGCGTAGAACGTGTCGTGACCGGATAGAGGCTGATCTGCGGCGACCACCTCCTCTGTCGGAATCGCAAGCAAGGCATGGCCATCCGGCGATGCTGGCACGATCAGCTCGTCGGGGTTCACTTGCGACTCAAGAGGTGTTTCGATGGTTTCCGGGGTCGGCTTCTCGGTCGACCCGGTTTTTGCCGCGCCTGCGATGGCGGTTTGAGGCTCCGCAGCCGCAGGTGCCAAGGCCACGACTGCCGGAGCAGCGCAAGCCTCGGCTGGTCCGGTCGGCGCGGACGCCTCTTCAACTCGCTCAGCCGTGGGTACTTCGCAGATTGCCGTCTCAATCGCGACCGGGGTCGGCTCGATAACCGCCACAGGACTCTCGGCTACAGGGGCCGCCGGCGCAGGAGAAACAGTCGTTGATGCCACCGTCTCTTCTGCTTCACGACCGCCGAACAATCGCTGCAACAAGCCCGGCCGACCAGGTTCGGTCGGGGTCTCCAGCTGGCTCAGGGCCTTGCCTTGCAAACCACTCAGCTCGCTGAGCAACAAGGGCATCTCACGCGCCTGACTGACCCGTGCATCCAGTTGCCTGGCGAAACTCTTGAGTGGCCGGCTCACATCCCGAGGCAGCGGCAATGTTTGCAGTTGAGTGACCAGTGCAGTCAGGGCGGCACTGGTCTGGTTGATCCGGGTTTCCCGACGCTGCTCGGAGTCGAGCACGGCTTTTTCCAGGCGCGGAATCAGCGCGGCCAGGCCGGCGTCCATGTCGTCGGTACGCACGACCTCGCGCATTTCCTTCATGCATTGGTCAACCGCGCGGTCAGTGCCTTCCGCCGCCAGGGTGCTGCGCACCAGTCCACGGCGCAGCAAGTCGAGCCGCGCGTCCCAGCGACGTTCGAGCTTTTCCTGTTGTTCGATGCTTTTGAGGTATTTCTCTTTCCAGCGCTGTGCTTCGTCGCTCATTCATGGGTTCCGCGAGGGGCAGGACTCAACGCGGGCAATGCATCGGCCGTGAGCGAACCCGGCAGACGAATCTCTACCGCGACCGGCAGGTGATCGGAAATGGGCTGTGCCAGCACCTCGACCTTTTCCAGGGTCAGGCTCGGGCTCAGCAGGATATGGTCCAGGCAACGCTGTGGGCGCCAGCTGGGGAACGTTGCTTCCAATTGCGGCGCGAGCAGGCCGAGATCGCGCAACGCGGAATTTTGCAGCAGGTCACTGGCATGGGTGTTCATGTCGCCCATCAGTACCTGGTGTTTGTAGTCGCCAATCAGATTGCGGATATAGGCCAGTTGCAGGCTGCGCGCCCGGGCGCCCAGTGCCAGGTGCATCATGACGACCACCAGTGCTTCCGGGCCTTCGCCGAACCGTACCAGAATGGCTCCGCGCCCCTTTGGGCCCGGCAACGGATGATCTTCAATGGCCCACGGGCGCAATCGGCTGAGCACGCCATTGCTGTGCTGGGCCAGGCGACCTAGATTGCGATTGAGTTGTTGATACCAGTAGGGGAAGGCGCCGAGTTGGGCCAGATGCTCAACCTGATTGACGTAGCCTGAACGCAGGCTGCCACCATCGGCCTCCTGCAAGGCGACCAGATCGAAGTCGCCCAGCAGATTGCCGATTTTCTGCAGATTGTCGGCACGCCCGGTGTGCGGCAGCAGATGCTGCCAGCCCCGGGTCAGGTAATGCCGGTAACGCTCGGTGCTGATGCCGACCTGGATATTGAAACTGAGCAAGCGCAGACGACTGTCTGCGGGCAGGCCCGTGGATTCCAGATGATGCTCGTTGACCCGCGGATCATGCAGGCCAACGATGCGTTCAGTACCCCATCGGCGCATGGCAGTGACTGCCCTTAGTTGGCGGCAGCCTTGTTAGCCGCTCGCTCTTTGTCGATCAGTTTGTCGGCCAGTTGCAGGGCCTGTTCGGCACCGCCGGCGGAGCCTACGTCAAAGCGGTATTTACCATTCACAATCAGGGTTGGAACGCCGGAGATCTCATATTTTTTGGCCAGTTCACGGGCTTGAACGACCTGTCCCTTGATCGCAAAGGAGTCGAAAGTGGCCAGGAATTTTTCCTTGTCTACGCCCTGGGTAGCCAGGAAGTCGGCCATATCATTCTTATCGGTCAGCTTCATTTTTTTGTTCTGGATCGCGTCGAACACCGCGGCATGAACCTTATGCTCAACACCCATGGACTCAAGAGTCAGGAACATTTGGCCATGAGCGTCCCAAGGACCGCCGAACATCGCTGGAATACGCTTGAAGTTCACATCCGATGGCAGTTTTTCGGCCCAGGGATTGATTGTCGGCTCAAAGTGATAGCAGTGCGGGCAGCCATACCAGAACAGCTCCACCACTTCGATCTTGCCAGGCACGGCGACCGGAACCGGATTGCTCAGTTCGACATAAGGTGCGGCGGGGGCTTCAGCGGCCTGGGCAGTCATGCCGAACAGGCTGGCAGCGGCAAAAACGGCGCTGATGATCAGATTACGCATGCTTCACTCCTGGACAAGTTTTTCGCCTCGCGCAACGTGTTTTCAGACAGGTCCTGGCGGGCTTGAGTTTTGTAGTGTAACGGCAGCGGCCACAAAAAAGGGCGGCCAAGGCCACCCTTTTTATACTCGTTGCAACGGATTAATCGAGCGTTAACGTTGCAGGCGATATTTACCCCGTTCAACGCCCGATCCGCCGGCCTTAGTGCAGGCCCTGGATGTAGCTGGACACCGCGGCGATGTCTTCGTCGCTCAGCCGCTTGGCGATGGTCTGCATGGTCTTGGCATCGCCATCGTTGGTGCGGCCGCCTTCTTCCTTGCGGAAATCGGTCAGTTGCTTGGCGATGTATTGAGCGTGCTGGCCACCCAGGTGCGGGAAGCCGGCGGCTGCGTTGCCGGCGCCATTTGGCGAGTGGCAGCCGGTGCAGGATGGCAGGCCCTTGGCCAGGTCACCGCCGCGGAACAGGGCCTCACCGCGAGCGACGACTTTAGGATCGGCGGCACCAACGCTGCCTTTCTGGCTGGCAAAGTAGGCGGCGATGTCCGCCAGGTCCTGATCGCTCAGGTTGGTCAGCAGGCCGGTCATTTCCAGAACGGTGCGCTTGCCCGACTTGATGTCGTGCAATTGCTTGGTCAGGTAGCGTTCACCCTGACCCGCCAGTTTGGGAAAGTTTGGCGCCATGCTGTTGCCATCCGGGCCGTGGCAGGCGCCACAGACGGCGGCTTTGGCCTGGCCAGCTTTAGCATCACCCGGTTGTACTGCCTCACCTGCAGCATGGGCTATGCCGGAGATGCCCACGGTCAACAGCAGACTCACGATCAATTTCTTCATCAGCTAATCCAACTACGGCTAAGGGTTAAGAGTTATGGACCGGGCTTACTCGCTCATCCAAAGGATGATGGCTTGGTAATCCTCGGCACTGCAGTCCATGCACAAACCACGCGGCGGCATCGCCTTGAAACCCTGGGTCACGTGTTGCACCAGCGTCTCCATACCTTTCGCCAACCTCGGCGTCCAAGCATCCTGATCGCCTTTTTTCGGCGCCATGGGTAGTTGGCCGGAATGACAGGCACCACAAACACGGTTGTACACAGCTTCCGGATCCTGTGTAGCCTGAGCGCTGTAAAGCGGCATCAAGACACCGGCAGCTAGCAGCCATTTCGTCATAAAACGACCTTTTCAGGGTTGAGAGCGTGCTGCGTTCTAGTGCGCAATCAAGGTCTGTCGCTCTCGTGAACTTCATCCTACGCTGGGACAAAGCGCACACAAAATCTGCGGCATTATATACTGGCGTCACTGAAACGGAAGCGACACTGCTTGCCGCACCCATTCCTGGCGCCGCCCACATCGGAAATCCCATGCAACTCAAGAATCCCATCCTCGGTCTGTGCCAACAGTCCACCTTCATGCTCAGCGCCGCCAAAGTCGACCAATGTCCGGATGACGAGGGCTTCGAAGTCGCCTTCGCCGGGCGTTCCAACGCCGGCAAGTCGAGTGCCTTGAACACCCTGACCCACGCCAGCCTGGCGCGCACCTCGAAAACCCCGGGGCGCACGCAACTGTTGAATTTCTTCAAGCTAGACGATGAACGCCGTCTGGTCGACCTGCCGGGCTACGGTTATGCAAAAGTACCGATCCCGCTCAAGCAACACTGGCAGCGTCACCTGGAAGCGTACCTGGGTGGTCGAGAGAGTTTGAAAGGCCTGATCCTGATGATGGACATCCGCCATCCGATGACCGATTTCGACCTGCTGATGCTCGATTGGGCCGTGGCTGCCGGCATGCCGATGCACATTCTGCTGACCAAAGCGGACAAGCTGACCTATGGCGCGGCCAAGAACACGCTGCTCAAGGTTCAGGCGGAAATCCGCAAGGGCTGGGGCGATCTGGTGACGATTCAGCTGTTCTCGGCCCCGAAACGCATGGGCCTGGAAGAAGCCTATACCGTACTGGCAGGCTGGATGGAGCTGGCGGACAAGGGTGTCGAGGTAGAAGCCCAATAAGGCTGCGAAAGCTGTCTGGGGCACCCCGGACAGCTTTCTGCAGGCAAAAAAAACCCCGGGCTTCATATGGGGAGGGAGAAGTTCCGGGGTTCAAGCTCTAGACCGCTAGGGCGGGGTCCAGATATCTGCCAACACTTAACACAACATAGGAGCATCGAAGGGCTTCACCAGCCATTCAGTACCTCTGAGTAGTGCTTCGCAAGATTAGTTCAGATTTTTTTCAAATAGCTTTGAAATAACGCCGATAGCCTTGCGGACTGAGCTGTTTGTGCCCTCTTGCCGCGGCACTATGCCGCAGCAGAACACCACATTTCTTGTAGGAGCGGGCTTGCTCGCGATGGAATTTCAGTCGAAATCGATGTGCCTGACACTCCATCGCGAGCAAGCTCGCTCCTACAGGAAGGCTCAGTGAGCCTCGTCCCAGTTATTTCCAACACCCACTTCGACCAGCAACGGCACGTCCAGTTTCGCGGCTTCACTCATGTGTACGCGAATTTCATCGCGAACCTGGTCGACCAGGTCTTCACGTACCTCCAGCACCAGTTCATCGTGCACCTGCAAAATGACTTTGGCGTCGAGTCCGGACGCGGTCAGCCAGTTATCCACAGCGACCATGGCTTTCTTGATGATGTCCGCAGCGGTGCCTTGCATCGGTGCGTTGATTGCCGTGCGTTCGGCGGCGGCGCGCTCTTGCGGCTTGTTGGAGTTGATGTCCGGCAGGTACAGGCGACGACCGAAGAACGTCTCGACATAACCTTGCTCGGCGGCCTGGGCACGCGTGCGGTCCATGTACTGGCGTACGCCGGGGTATCGGGCGAAGTAGGTATCGATGTAGGCCTTGGCGGTCTTGGTGTCGACGCCAATGTCCTTGCCGAGCTTCTGCGCCCCCATGCCGTAGATCAGGCCGAAGTTGATCGCCTTGGCGCTGCGGCGCTGGTCGGAGGTCACGTCGGCCAGTTCGACCTTGAACACTTCGGCGGCGGTCGCGGTGTGCACGTCCAGATTGTGGCGGAAAGCGTTCATCAGCCCTTCATCCCGTGACAGGTGCGCCATGATCCGCAACTCGATCTGCGAGTAGTCCGCCGCCAGCAGCTTGTAACCGGCCGGGGCCACGAAGGCCTGGCGGATACGACGCCCTTCGGCCGTGCGCACCGGGATGTTCTGCAGGTTCGGATCGCTGGAGGACAGGCGCCCGGTGGAGGCGACAGCCTGGTGGTAAGACGTATGGATCCGCCCGGTGCGCGGGTTGATCTGTTCCGGCAAACGATCGGTGTAAGTGCTTTTCAGCTTGCTCATGGAGCGATATTCCATGAGCACTTTCGGCAATCGGTAGTCGTCTTCCGCCAGCTTGGCCAGCACCTCTTCGGCCGTGGACGGCTGGCCCTTGGCAGTCTTTTTCAGCACCGGCAGGCCGAGTTTCTCGTAGAGGATCACGCCGAGCTGCTTGGGCGAACCGAGGTTGAATTCCTCGCCGGCAATCTCGAAGGCTTCGCGCTCAAGTGCGACCATCTTGTCGCCCAGCTCGATGCTTTGCACGCCCAGCAGAGCGGCGTCGACGAATGCGCCCTGGCGCTCGATGCGCGCCAGCACCGGCACCAGCGGGATTTCGATGTCGGTCAGCACACTGGCCAGGCTCGGAATGGCCGAGAGCTTTTCGAACAGGGCCTGGTGCAGACGCAGGGTGATGTCCGCATCTTCGGCGGCGTAAGGCCCGGCCTGCTCAAGGGCGATCTGATCGAACGTCAGCTGTTTCACGCCTTTGCCGGCGATGTCCTGGAAGCTCACCGTGGTGTGGTCCAGATACTTCTGCGCCAGGCTGTCCATGTCATGGCGCGTGGCCGTGGAGTTGAGCACGTAGGACTCGAGCATGGTGTCGAAGGCGATGCCGCGCACGGTGATGCCGTTGTCCTGTACGCCACCGATGGCGCAGTTGGCCAGGATGTTCATGTCGAACTTGGCGTGCTGGCCGACCTTGAGCTTGTTCGGGTCTTCCAGAATCGGCTTGAGCGCGCGCAGGACCGTGTCGCGGTCCAGCTGCTGCGGCACGCCGATGTAGGAATGGGTCAACGGGATGTAGGCCGCTTCGTTAGCCTGAACCGCGAATGACAGACCCACCAATTGCGCCTGCTGCGCGTCGATGCCGGTGGTTTCGGTGTCGAACGCAAACAGCTTGGCGTTGTTCAGTTTTTCCAGCCAGGCATCGAAACGCGCCTGATCGAGGATGGTTTCGTAGGCGGCTTCAGCAGCGGCGGCCGGTGCTTCGGCCTCTGGTTCGCTGAACAGATCGTTGGCCGGTGCAGGCTCGGCGGCAGCGCTCAGTTCCAGGCGTTTGGCGTCGCGATCAAGGTCGTTCAGCCAGCTCTTGAACTCCAGCAGGCTGTACAACTCGTAGAGTTTCGCCGGATCTTCCGCGCCCATTTGCAGGTCGTCGAGGCCAATGTCCAGCGGTACGTCGACCTTGATGGTCGCCAACTGATAGGAAAGGAAGGCCATTTCCTTGTGTTCTTCGAGCTTGGCCGGCAGGGTCTTGGCACCACGAATCGGCAGGGTCGGTACGATGTCGAGCTGCGCATAGAGCTCGGTCAGGCCGCCGTTCACACCGACCAGCAGGCCTGAAGCCGTCTTCGGGCCAATCCCCGGAACGCCCGGAATGTTGTCGGAAGAATCGCCCATGAGCGCCAGATAATCGATGATCTGCTCCGGAGCGACGCCGAATTTCTCCTTCACGCCCTCCACGTCCATGCTGCTACCGGTCATGGTGTTGACCAAGGTAATGTGACCATCGACCAGTTGCGCCATATCCTTGTCGCCCGTGGAGATGATCACCGGACGATCCGCCGCCGCACTGCTGCGGGCCAGGGTGCCGATCACGTCATCGGCCTCGACGCCTTCGACGCACAGCAGCGGGAAGCCCAGGGCGATCACGCTCTGGTGCAGCGGTTCGATCTGCACGCGCATGTCGTCAGGCATACTCGGACGGTTGGCCTTGTATTCGGCGTACATGTCATCGCGAAAAGTCCCGCCCTTGGCGTCGAACACCACGGCGAACGGACTATTCGGATATTGCTTGCGCAGGCTCTTGAGCATGTTCAACACGCCCTTGACCGCACCGGTCGGCAGGCCTTTGGACGTGGTCAGCGGTGGCAGCGCGTGAAAGGCGCGGTAAAGGTAAGAAGAACCGTCCACCAGGACGAGGGGGGCTTGGCTCATGAGCAGGATCAACCTTTTCGGCGGGTCCGGCGCTAGAATAGCGGGACCGTTGACGACAAAGGGACAAGGTTATCATGCGCACACTAAATCGCCTGTTGCTGGCTGGCTTGTTTGCAATCACTCCATTGACCGTCATGGCGGCGGATGATGCACCGTCGGCAGACCCGGATGTGACCATTCGCACGGAAGGCGATAAAACCATTCAGGAATACCGGCAAAACGGCTTTTTGTACGCCATCAAGGTCACCCCAAAGGTTGGCAAACCGTATTTCCTGGTGCGTGCGGATGGCTCGGAGGGAAACTTCATCCGCTCTGATTACCCGGATATGCTGATTCCGGCGTGGGAAATTTTTAAGTGGTAAGTCGTCCCTAACTTTAATCGGCGCTGGCTCATGAGCGGCGCCCGTACTGGCAGTTTAAACATGTCTGTGTTCACCCCCCTGGCTCGGCCCGAGCTGGAAGCTTTTCTCGCCCCTTATGGCCTCGGCCGCCTGCTTGATTTCCAGGGGATTGCCGCCGGTAGCGAAAACACCAATTTTTTCATCAGCCTGGAGCAGGGCGAATTTGTCCTGACCCTGGTCGAGCGCGGTCCGGTTCAGGAAATGCCGTTCTTCATCGAATTGCTCGACGTGCTGCACGGCGCCGACCTGCCGGTGCCTTACGCCCTGCGCACCACCGACGGCGTGGCCTTGCGCGAACTGGCGGGCAAACCGGCATTGCTGCAACCACGTCTGGCCGGCAAGCACATCAAGCAAGCCAATGCGCAACATTGCGCACAGGTCGGTGAGTTGCTCGGCCATCTGCACCTGGCGACCCAGGCCAACATGATCAAGCGCAAAACCGATCGCGGCCTGGACTGGATGCTGGAAGAGGGCACGCAGTTCCTCTCGCACCTCGGTGCCGAACAGAAGGACCTGCTGCAACGGACGCTGGAAGAAATCACCCGACAGAAAGAAAAAATCCTCGCTCTGCCGCGGGCGAACATTCACGCCGACCTGTTCCGCGACAACGCGATGTTCGAAGGCACACACCTGACCGGACTGATCGACTTCTACAACGCCTGCTCCGGGCCGATGCTCTACGACGTAGCGATTGCCTTGAACGACTGGTGCTCGGACGACGATGGCGTGATCGATGGCCCGCGAGCACGGGCCTTGCTGGGCGCTTATGCGGCCTTGCGACCGTTCACCGCTGCCGAAGCCGAACTGTGGCCGACCATGCTGCGGGTGGCGTGCGTACGGTTCTGGTTGTCACGCTTGATCGCGGCGCAGGCGTTCGCCGGGCAGGACGTGTTGATTCACGACCCGATGGAGTTCCAGTTGCGCCTGGCTCAGCGGCAGACGGTCAATACGCCGTTGCCTTTCGCCCTTTAAAATGTGGTGAGGGGCTTGCCTCCTCACCACAGAGTTGTGTCAGTTACAACGACTCCAGGCACCCCGCCAGATCATTCCCCAATTTCTCCAGCACCTGCTCATAGCCCTGGGCAGTCGCCGGCGTGTAACCACCCAACGCATCCAGTTCCGCCAGCTTCACCGGCAAGCCCGCCACCAGAGTTTCCGCCAGGCGCGGACGCAGCGGTGGTTCGCTGAACACGCAGGTCTTGCCGACTTCCTGCAAGCGCGCGCGCATCGCCGCGACATGCTGGGCACCGGGTTGCACTTCGGCCGCGACGCTGAACACACCCACGTGCTTGAGGCCGTAGGCGTCTTCGAAGTAATCGAACGCTTCGTGGAACACGAAGTAAGGCTTGCCCTGAACATCGGCCAGGCGTTTCTTCAGGCGCGCATCCAACGCATCGAGACGCTCGTCGAAGGCTTTCAGGTTGCTCTGATAGCGCACGGCATTGTCAGGATCGGCGGCACTCAGGTCAGCCGCCATTTTCGTGGCGATGACCCGGGCGTTGACCGGCGACAGCCACAAATGCGCATCCAGGCTGCCTGGGCGATGATCGTGGTCGTGGTCGTGGTCGTCGGCTTCTTCGGCGTGGGAGTGGCTATCCTCGGCAAAACGGCGCAGTTTCATGCCTGGCAAATCCTGCACGGCCACGCTGGGCAGCGTACGACCATTGAGTACGCGAGGCAGGAAACCTTCCATGTCCGGGCCGATCCAGTACAGCAGGTCCACCGATTGCACCTTGCGTACGTCGGAAGGGCGCAGTGCATAGTTGTGCGGCGAGGCACCCGGTGGCAGCAAGACCTCAGGAATCGCCACGCCGTCCTGCACCGCTGCGGCGATCAACTGCAGGGGCTTGATGCTGGTAAGGACCTTGACCTCGGCCTGCGCCGGACCGATCAGCAGAAAACTTGCGAAAAATGCGACAAAGATAGAAAAAAGACGGGACACGATGACCACTCGAAGAGGCGAGAACGGGTAACATAATAACGTCTCTCACAAAACTCGTCGCCGCTCATGCTAAAAACACCGATTGCCAGCCGCCCCCACGACCACTCGCATTGCGTTCACAGCGCTTTGTCCGAGGCCGATGCCCTGTGCGCTCGTCAAGGCCTGCGCCTGACCGCATTGCGCCGGCGGGTGCTGGAACTGGTGTGGCAAAGCCACAAGCCGCTGGGTGCCTACGACATTCTTGCGGTTCTCAGCGAGCAGGACGGTCGCCGCGCTGCGCCACCGACGGTGTACCGCGCGCTGGATTTCCTGCTGGAAAACGGCCTGGTCCATCGGATTTCCTCGCTCAACGCCTTTATCGGCTGCAATCACCCGGAACATGCACACCAGGGTCAGTTCCTGATCTGCCGTGTGTGCCACGCCGCCATCGAGCTCGAGCAAAAATCCATCAGCGACGCGATCATCGCCAGCGCCAGGGATGTCGGGTTTATCGTCGAAGGCCAGACCGTCGAAGTGGTCGGTCTGTGCTCGGGTTGCCAGGGGGCTTGATGAGCAACGCGCTGATCCGTCTAGAGCAGGTTGCCGTCACGTTCGCCGGGCAACCGGTGCTGGACAACATTGAGCTGAGTGTCGAGCCTGGGCAGATCGTGACACTGATCGGCCCCAACGGCGCCGGCAAAACCACACTGGTACGTGCCGTGCTCGGCCTGTTGAAACCGGACAGCGGCAACGTCTGGCGCAAGCCCAAACTGCGGGTCGGCTACATGCCGCAGAAACTCCATGTCGACCCGACCCTGCCGCTGTCGGTGCTGCGCTTCCTGCGCCTGGTGCCGGGCGTAGACCGTGCGATGGCCTTGGCGGCACTCAAGGAAGTCGGTGCCGAGCAGGTCATCGACAGTCCGGTGCAAAGCGTTTCCGGTGGTGAAATGCAACGCGTGCTACTGGCCCGGGCCTTGTTGCGCGAACCGGAGTTGCTGGTACTCGACGAACCGGTACAGGGTGTCGACGTGGCCGGCCAGGCTGAGCTGTACAGCCTGATCACCCGCCTGCGCGACCGTCACGGTTGCGGCGTGCTGATGGTCTCCCACGATTTGCATCTGGTGATGAGCACCACGGATCAAGTGGTTTGCCTCAATCGTCACGTCTGCTGTTCAGGCCATCCCGAGCAGGTCAGCGGCGATCCGGCGTTCGTCGAGCTGTTCGGAAAAAACGCACAAAGCCTGGCGATTTATCACCACCATCACGACCACGCCCACGACTTGCACGGCTCAGTGGTCAAGGCGCCCGCATCGGGACAACCCCATGTTCACGGAGATGGCTGCAAGCATGGCTGATTTTCTGCTCTACGCCCTGCTTGCAGGTCTGGCACTGGCCGTTGTCGCAGGCCCGTTGGGGTCTTTCGTGGTCTGGCGACGCATGGCTTATTTTGGCGACACCCTGTCCCACGCGGCATTGCTCGGCGTGGCCTTGGGCTTCCTGCTGGACGTCAGCCCGACGGTTGCCGTGACCGTCGGCTGCTTGCTGTTGGCGGTGTTACTGGTGACCTTGCAACAACGCCAGCCCTTGGCATCCGACACGCTTTTGGGAATTCTCGCACCCAGCACGCTCTCACTGGGCCTGGTGGTACTAAGCTTCATGCACGAAGTGCGGATCGACCTGATGGCCTATCTGTTCGGCGATCTGCTGGCAATCAGTCCAACCGATCTGGCCTGGATTCTTGGCGGCAGTGCGGCCGTGCTGGCCTTGCTGGTTGCATTGTGGCGGCCATTGCTGGCGATCACGGTGCATGAAGAACTGGCCAGGGTCGAAGGCCTTCCGGTGGCCGGATTGCGCCTGGCGCTGATGTTGTTGATCGCCGTTGTGATTGCCGTGGCGATGAAAATCGTCGGCGTGCTACTGATCACTTCGTTGCTGATCATCCCGGCGGCGGCGGCACAACGTCACGCCCGCTCGCCGGAGCAGATGGCACTGGGCGCGAGCCTGCTGGGCATACTCGCCGTGTGTGGCGGGCTGGCGTTGTCCTGGTTCAAGGACACCCCGGCCGGCCCGTCGATTGTGGTGGCAGCCGCCGCGCTGTTTCTGCTGAGTTTTGTTCTGCCCCGCCGAGGGGTGTAGACTTGCTCGTTTTTTGCGCAAATAGAGAGTCGCAGGAATGAAGTCGTTCGCCTCCCGTTATCTGCTCCTTGTCGCATTTTCTTTGCTGCTGGGCGCCTGCCAAAGCACGCCACCGGCGGCCACCGAGGCCGCCAATGCGCGAGCCACGGCCATCGTACAGCTGGAACAAAACATCGCCAGCGATGAACTGGCCACCGCCGAAGACCAATTGGCGGCCTTGCAGGCCGAATCGCCCAACGATGCATCCCTTGAGCAGTACCAGCGGCAACTGGCCGAAGCCTATCTGCGCCGCAGCCAGATCGTGCTGCAAAAAGGTGATGTGGATGCCGCTGCAACCGCCCTGAGCCGTGCCCGCGCGTTGATGCCCAAGGCTCCGGCACTGACCGGCGGAGTCAACGGCTCGATTGCCCAGGCACGCAAGGCCGAGCTGGAAAAAGCCGAAGCGGCCCTGAAAGCTGCCGAAGCCAAGCCAAAAGCCAAAGTCATCGATCTGACGGCTGAAAGCACCACGGTCGCGCTGAATATCAACGATATGGGCAAACTGCGTCGCCAACTGGATGCCATCGCCGCCGATGTGGTGAATTTTCAGTGCGAGGTGAGCATTCAGGCTCCACGCACCGATGATTACCCTTGGCTGGCGACATTGCTGACAAAACGGGTGAACAAGCTCGATCCCGAGTTTGACCTGAAGCTGGAGCGACAGATTTTGCGCAGTGTTCCGGCGCAGATGGTTCTGAGTCCGCGTAAACCTTAAAAAGCTTCGCGAGCAAGCCCGCTCCCACATTGGATCTGTGCCCGCCACAGGACTCGTGTGGGAGCGGGCTTGCTCGCGAAGGCGGCCTTTCTGGCAATAAACATGTTCAGGCCGGAATCGCCCTGGCCTTCGCCTCCCTGTCCCAAACCCGATGCTGTCCGATCGCGGCAAAAAACCCTTTGATCAACTTCGCATCCGTCCCCACGATCAATCCCGCATCAGCCTCCAGCTTCAATACATCCAGCAACTGCTTCGCTTCACCCTGCAAGGCGATAGCCTTCAGATGCTTGTACGCCTCCAGCAGGTAATGCAACGCCACGCCGTCTGTACTCAGCGCCTTGATCGACGCGGCTCCGCCCGGCACGAACACCGCGTCGAATGCCACCGACGGCGAGCCCTCCATCGAAGCATCGACCGCCTGGGTTTTGCCATCGGCGGTTTTCACGGGTGCAGAGGTCGGCCCCAGTAACTTCGCGTGAGCGCCCTGCACTGCAAGCGCTTTTTTCATCGCATCAATCGCGGCGCTATCAACGCCATTGGCCGCCAGAATCGCGACTTTTCGCGTCTTGATGTTCTCCGGCAACAGATTGGCCTGGCTCAATGCCGGAGAGTGATCCGGTGCGGTTTTGCGTACCTCGACGGTTCCTTGAGCCGGCGCAGGCAATCCAAGGTTCTGCGCCACGCGCTTGGCCAACTCCAGATCGATATTGGCGAGAATTTCGTTCACTTCCCGGGCGCGGATCGCCTCACGCTCAACCTTGCCCAATTCAAAGCTGTAGGCCGAGATGATGTGCTCCCGTTCATGCTCACTCATGCTGTGGAAAAACAAACGAGCCTGGGAGAAGTGGTCAGCGAACGACTCGCTGCGCTGGCGAATCTTGTTGGCGTCGATGCGCTCCGGATAACTCTCGAATCCTCCATCCTGCGCCGAAACAGGCGTTTCCTTTGGCCAGCCGCCATCGATGGAGTTCGGCTCATAAGACGCACGTCCCTTGTCGATGGTGGTGCGGTGTTGCGCATCCCGCTGACCGTTGTGGAACAGTGAGACCGGACGGTTGATCGGGATTTCGTGAAAGTTCGGCCCGCCGAGTCGGCTGATTTGCGTGTCGGTGTAGGAAAACAATCGACCTTGCAGCAGGGGGTCGTTGGAGAAATCGATCCCCGGAACGATATGCCCGGGGCAGAAGGCAACCTGCTCGGTTTCGGCGAAGAAGTTGTCCGGGTTGCGGTTCAGCACCATCTTGCCCAACGGCGTGATGGGCACCAGTTCTTCGGGGATCAGCTTGGTCGGGTCGAGAATGTCGAAATCGAAGGCGTGTTCATTTTCTTCTTCGATGACCTGCACCCCCAACTCCCATTCCGGGTAGTCGCCGATCTCAATCGACTCCCACAGATCACGCCGATGGTAGTCGGCGTCCTTTCCCGCAAGCTTCTGCGCTTCGTCCCACACCAGGGAGCAAGTGCCGGCCGTAGGGCGCCAGTGGAATTTGACGAAGCGCGACTTGCCCTCGGCATTGATCAGGCGAAAGGTGTGCACGCCGAAGCCCTGCATGCTGCGCAGGCTTTTCGGGATTGCCCGGTCGGACATTGCCCACATCACCATGTGCGCCGACTCCGGCACCAACGAAACGAAGTCCCAGAAGGTGTCGTGGGCCGAGCCACCGGTAGGGATCTCGTTATGCGGCTCGGGTTTGACCGCGTGCACGAAGTCGGGAAACTTGATCGCATCCTGTATGAAAAACACCGGCATGTTATTGCCCACCAGGTCGAAGTTGCCTTCGTCGGTGAAGAACTTCACGGCGAAACCCCGTACATCACGCACGGTATCGCCTGACCCTCGCGGCCCCTGTACCGTGGAAAAGCGCACGAACACCGGCGTTTTCTTCGCGGGGTCCTGCAGGAAACCGGCCTTGGTCAGCACCGAGTGGTTTTCATAGCTCTGGAAATAACCGTGGGCGCCGGTGCCGCGAGCGTGAACGATGCGTTCGGGAATACGCTCGTGATCAAAATGCGTGATCTTTTCACGCATGATGAAATCTTCCAGCAGCGACGGCCCGCGGGGCCCGGCCTTCAGGGTGTTCTGGTTGTCCGCCACCTTCACGCCCTGGTTGGTGCGCAAGGCCTGCTCAGTGGCATCGGAGCGAAATGCTTTCAGGCTGTCGAGCTTGGCATTGGTGTTGTGGCGGTCCGGGGTATCGGTCCCGGCCAGGACGCTCTTGGTGGCGGCAGGCTTCTTGGTACTCATCAGGCGTGAACTCCTCAGGCATATTCCAGTGGCCTAAGTAGTGACTGACGAGCTTATTCAGCCGTTCCTTTTTTCTGACCTTTGATCGCGTTATTGCCAAATGACAGGACAAATGCGAAATAAATGCTAAGAACCTCTATACGGACAGGCTAAAATGCGCGCCCGGCTAACCGCTGACCCTTTTCTAACGCGCCCCACAAGGTTCGCTACGTGATCGAGTTTCAAAACGTCCATAAAACCTACCGCGTCGCCGGTAAGGAAATCCCCGCGCTGCATCCGACCAGTCTGACGATTGAGAACGGGCAGGTTTTCGGCTTGATCGGTCATTCCGGCGCAGGAAAAAGTACCCTGCTGCGTCTGATCAATCGCCTGGAAAACGCCAGTGGCGGCAAGATCACCGTCGACGGTGAAGAAGTCACCGCGCTCGACGCCAACGGCCTGCGCCGCTTCCGTCAGCAGGTCGGGATGATTTTCCAGCACTTCAACCTGCTGGCCTCCAAGACCGTCGCCGACAACGTCGCACTGCCACTGACCCTGGCCGGCGAACTGTCGCGCAGCGAGATCGATTCGCGCGTGGCCGAGTTGCTGGCGCGGGTCGGTTTGTCCGACCACGCGAAAAAGTACCCGGCGCAATTGTCCGGCGGGCAAAAGCAGCGTGTCGGCATTGCCCGCGCCCTGGCGACCAAGCCAAAAATCCTGCTGTGCGATGAAGCCACCAGCGCCCTCGACCCGCAAACCACCGCATCGGTCCTGCAATTGCTGGCCGAGATCAATCGCGAGCTGAAACTGACCATCGTGTTGATCACCCACGAAATGGACGTGATCCGCCGGGTCTGCGACCAGGTGGCCGTGATGGACGCCGGCATGATCGTCGAGCAAGGCTCGGTGGCCGAGGTGTTCCTGCATCCGAAGCACCCGACCACCAAACGCTTTGTGCAGGAAGACGAGCAGATCGACGAAAGCGAACAGCGTGACGACTTCGCTCACGTACCGGGACGCATCGTGCGTCTGACCTTCCAGGGCGATGCGACCTACGCACCGTTGCTGGGCACCGTCGCCCGGGAAACCGGGGTGGACTACAGCATCCTGGCCGGTCGTATCGACCGCATCAAAGACGTCCCTTACGGGCAACTGACCCTGGCCGTGACCGGCGGTGACATGGAAGCGGCGTTCGCCCGCTTCACCGCAGCCGACGTCCACATGGAGGTGCTGCGCTAATGGAAGCCCTGACAAGTTTCTTCGCCAATATCGACTGGCTCGAAATCTGGCTGGCCACCGGCGACACTTTGCTGATGCTCGGCGGTTCGCTGTTGTTCACCGTGCTGCTCGGCTTGCCGCTGGGCGTGCTGCTATTCCTCTGCAGCCCACGCCAGTTGCTGGAAGCCAAAGGCGTCTACGCGATGTTGTCGCTGGTGGTGAACATTCTGCGTTCGCTGCCGTTCATCATCCTGTTGATCGTGATGATTCCGTTCACCGTGTTGATCACCGGCACGTCCCTCGGTGTTGCCGGTGCGATCCCGCCGCTGGTGGTGGGCGCCACGCCGTTTTTCGCGCGCCTGGTGGAAACCGCCCTGCGTGAAGTGGACCGCGGCATCATCGAAGCCACCCAGGCCATGGGTGCGACCACGCGACAGATCATCACCAATGCGTTGCTGCCTGAGGCTCGTCCGGGCATTTTCGCGGCGATTACGGTGACCGCAATTACACTGGTGTCCTACACGGCGATGGCGGGTGTTGTCGGCGCCGGTGGTCTGGGTGACCTGGCGATCCGCTTCGGTTACCAGCGTTTCCAGACCGATGTGATGGTCGTGACGGTGGTGTTGCTGCTGGTCCTGGTCCAGGTACTACAAACCGTTGGCGACAAGTTGGTCGTCCACTTTTCCCGTAAGTAAGACATGAGCCGGCCATTCGCTGGCAGGCGCCAAACGGGCGCCTCACAAGGAGTTAGCTGAATGAAAAAACTACTCGTCGCCTTCGCTGCCGTTGCCGCATTCTCGGCCCACGCGGCTGACACCCTGACCGTCGCAGCCACCCCGGTGCCACACGCCGAGATCCTCGAATTCGTGAAGCCGACCCTGGCCAAAGAAGGCGTGGACCTGAAGGTCAAGGTCTTCACTGACTACATCCAGCCGAACGTGCAAGTCGCGGAAAAGCGCCTGGACGCCAACTTCTTCCAGCACCAGCCGTACCTGGATGAGTTCAACAAGGCCAAGAGCACAAACCTGGTCTCCGTCGCCGGCGTGCACCTGGAACCCCTGGGCGCTTACTCCAGCAAGTACAAGACCCTCGCTGAACTGCCTGGCGGCGCCAACGTGGTGATCCCGAACGACGCCACCAACGGCGGCCGTGCACTGTTGCTAATGGCCAAGGCCGGGCTGATCAAGTTGAAGGATTCGAACAACATCCTGTCGACCGTGAAGGACATCACCGAGAACACCAAGGACCTGAAAATCCGCGAACTGGAAGCCGCGACCATCCCGCGCGTGCTGACCCAGGTCGACCTGGCGCTGATCAACACCAACTACGCGCTGGAAGCCAAGCTCGATCCGGCCAAGGACGCGCTGGTCATCGAAGGCAACGACTCGCCGTACGTGAACATCCTGGTGGCTCGCCCGGATGACAAGGACAGCGAGGCGATGAAGAAGCTGGTTGCAGCTTTGCACAGCCCGGAAGTGAAGGCCTTCATCCTCGAGAAGTACAAAGGCGCGGTAGTGCCGGCGTTCTGATTGAACTGCGGAAACGAAACAGGGGACGCCAAGTGCGTCCCCTTTTTTGTGCCTTGAAATTTAGACCCCTGTGGGAGCGGGCTTGCTCGCGAAAGCGGTGTGTCAGCCACTATCAATGTCGGCTGAACCACCGCCTTCGCGAGCAAGCCCGCTCCCACAGGGTTTTGTGTCACTTAATTACGCTTGAGCATCACCGGCAACTGCGCCACCAGCTTCGCGTTGTTCAACGGCGCCCGGATGAAGCCGCGCTGCGTGCCATCCGGCCCGATCACCGCGAGGTTGCCACTGTGGTCGACCGTGTAGTTTGGCTTGTTGGTGTCCGCCGGAATGAACGGAATGCTCACCGCGTTGGAGACCTTTTGCAATTCATCGGTCGACTTTGGCGTCAGGCCGACAAACTGCGGGTCAAAGTAGCCCAGGTACTGCTTGAGCTGCTGGGGCGTGTCGCGATGGGGGTCGACGCTGACCAGCACGATCTGCAACTTATCCACCGCCTCGGGCGGCAACTCGCTCTTGATCTGTCGCAGCTGGGCGAGGGTGGTCGGGCAGACGTCCGGGCAGAAGGTGTAGCCGAAGAACAGCAGGCTCCACTTACCCTTCAATTCATTGATCGCGACCGGCTGGCCGTCCTGATTGGTCAACGTCACGTCCGGCAGATTGCGGCTCTGCGGCAGCAAAATGATACCGGCGTCGATCAGCGCCGTCGGGTCGCCCTGGTCTTTCCCGGACAGTACCTTGTTGACGGTCAGGCCCAGGATCAGTGCGACCAGGGCGACGAGGATGAAGACGGTTTTCTGGGTTCGAGTCATAGGTTCAACAGTAAGTAGTGGTCTACGAGCAGGGCGATAAACAGCAGGAACAAGTAGTAAATAGAGTACTTGAACGTGTTGATCGCCGCGTGCGGCCGAGTGCCACGGTACAACACCACGGCCCATTGCAGAAAGCGCGCGCCCAGCCCGAGCGCGCAGACCAGATAGAGCATACCGCTCATGTGGATCACGTAGGGCATCAGGCTGACGGCGAGCAGCGCAAAGGTATACAGCAGGATATGAATCTTGGTGTAGTGCTCGCCATGGGTGACCGGCAGCATCGGGATGTCGGCCTTGGCGTATTCCTCCTTGCGATGGATCGCCAACGCCCAGAAGTGCGGCGGGGTCCAGGCGAAGATGATCAGCACCAGCAGCAGCGGTTCGGCGCTGACGTGACCGGTGGCGGCAGTCCAGCCGAGCAAGGGCGGCGCGGCACCGGCCAGACCGCCGATGACGATGTTCTGCGGGGTCGCACGCTTGAGGAATCCGGTGTAGATCACCGCATAGCCAAGCAGCGAGGCGAGGGTCAGCCACGCGGTCAGCGGGTTGGTAAACGCCAGCAGCATGGCTTGCCCGAGAGCCGCCAACACCAGCGCGAACGTCAGCGCGGCGGTCGGAGATATCCGGCCTTCGGCGAGCGGCCGTTTGTGGGTGCGCGCCATCACCGCGTCGATGCGCCGGTCCACCACATGATTGACCGCCGCGGCGCCACCGGCACACAGGGCGATGCCCAGGTTGCCGAACACCAGCACCGTCCAGGGCACCCCGGCACGGGTCGCGAGGAACATCCCCACCAGTGACGTGATGAGCATCAGCACCACGACTTTGGGCTTTGTCAGTTCCAGGTAGTCACGCCAGATCGCCTGACTGGGACGTTCGCCGATCAGAATCGCCATGGCATCTCTCCTTTTATTGTTATGGGCCCGGCTGAGTGTTTACGCGGGCTGAAGTGCCAGCGTGCTTGCTTGACCCGGACCAGACTGGTTCGGGCGTGGTAATTGACCAGCACCATGGTCAGCAACAGCGCCGCGCCGCCCGCGTTATGTGCGACGGCCAGCGGCAGCGGCAGATGAAATAGCACGTTGCTGATGCCCAAAGTGATTTGTGCGCCAAGGGCGATCAGCACCAGGCCTGCCAGGCGCGTCATGCCGACCACCTTCAATTGCCAGGCCAGACCAAGCAACACCAGGGTGACCAGCAAGGCGCCGATGCGATGGGTCAGGTGGATGGCCGTACGGGCGTCGCTGTCCAGTTGCCCGCCGAGGTAATTCGGGCCGATGTGTTGGGTCAGATGAAAGCCATTGGCGAAGTCGGCGGGCGGCAACCACTGGCCGTGACAGGTCGGAAAGTCGATGCAGGCCACGGCGGCGTAGTTGGAACTGACCCAGCCACCGAGGGCGATTTGCCCGATCACCAGCAACAGCCCCGCCGTCGCCCAGTGTTGCAGACGTCGTGGCACGGTCAGCGCCGGCAGTACGCCGGACAGGCGCAAGGTCAGCAGAAACAACAGGCTCAAGGTCGCGAAGCCGCCAAGCAAATGCCCGGTGACCACCTGCGGCCAGAGCTTGAGCGTTACCGTCCACATGCCGAACGCGGCTTGGCCGAAGACCACCGCCAACAGAAACAATGGCAACTTCACCGGTTGCCCCGGATGACGGCGATGCAACCACGCACGACCGGCCAACACCGCGATCAACACGCCCAGCGTGCCAGCGAAGTAGCGGTGGATCATCTCGTTCCAGCCCTTGTGGGCCTCGACCGGAGCGTCCGGGAAATGCAATTCGGCATGGGCCAGCTGGGCTTCGCTTTTCGGCACGCTGATGAAACCGTAGCAGCCAGGCCAGTCCGGGCAGCCGAGGCCGGCGTGGGTCAGGCGGGTGTAGGCGCCGAGCAATACCACGATCAGTGCCAGCAAGGTGGCAAACAACGCGAGGCGAAATCCAGGCTTGGCCATGACGATGCCCTTATCCGATGTTCGACAGTTTCAGCAGGTGGCGCAGATCGTTCAGCAGGTCCTTGCCCTTCACCGACGGGTCGTAGCGCAGCACCAGATTGCCGTGGGGGTCGATGATCCACAGGTGCGGCACGTCATTGCTCTGAGCGCCTTTTGTGTAGGCGGGCAAGTCCAGTGGATAGCGTTGCAACTGCGGGTACTCGCGTTGAAGTTTAGTCTCGTAATCGCTGTTCAGCGCCTGCGCGGCGGCCAATGCATGGCTGGCACGGGACGCATCGCGACCGAGGCCGATCTGGATCTGCCGCGCCAGGTACACCAGTTGCTGGCAGTCCACCGCGCAATCCTTGGGCGCGGTCACCAGGATCTGCCAACGCTCTTCCTGGGCCTGCACGCCGATGTCCGCGCGGGTCTGACCGTTGCCGATCAGTTCGCCGTGATAACTGCGGCCCTCGGGCACCCAGAAATTCAGCTTGTACATACCGGTGGCAAGGATCATCGGACCGATCACCCCGAGCAGGATCAGCAGCAGTTGCATACGCCCCTTG
The DNA here is from genome assembly GCF_058783925.1 of Pseudomonas sp. FW305-70. NCBI lineage: Bacteria > Pseudomonadati > Pseudomonadota > Gammaproteobacteria > Pseudomonadales > Pseudomonadaceae > Pseudomonas > Pseudomonas sp. FW305-70. Next base: position 53,915 of record NZ_JBYSYZ010000024.1, read on the forward strand.
CGCCGGTTCACCGAAGGTTTCGCCTCAGACATGCTGGGTGGATTCATGGCCGCTCCCATGGTGTTTCTCCTTTGCGTTGTGCCAGCCGAGATAGAGATAAAGACCGAACAGGGCGATCGCCATGGCGAACCACTGCACGGCATAAGCGATGTGTTTTTCCGGGCCCGTGGCGACCACCGGCCAGTCGGCCTGATAGGTGGCCGGAGCGGTTTCGGCGCGTAGCTCAAAGGCAAAGCCTTCGCGGTTCAGCGTCTTCCAGAGACTGGCCGGTTCAACGGCCGTAATCAGCTTCGGCCACGTCGCTGTCGCCGGGTCTGCATGCAACTGAAATGGTGCACCGGGGGAGACGTAGACCCACGCGTCGAGGCTGACTGCCTCGGCAGGTGTCTTGAATTGCACGGGTGTGCGGCGTTCCGGCCAGGGCAGCCAGCCGCGATTGACCAGCAGCCAGAGCCCGCTGGCCTGATCATGAAAGGGTTGCAACAGCTCGACGCCGACCCTGCCGTTACGTTGACTGTTGTCGAGCAGCAGGCTGTGTTCGGCATCGAAGCGGCCGTGCAGGCGAACCCGGCGGAAAGCCGGGTCAGCGGTGTATTGCAGCTCGGTGCTGGCCATCGGCTCGGCGGCCCTGCGCTCGGCGTAGGTGTGCAGCAGCGCGCTTTTCTCCGCGCCCCGGCTCAATTGCCAGAACCCCAGGGACACCAGTAGCGGCAGCAACAGCGCGACCACCAGCGTTGGCACGATACCCGGCCGAAAGCGCTTCATGGCATTGCCAGAAAGTCGGTCATCGCGATAGCTATACTCAAGTGCATCGCTTGTCCCCCCGGAGTCCCACCATGCTCAAAGCAGCCATCGTCCTGATGCTGATTGCCACGGTTGTCAGCCTGTTCAGCGGCCTGTTTTTTCTGGTCAAGGACGACAGCCGCTCAAACCGCCTCGTCATTGCCTTGAGTGTGCGTGTCACGCTGGCCGCCATTACCCTCGGCCTGATCACCTGGGGGTTTTTCAGCGGCCAGCTGGTGTCCCACGTGCCGTGGTAGCTCAAAGCTTCAAGCTTTTAGTTTCAAGCTGCTTCAAAGCACATAGACGAAAACGAACAACCCGATCCACACCACATCCACGAAGTGCCAGTACCAGCTCGCCGCTTCGAAGCCGAACTGGTGCTCGCTGTCGAAGTGCCCGCGCATGACCCGCATCAGCATCACGAACAGGATGATGGTGCCGATGGTCACGTGAGCGCCGTGGAACCCGGTGAGCATGAAGAAGGTCGCGCCGTAGATGCCCGAACCCAAGGTCAGACCCAGTTCGCGGTAGGCGTGCATGTACTCTTCGGCCTGGAAAATGAGGAATGCACAGCCCAACACTACGGTGAGCGCCAGCCAGAGTTTCAGTGCGCCGCGATGGCCCTTTTTCAAGGCGTGATGGGCGATGGTCACAGTCACACTGGAGCTCACCAGCAACACGGTGTTGAGCAGCGGCAGACCCCAGGGGCTGATGACCTCTTTTGGTGGCGGAAACAGTTTCGAGTCGGGGTTGTCCAGCAGCGGCCAGGTGAACTGGAAGTTCGGCCACAGCATGTGCGTGATGCCTTGGGCGCCTTCACCGCCAAGCGCCGGCCCGGAGATGTGACGCACATAAAACAGTGCGCCGAAAAAAGCGATGAAGAACATCACCTCCGAGAAAATGAACCAGCTCATGCCCCAGCGGAACGAGCGATCCATTTGCGCGCTGTACAAGCCGCCGCGACTTTCCTTGATCACCGTACCGAACCAACCGAACAGCATGTAGGCCAGCAGTAACCCGCCGACGAAAAAGATCAGTGGCCCGTGGGATTCCGGACGCGCTGCTTTCAGATCATTGAACCAGGTGGCCAGGCCAAACACCGTGACGAACATGCCGACCGTGGCGATGATTGGCCATTTGCTCTGGGCCGGTACGTAATAATGCTCATGAGTTGCCATTTATTGTTCTCCTTATCGGGCACGCTCAGCCGCCAGTGTTTACAGCTACCGGTGGATGTCGGGCGGTGATATCGAACAGCGTGTAAGACAGCGTCAGGTGCTTCACATCCTTGGGCATGTCACGGTCAACGATGAAACGTACCGGCATCTCGATCCGTTGACCGGGCTGCAGCACTTGCTGGGTAAAGCAGAAACATTCGGTCTTGTGGAAGTACGCCGCCGCGGTGCTTGGCGCGATGCTCGGCACGGCCTGGGCACTCATTGGTTTATCGGTGGGGTTGTGGGCGATGAAGATCATCTCGTTCACCGCCCCCGGGTTAGCGGTCAGTTCGTCATGCTTGGGGTAAAAATCCCACGGCATATCGGCGGTATTGGTCGACAGAAACTGCACACGCACCTGCCGCGAGGTGTCGACCGTCTGCTCCCCCTCGTACTGCCCGGCGGTCTTGCCATTGATGCCGAAGGCCCTGCACATCACGTCGTAGATCGGCACCAGCGCAAACCCGAACACAAACATTGCCACCACCACCGTCAGCAGGCGCGTGACCAGTTTCTTCATTGAAATCGAGTCAGCCATGATTGCAAACCTCTACGCCAACCCCTGTAGGAGCGAGCTCGCTCGCGAAAAACCTGAGAACGCCGCGGGGTATCAGGCTTCCAGCGTTATCGTTGACGACCATCGCGAGCGAGCTCGCTCCTACAAAGGGGCAGGCGTTCATTTCACTTCCGGCGGCGTGGTGAAGGTGTGATACGGCGCCGGCGACGGGATGCTCCACTCCAGGCCTTCAGCCCCATCCCACGGTTTGGCCGGTGCTGGCGCGCCGCCGCGAATGGTCTTGATCACGATGAACAGGAAGAAGATCTGCGTGGCCCCGAACATGAATGCGCCGATCGACGACACCATGTTGAAGTCGGCGAACTGCAGGTTGTAGTCCGGAATCCGTCGCGGCATGCCCGCCAGACCCACAAAGTGCATAGGGAAAAAGGCCAGGTTCATGCCGATGAACGACAGCCAGAAATGCAGCTTGCCGAGGGTTTCGTCGTACATGTGGCCGGTCCATTTCGGCAACCAGTAGTAGGCCGAGGCGAAGATCCCGAAGATCGCCCCCGGTACCAGCACGTAATGGAAGTGCGCGACCACGAAGTAGGTGTCCTGGTACTGGAAGTCCGCCGGGGCGATGGCCAGCATCAATCCGGAGAAACCGCCAATGGAGAACAGGATCACGAACGCAACGGCAAACAGCATCGGTGTCTCGAACGTCAGCGAGCCCTGCCACATGGTACTGGCCCAGTTGAATACCTTCACGCCCGTTGGCACCGCAATCAGCAGAGTGGCGTACATGAAGAACAGCTCGCCCACCAGCGGAATGCCGACCACGAACATGTGATGCGCCCAGACAATGAACGACAGGAACGCGATACTCGCCGTGGCATAGACCATCGAGGTATAGCCGAACAGCGGCTTGCGCGAGAACGCCGGAATGATCGAGCTGACGGCACCGAAGGCCGGCAGGATCATGATGTACACCTCGGGGTGGCCGAAGAACCAGAACACGTGCTGGAACAGCACCGGGTCACCGCCACCGGCGGCGCTGAAAAAGCTGGTGCCGAAGTGGATGTCCATCAGCATCATGGTCACGCAGCCCGCCAGCACCGGCATCACCGCGATCAGCAGGAACGCCGTGATCAGCCAGGTCCAGACGAACAGCGGCATTTTCATCAGCGTCATGCCGGGGGCGCGCAGGTTGAGGATGGTGGCGATCACGTTGATCGCCCCCATGATCGAGCTGATCCCCATCAAGTGAATGGCGAAGATGAAGAAGGTCACGCTTTCCGGTGCGTAGGTCGTCGACAGCGGCGCGTAGAACGTCCAGCCAAAGTTCGGCCCGCCACCGGAGGTGAACAGGGTCGAAACCAGTAGCAGGAACGCCGCCGGCAACAGCCAGAAGCTGAAGTTGTTCATCCGCGGCAGGGCCATGTCCGGCGCGCCGATCATCAGCGGGATCATCCAGTTGGCGAGGCCGACGAAGGCCGGCATCACCGCACCGAAGACCATCACCAGACCGTGCATGGTGGTCATCTGGTTGAAGAATTCCGGCTGGACGATCTGCAGCCCCGGCTGGAACAGCTCGGCGCGAATCACCATCGCGAACGAACCGCCAAGCAGGAACATGGAAAACGCAAACCACAGGTACAGGGTGCCGATGTCCTTGTGGTTGGTGGTCAGCACCCAGCGCATCAGGCCTTTGGCGGGGCCGTGGGCGTGGTCGGTGGCGGTATGAACATGTTCATCGATTACAGCAGTCATGTCCTGTCTCCTGCAAACAGATGGGCTGGGCAGGCCGGGGTGCGTAGCCCCGACCGGTTCCTTACGTGCGCAATAGACCGGGTCATTTGCTTTCCGCCTGTTTCAGCTCCAGCACTTCTTTTGGCGTGACCATGTCGCCCTTGTTGTTGCCCCAGGCGTTACGTTCATAGGTCACGACTGCTGCGATATCGACTTCCGAGAGCTGTTTGCCGAACGCGGCCATGGAAGTGCCAGGCTTGCCGTGGAAGACAATGCTCAGGTGATCTGCTTTCGGTCCGGTGGCGATTTTCGAGCCCTTGAGTGCCGGGAACATCGGCGGCAGACCCTGGCCTTCGGCCTGGTGACAGGCCACGCAAGTGGTGTGATAGACCTTGTCGCCGCGCTCCTTGAGCTCGTCGAGGGTCCATTCCTTGCTGGTCAGCTCTTTGAGCTGCGCGGCCTCGACCTTGCGATCGGCCAGCCATTTTTCGTAATCGGCCTTTTCCTTGACCTCGACCACGGTCGGCATGAAGCCGTGATCCTTGCCGCACAACTCGGCGCACTGGCCACGGTAGATGCCGGGCTTGTCGATGCGGGTCCAGGCTTCATTGACGAACCCGGGTATCGCATCGCGCTTGACCGCGAAAGCCGGCACCCACCAGGAGTGGATCACGTCGGCGGAGGTCACCAGGAAGCGCACTTTGGTGCCGACCGGCAGCACCAATGGCTTGTCGACCTCGAGCAGGTAGTGCTCACTCTTGGCTTCCTTGTTGTGGATTTGATCCTGGGGGGTGGTCAGGTTGCTGAAGAACTCGACGTCCTGGCCCAGGTATTTGTAGTGCCACTTCCACTGGTAGCCGGTGACCTGGATATCGATCTCCGGCTCGCTGGCGTCGTACATTTTGATCAGGGTCGCGGTAGCGGGAACCGCCATGGCCACCAGGATCAGGAAGGGCACGATGGTCCAGAGGATTTCGACGGTGGTGCTTTCATGAAATTTGGCGGCCACCTGCCCGGTCGAGCGGCGGTGGAGAATCATCGACCAGAACATGGCACCAAAAACGATGATGCCGATCACCACACAGATCCAGAAAATGGTCATGTGCAGGTCGAATACTGCGTGACTGATTTCAGTCGCTCCAGGCGCCATATTCACAGTCCAGGCCGCTTGCGCCTGACTGAAAATCGACCACAACAGGAGGCCCATCCAGACATGTGGATGTCGCATCATTGCGGGTTCCCCTTATCGTTCTTGTTATCCCGCCGGCTTTCACCTGCGGCAAGGGAGCGGCTGCATCAGACTACGAACTTGAGCACCGGGCCTTGCTGCATATGCAGTCGGGCGTCATCAGCTAACTCCATTCCAACCCGAGTATAGACAGCACCACTGACCTCGCAATGCGAAGGCGTAAATCATCTGAAACAGCATTCACTTGCTTTGCAGGGCACGAATGGAGAAGGATGCAGACGAGTGGTGGCAAACCGATATAACGGAGCCGTCTCAAGGATGAAATAATTATGACAAATGCGTCTTAGCATTTTTCGTAAGCCAGCTAAGTTATGTCTTCCCTATTTCATTGCCTTGTTTCCTGGAGTTTTCATGAACACCGCCGCATTGCGCGAGCAGATCCAAAAAGCCCAACAACACGAAGCCGAGACCGGCCTGCTGACGCGTCAGCTGGAAAGTAAATTGCCTCATCTGCACCCGGCGATCCAATTGCCGGAGGCCGATACCAACGGCGTACTGACGCGATTTGTCGCCGCCTACATCGAAGAAGTGCCCGATCTGCTGGATGCAGCCAATGAAGTCGCCAGGGAAGCGGGCATTGAGTTACAGATCAAACCGGTGCTGACAATCGCCGAACAGTACTTCCTCCAGCCGCCGACCGTCCTGAACGGTCACGTCGGGCTCGACAGCCTGCTGGATGAAGCCTACCTGGCGCACAGGTTTGTCGAAGAGGTCAACGACCTGTACATCAAGCATTTCGGCCAGCCACTGATCCCCCTGGACATGACTGTCGCCAACCTGATTGCTCACCAATTGATCGGTGAGGAGTTCGCCAACCAACTGGACGAGGTGGTGCATCACGCGGTGGACGAAATGCTCAACGACGAAAGCTTTGCGCTGGAGTCGGTGGAAGCCTATCGCGAGAAGCTCAGCAGCCCGGACACCGGCGCCGCATGGAAACGCTGGCCGTGCATGTCCCGCCGCTTGGGCGTAGGCCTGGAGCTGGATCAGCCGGCTGCCTGATCCCTGAAACCTGTGGGAGCGGGCTTGCTCGCGAATGCGGTCAATCATTCAACGTTGATATCGACTGACACGCCGCTTTCGCGAGCAAGCCCGCTCCCACACAGGTACTTCAGCCAGCCGCGCCGACGCCGGTATTCGTCCGCACTCGCCCCTCAAGCCGACGCTTCAATCCCCGCGATTCAATCAACAGCTTCGAACCCTTGCCCGCATTGGCTCGTCCCCATTCCTCCAGCAATTCCAGACACGAGTGATCGATGTAGCTCAGGTTATTGAGCGGCACATGCACCGTCGTACCCACCGGAATGCTGCCCAGCACCCGGGTCAGCGCCGGCACTTTGAGGAAGGTCGCCGCGCCCGTCAGGCGCAACTCCATCTCCCCTTCCCGGGGCAGGTCGATCAGGCTGATCTTCAAGCGCGAGGCTTTCAGCGCCAGTTTCACCAGGGTCAGGCCAAAGCCAATCAATACACCCGTCAGCAGGTCGGTAAAAACGATGGCCAACGCGGTTGCCGCGTAAGTGAACATCGGCGCCCGACCGTACCGACCCAACCCTCGAAAGACCTTGAGATCCACCAGTTTGAAACCGGTGTACACCAGCACGCCCGCCAGGCTCGCCACCGGAATGCTTTGCAGCACGCTGGAGAGCAACAGTACGAACGCCAGCAGCCACAGGCCGTGGAATATGGTCGAAAACCGCGTGGTTGCTCCGGCCTGAACATTCGCCGAACTGCGCACGATAACGCCGGTCATTGGCAAGGCCCCAAGCAGGCCACACAGCATGTTGCCGATACCTTGCGCCGTCAGTTCCCGGTCAAAGTCCGAGCGCTGACCACTGTGCATCCGATCAACTGCCGCGGCTGAGAGCAAAGTTTCGGCGCTGGCGATAAAGGCCACGGCAAACGCCGCGATCAGCAATGTCGGATCGGCCAGGTTGAGCAGGTCAACCGGCTTCAGCCAGTCGATGGCCTCTGCCAGGTTGGCCGGGACCTCAACCCGTTTGACCTGCAACGCCAGCACCAGGCTGGCCAGCGTGGCCAGACCGACACCCAGTAGCGCCCCGGGAATGAAGCGCAAGGATTGCGGACGGAATTTTTCCCACAGCCACATGACAGCAATCGTCGACAGACCAAGCAAGCCGGCTTGCCAGCCAAACGTGGGCAATGCCTGAGCCAACGCCGCCGGGAAGGCTGCCAGGTTATCGAGACCCGAGGGTTTGGGCACCGCATCCAGCATTACATGCACTTGGGACAGGACAATCAGTACACCGATCCCGGCCAGCATGCCGTACACCACCGCAGGCGCCGTCACCCGAAACCAGCATCCCAGCTTCAATCGACCCGCCACCAGTTGCAGCAAACCCGCCAGTAACAGGATGGGCCCAAGCATGGCGATACCGTGTTGGCGGACCAGTTCGAATACCAGAACGGCCAGGCCCGCTGCCGGGCCACTGACTTGCAGCGGCGAGCCGGCCAACCAGCCCACCACCAGACCGCCGATGATGCCGGTGATCAGACCTTTTGCCGGTGGCAACCCCGAGGCAATGGCGATGCCCATGCACAGGGGCAGGGCGACCAGAAACACGACCACCGAAGCCAACAGCTCCCGTGGCAGAACAGCTTTGAGTCGAGCAGCACGCATGGTGAGTCTCCCGAAGTTTTCTTCAGGCATGGCAAAGCCAGGCTGCCTGAACGGCAGCCTCGGCTAAACCACACAACGATTTAGGAGGAGTTAGAAGCGCGCTTTGGGCGTCGCCACGGGAATTGGCAGGCTGCCATTGAGCGGCAGGAAACAGCCCTGATCGGCGTCGTACGCTTTGATTTCGCTGGTTTCGATGTTGTAGACCCAGCCGTGGATAAACAGCTGACCGTTGGCCATGCGCGAGGCAACCGACGGATGGGTACGCAGATGCTGCAATTGGGCGATCACATTCTCCTCGGTGAGGATGTGCATGCTTTCGCTTTCGTTAGAGCAGTTGCAGTTCTCCTGCACCATGGTCTTGGCCACTTCGGCATGACGCAGCCAGGCTTTGACCGTGGGCATTTTCTCCAGACTGTCCGGGTTGAGTACCGCGCGCATGGCGCCGCAGTCGGAATGCCCGCAAATGATGATGTGATGCACCCCCAGAGCCAGTACGGCGTACTCGATGGCCGTGGAGACACCACCGTTCATTTGCCCGTAAGGCGGCACCACGTTGCCGACGTTACGGGTCACGAACAGGTCGCCCGGGGAGCTTTGTGTGATCAGTTCAGGAACGATGCGCGAATCGGCGCAGGCGATGAACATCGCTCGTGGCCGCTGGGCCGTGGCGAGTTTCTTGAAGAGCTCTTCCTGCTGAGGAAAGATCTCATGATGAAAATGCAAAAAGCCGTCAACGATATGCTGCAACGCTGCATCGGCGGTTTCGGCCTCGGGTTGGGCGGAAGCCGACGCAGCCAACGGCTGTTTATCCTTGTCACTCATCAATTCATCCTCATTGGCGGGCTCAGGGAGTCATCCCGTGTGGTCCGGTGTGAAGCCAGTGGCTGGTTAAAAAACATCCAGGCCAAACATCTCGACCCATCAGTCACTCGATGAACAAGGTAGCGGCCGAATCTTAATTGAAACTGAATAAAACGCTCTAGAATGCGTGTTCCAGGTCACAAAAAACGTGACTAGCCTAAGGCGCGAGCGCGATCTTCAGTACTCAACCATAGGCCAATTGTCCTCAAATCAACGACATTTGGCGACCGGGCGGACAAAAGGCATTGCAGTCCAGGTCAAAGCCTTCCCGGTGATTGAGCCCCAGGCGCTTGATGGTTTTGGCAAAGCGCTGTGCAAGCAGGTCGGCGAAGGGACCTTCGCCGCGCATTCGAGCGCCAAAGCGGCTGTCGTAGAGTTCACCGCCACGGCTCTGGCGAATCAGGCTCAGCACATGCGCCGCCCGTTGAGGGTAGTGGGTCGCCAACCATTCCTCGAACAGAGGCGCCACTTCAAGCGGCAAGCGCAGCATCATGTAGGCGGCACTCTGCGCCCCGGCCGCATGGGCCTCAGTGAGCAGACTTTCGAGTTCGCTGTCGTTGATCATCGGGATCATCGGTGAACACAGAACACCGACCGGGATACCCGCCTCGCGCATGACCCTGATCGCCCGCAGCCGCGCCTTGGGCGCTGCGGCGCGGGGTTCGAGGATGCGCTTGAGTTCGTCGTCCAGCGTGGTCAGGCTGATCATGACCGCCACCAGTCTTTGGCTGGCGAGCTCGGTCAGCAGGTCCAGGTCACGAAGAATCAGCGAGCCCTTGGTCACGATGGTCACCGGGTGCCGGTAGCGCAGCAGCACCTCAAGGGTCTTGCGGGTGATCCGGTATTCGCGCTCGATCGGCTGATACGGGTCGGTGTTGGAGCCGAGGTTGATCGGTGCACATTGATAGCCACGTTTGGACAACTGCTCCTCCAGCACATCCACGGCGTTGGTCTTGGCGATCAGTTTTGTCTCGAAATCCAGTCCGGGCGACATGTCCCAATAGGCATGACTGGGGCGCGCATAGCAATAAATGCAACCGTGCTCGCAGCCGCGATAGGGGTTGATCGAGCGATCGAAGGGCAAGTCCGGCGACGTGTTGCGGGTGATGATGGTTTTCGCCGTTTCAATGCGCACCTCGGTGCCATGAGTAAACGGCACCTCCTGATACCAGCCGTCGTCTTCGGCCACCGAATGACTGGGGGCGAAACGGTTGTGCGGGTTGGTCGCAGTGCCGCGGCCACGGGGAGGAAATGGCGTGTGCATGAAAAACACCCAATGACTGTATGTGCATACAGTACATCGATCAAAACCGCTCGACCAGCGCCGTTCGGCACTTTCTGATTATTTGTCATGCACGCTTGCGTGAAGCAACCGGGAGAAACATATAAAGCCTGGCTGTTTCGACAAAGCCGCATGTACCATTTTTTTCGCTGCAAAACATAAACACCGATATTCTATAAAAGGATTTATTTATGTCGTTTTTTAATCGCCGCGGTATATTTTTGCAAAAACTTGGACCGACTGTAGTCGACCCCGATGAAGTACTGGTATCGATGCAGTTCGCACTCAAGGAAGAAGGCTGGGATGAAGAAAACTCGGTCGCGACCACCTCTTTGCTGGACTCCACCACACTGATTGCGTCCTCATACGACGGCGGCCAGTCTTTTAGTATCGGCAGTGTCGACAAAAATATTGATGGTTACGGGACCATCAATTCCGATGATAAGGAAAAACTGCTGGCTCTGGCCAAAGCGTACGCCAGCATTGCGAAATATTGAACCAAAGGTCCAGGCAACTATATTTTTATTTATCAGGTCCGGTCGAAGTTAATAATCGATCGGGTTTGATTTTTCTGTCGCCTATAACAATGCTCTTTCAATGAGCGAGGCTCGATCCTTGATGAAACATTCATCATCCCGTCAGCTTCACGATTCTTTGACAGCCCTCTCACAGGCCTTTGACCGGGCGTGGCTGATCCTTGCCAGCATCTTCCCGTCCCTTTCAGAACGGTCGCTCAAGCATGCCCTTACCACGATTCATATCTGCAATATGCCTGTCGCTCGTTGTACTTGTTAACCTGACACCGGCATTTGCTGACAACAGCACGATGCACCGTCCGGCAGATTGGGCTCAACCGATCGAGAAGCAATACAACCTCTTTCAAATATCGCCAACCCTCTACCGCAGCGCCTTGCCGGACAAGGACGCGGTGCCGCTGCTGGAGAAACTCAAGGTCGGTACAGTGATCAACTTTTTGCCTGAAGAGGACTCCAGTTGGTTGTCCACACCAGGCATCACGCAAGTGCAGCTGCCTTATCGCACCAACCATGTGGATGACGCCGATGTGCTCAAGGCCTTGCGCGCCATCCAGAATGCCGAAGCCAAAGGCCCGGTGCTGATGCACTGCAAACACGGCTCTGACCGTACCGGCCTGATGGCGGCCATGTACCGGGTTGTCATCCAGGGCTGGAGTAAGGAAGAGGCCCTGAACGAAATGACCGAGGGCGGCTTTGGTGACAGTACCCACTTCAAGGACGGCATCCGCTACATGATGCAGGTCGATGTCGACAAACTGCGCACGGCCCTGGCCAATGGCGATTGCAGCACCAGCCCGTTTGCCGCGTGCTCGATGAAGAGCTGGTTCAAGTCCGCTCATATCGAATAAAAAAGCCCCCGTAGCATGGAGCAACGGGGGCTTTTTTACACTCAGTGCTGTTCGTCGGGCTTTTTCTTCAGCTTCGGATTCGGGAAGAACTGGACCGCCTGAACCTTGGTGTCCGGGGCTTTGGGTGCGGTGGTGTTGACCCGCGTACCTAACTCCTTGGGCACCGACAGCCCTTGCTCATTGAGTGTGTCGGAATAACCGCAGGCCACGCACTCCCGGTGCGGGACCTGGTCTTCGTTCCACATCATCAACTTGTCCGGCTCGCTGCATGCCGGGCAGACCGCCCCGGCGATAAAGCGTTTTTTCGTAATCACAGGCCCCTCACTCATGCTGCCGCGTCCTCACTCAGGCCGCTGTGGCGCAAGAGTGCGTCAATCGATGGCTCACGGCCACGGAAGTCGACGAACAGCACCATCGGCTCCTGGGAACCGCCACGGGCCAGGATTGCTTCGCGGAAGGCACGACCGGTGTCGGCGTTAAGCACGCCTTCTTCTTCAAACTTCGAGAACGCATCGGCCGAGAGCACTTCAGCCCATTTATAGCTGTAGTAACCCGCGGCATAACCGCCGGCGAAGATGTGCGCAAAGCTGTTGGGGAAGCGGTTGTAGGCCGGCGGACGCATCACCGAGACCTCGTCGCGTACGCCTTCGAGCACTTGCAGCACGCTGCGGCCGTCGCCATGGGTCGCGTGCAGTTCGAAGTCGAACAGCGAGAACTCCAGCTGGCGGACCATCATCAGGCCGGACTGGAAGTTTTTCGCCGCGAGCATTTTCCCGAGCAGGTCCTGAGGCAGTGGCTCGCCGGTTTCGTAATGACCGGAAATCAGCGCCAGGCCTTCCGGCTCCCAGCACCAGTTTTCCATGAACTGACTTGGCAGTTCGACGGCATCCCAGGCCACACCGTTGATGCCGGACACGCCAGCATGTTCGACGCGGGTCAGCAGGTGATGCAGGCCGTGACCGAACTCATGGAACAGGGTGGTGACTTCATCGTGGGTCAGCAGCGCAGGTTTACCGCTGTCAGCCGGGGTGAAGTTGCACACCAGGTTCGCCACCGGGCTTTGCAGCACGCCGCCAGCCGTGCGGCGACGGTCGCGGGCGCCATCCATCCAGGCACCACCGCGCTTGTTGGCGCGAGCGTAGAGGTCGAAGAAGAAGCGGCCGACGTGCTGGCCGTTTTCCTTGATTTCGAACAGGCGAACATCCGGGTGCCAGGTGTCGAAGCCTTTGAGTTCGGCAATCTCGATGCCGTACAGGCGCTGGACGATGGCGAACAGGCCGCTGAGCACCTTGTCGATCGGGAAGTAGGCACGCAGGGCTTCCTGAGCCACGCTGTAACGTTGTTCACGGAGTTTTTCACCGTAGAAACCGCTGTCCCAGCTTTGCAGGTCCGGACAACCTTGCTCGGCCGCGTAGGCCTTGAGCTGTTCCAGATCCTGGGCGGCGAACGGCTTGCTGCGCTTGGCCAGGTCGCGCAGGAAGCTCAGCACCTGATCGCTGGACTCAGCCATTTTGGTGGCCAGGCTCAGCTCGGAGAAACTGCTGAACCCCAACAGCTTTGCCAACTCCTGGCGCAGATCGAGGATTTCTTCCATGACCGGGCCGTTGTCGTTCTGGCCGGCATTCGGCCCCTGGTCCGACGCACGGGTACAGTAAGCCGCGTAGACCTCTTCGCGCAGTGCGCGGTCCTGGGCATAGGTCATCACTGCGTAATAGCTCGGGAATTCCAGGGTGATCAGCCAGCCGTCCAGGTCCTTGGCCTGTGCCGCGGCAGCCATTTGCGCCTTGGCCGAATCGGTCAGGCCGGCGAGGGCGGCTTCATCGGTGACGTGCTTGGTCCACACCTGAGTGGCATCGAGCAACTGGTTGGAGAAACGGCTGCCCAGTTCCGACAGCTTGCTCTGCACTTCGGCGTAACGTTTCTGTTCGGCTTCCGGCAGGTCGATACCCGACAGACGGAAGTCACGCAGGGAGTGTTCCAGGATAGTTTTCTGCGCCACGTCGAAACCGGCGGCTTCAGGACTGCTGGCCAGGGCTTCGAAGGCCTGGAACAGCTCGCGGTTCTGGCCCATTTCGGTGGAGTAGGCACTCAAGGCAGGCAGGCACGACTCGTAGGCTTCACGCAGTTCGGCGCTGTTGCACACGGCATTGAGGTGGCTGACCGGGCTCCAGGCGGCACCCAGGCGGTCGTTGAGTTCGTCCATCGCCAGTACCAGGCCGGCCCACGTTGGCTGCTTGGCCTGGGTCTTCAGGATCTCGACGATGGCGGCGCGGTTGTCAGCCAGGATCTGTTCAATGGCCGGTTGTACGTGTTCGGCGCGGATGGCGGAGAACGGCGGCAGGTCATAGGACTGCAAAAGAGGGTTGTTCACGCTCACGGTTGATACCTTGGCTGGAGAAACATGCAGCCATCTTAATTACAATCGACGTTCACCGCAGCTATCAGCAACAGAGAGAAACCCTATCGTGAACCTTCGCAATTATCAGAACCACACGCCGCTGCTGGGTAAAGGCGCTTTTGTCGATGGCTCGGCAGTGGTGATCGGCGACGTCGAAATCGGCGAAGACAGCTCGGTCTGGCCGCTGACGGTGATCCGTGGCGACATGCACCGCATCCGCATCGGCGCGCGCACCAGCGTGCAGGATGGTTGTGTGTTGCACATCACCCACGCCGGTCCGTTCAACCCTGATGGCTTTCCGTTGCTGATCGGCGATGACGTGACCATCGCCCACAAGGTCATGCTGCATGGCTGTTCGGTGGGCAGCCGGGTGTTGATCGGCATGGGCAGCATTGTCATGGACGGCGCCGTGGTCGACGATGACGTGATCATCGGTGCCGGCAGCCTGGTGCCACCGGGCAAGCACCTGCAAAGCGGCTTCCTGTATGTGGGCAGCCCGGTGAAGCAGATCCGCCCGCTGACGGACAAGGAGCGCGCCTTTTTCACCTACAGCGCGGCGAACTACGTGAAGCTCAAGGACCTGCATCTGGCCGAAGGCTACGACCAGCTTTGACCTGGCTCCCTCATTCAGGACTCAACATGCATTACCAAACCGTTTTGTTCGACCTCGATGGCACCCTGACCGACCCGCGCGAGGGCATCACCCGTTCGATCCAGTTCGCCTTGGGCAAACTGGGTATCGATGAACCGGATCTGGGCAAACTCGAACACTTCATCGGCCCGCCACTGTTGCAGGCTTTCATGCAGTTCTACGACTTCGATGAAGCCAGGGCGTGGGAGGCGGTGAATTTTTACCGCGAACGCTTCAAGGTCACCGGACTCTACGAGAACCGCGTGTTCGACGGCGTCACACCGCTACTGGAAACCCTGAGCGGGCAAGGCCGGCAGCTGTACATCGCAACCTCGAAACCCTGGGTGTTCGCTCGTGAAATCGCCCGGCATTTCGATTTTGCCAGGCACTTCAAGGTGATTTACGGCAGCGAACTGGATGGCACCCGGACCAACAAGGTCGATTTGATCGCTCACCTGATGGCCGAAGAAAAGCTGGACCCGGCCAACACCCTGATGATCGGCGACCGCAAGCACGACCTGATCGGCGCGCGCAGCAATGGCCTGGATGCGGCGGCGGTGGGTTACGGGTTCGGCAGCCACGAAGAACTGAGCGCCGAAGCGCCGGCGTATCACTTTGAAACGCTGGCTGAGTTGCATCAGGCGTTTTTGCACTGATACGACGTATCCCTGTAGGAGCGAGCCTGCTCGCGATGGTCGTGAACGATAACGCTGGAAGCCTGACGCCCCGCGGCGCTCTCAGGTTTTTCGCGAGCAAGCTCGCTCCTACAAAGGAATTGCGCAGGCCTTCATGGTCTTGGTGGTGGCGCCAGTTTCTGTCCTTGCTCCACCGCCCAGTTCACCACTTGCGCGGTCAACTGATCATTCGCCTGACCGAACCCGGCCACCGCCGCCGGGACCTGCACATTGCTCAACGGCTGGTGCACTTCGAAGCGGCGACTGGCGAGGATGCGCTGGTCGTAGCTGCGCACCAGCAATGCATCCAGACGCACGACCACGCTGGCACTCGTACCCTGGTATTCCGTCTGGAACGCCTGCAGGCTGCCGCCCAATTCAAGATCGGTCTGAAAAATGCTGTCATCGGTGCTCAACAACGGCACACGCCCGTCATGCTGGAAACCTTGCAGCAGGCGATTGCGCACCAGCACCGGCGCCGGGTCGCTCCAGCGCGAGCCCTTGTAGTGGCTGATCACGTCGCCCTGAGGAATGACTGCAATGTTCGGACTGTTCAACGCTTCACTGGACTGGAACTTGGTCAGGCGCAGCGACCAGTGCTGCAGCGTGCCATGACTGGCTGGCGTGCTGCTCTGGGCTGAGGGCAATCGATAGACCTCGAAAAGCTCTGGCTTGGGCAGGATCGAGCACGAGCCGATCAGCGTGAAGCCAGCGAGGAGGGCAATCCGGATCAGCTTCATGGCGTGAATTCCTTGGTCTTGTCACTGCCCAGCAGGTAACCGCTGGGGTCGGCCTCCAGACGTTTGGTAATGACGCGCAACGAGGACAGGGTTTCGCGCATCTCGCGCACGGCCGGGCCCAGGCCATTGAGGCCTTGCATGCCGCTGTTGAGCGACTCCTGATTGGCGCTGATCAGTGTGTTGAGGGTGGCGCTACTCTCCTGCAGCGACTTCATCGCCTGCTCGGCGCTGCCCAGCGCTTCCTTGCCATGCTCGTTGAGCAGCCCGTTGGCATTGCGCATCAGCGTCGTGGTCTGCTCCAGCATGTTGTTGGCCTGCTTGCCCACCGAGGCCAGTTGCTGCATGGCCTGGCGGATATCGCCGCGCTGATCGGCGATGGTTCCGGTGGTTTGCTCCAGATGCTCCAGGGTGCTGCTGATGCGCGCGATGTTTTCCGTGGAGAACATCAGGTTGGCGTTATGCATCAGCGTGCTGACTCCGGCCATCAGGTCTTCGCTGTCATTGAGCAGGCGGGCGATGGGCGAGGGCGAGGCGACAATGGTCGGCAGGTGGCCGTCCTTGCCCTTGAGCGTCGGGCTCTGTGGCGTGCCGCCGCTGAGCTGGATGATCGAGGTCCCGGTAACGCCGGTCAGGGCCAGTTTGGCCTGGGTGTCCTCCTTGACCGGGGTATCGCCAGCCAGGCGAATTCGCGCCAACACCCGGCGCGGGTCTTTCGGGTCCAGGCGCAGCGAGATCACATCGCCGACCTTGATCCCGCTGTACTGCACCGAACTGCCCTTGGACAAACCGCTGACCGCCTCGTTGAACACAACCTCGTAGTCCTTGAACTCGGTGTCGACACTGGACTTCGCCAGCCACAGACCGAACAACAGCGCGGCCGTCACCACAATCACGGTGAACAGGCCGATCAATACATGATGGGCTCGGGTTTCCATGTCAGACCTCGTTGAGCTGTTGGGCGGCCGTCAACGCCGCGCGGCCGCGAGGGCCATGGAAGTATTCGTGAATCCACGGATCGTTGGTTTCCGAGACCTTGTCGATGGCGTCTGCCACCAGCACCTTTTTCTGCGCCAGCACCGCCACCCGGTCGGTGATGGTGTAGAGCGTGTCCAGGTCGTGGGTCACCAGAAAGACACTCAGGCCCAGGGCATCGCGCAGGGTCAGGATCAATTGGTCGAACGCGGCAGCACCGATCGGGTCGAGACCGGCGGTGGGCTCGTCGAGAAACAGGATGTCCGGGTCCAGCGCCAATGCCCGGGCCAGTGCGGCACGCTTGATCATGCCGCCGGACAGCGACGCGGGGTACTTCTCCGCCGCCGACAACGGCAACCCGGCCAAGGCCATTTTCACCGCCGCCAGATGCTCAGCGTCGTTGCGGGTCAAGCCGGCGTGCTCGATCAGCGGCAGGGCAACGTTCTCGGTCACGGTCAGCGAAGAGAACAGCGCGCCTTTCTGGAACAGCACACCGAATCGCCGCTCCACCAGCGAGCGCTCGTGCTCGGACAAGGTTGGCAGGTTCTTGCCGAAGACTTTCACCACCCCGTCACTGGGCTGGCGCAGCCCGACAATGCTGCGCAGCAGCACCGATTTGCCGCTGCCGGAGCCGCCGACCACGGCGAGGATTTCACCCTTGTACAAATCCAGGTCGAGGTTCTCGTGCACGCTCTGGGAGCCAAAGCGATTGCACAGCCCACGCACTTCAATCACCGCCTCGGAGGGCGCTCGGGGTACACGACTCACCAACCCATCTCCATGAAAAACATCGCGGCGATCGCATCCATCACGATCACCACGAAAATCGACTGCACCACACTCGACGTGGTGTGCGCGCCCACAGATTCAGCGCTACCACTGACCTTGAAGCCTTCGAGGCAACCGATGGCGGCGATGAGGAAGGCGAAGATCGGGGCTTTGACGATCCCCACCAGAAAGTGCTGAACGCCGATGTCCGATTGCAACAGCGAGATGAACATCGCCGGCGAGATATCCAGCTTCACCGCACAGACCACCGCGCCGCCGATAATCCCCGAGAGCATCGCCAGAAAAGTCAGCATCGGCAGGGCGATCAGCAACGCCAGGACCCGCGGCACCACCAGCAACTCCACGGGGTCGAGACCCAGGGTGCGGATGGCGTCGATTTCCTCGTTGGCCTTCATCGAACCGATTTGCGCCGTGAACGCACTGGCGGTGCGCCCGGCCATCAGGATTGCCGTCAGCAACACACCGAATTCACGCAGAAAGGCAAATCCCACCAGGTCCACGGTGAACACGGTGGCGCCGAAGGTGGCCAACACCGTCGACCCGAGAAACGCCACCACGGCGCCCACCAGAAAAGTCAGCAGGGCAACGATGGGGGCAGCGTCGAGACCGGTCTGTTCGATGTGGGCGATCATCGGCGTGACGCGCCAGCGCTTGGGACGGAACAGGCCGCGGACGATGGTTTCGATGATCAGGCCAACGAAACCCAGCAGTTGCAGGGTGTCCTGCCAGACGGCGTCCACCGCGCGGCCGATGCGGGTCAGCAACTGAATGGAAACGCTGACTTCCGGTTCCTTGATAGGTACGCAGAAATCGGTCAACGAGCAATAGACGGTTTGCAGCAACGCCCGATCGGCGGCGGAAAGTGTGCAATCAGGATGTTCGGCGGAACGGCCGAGGCGCTCGGAGCCGAGCAGCTCGACCAACAGCGAGGCGCCGGCGGTGTCGAGGGCGCCGAGACCATTGAGGTCAATGGGGGTGTTGGTGTCGTACTGGCCGTGGAGTTTTTCGCTCAACAGCTTGAGGTCAGCGTAATGGGCAAGCGTCCAGTCGCCCGTCACCCGCAACCGTGCAGGAGTGAGCGACGTGTCCAATCGGGCGTTGCCGGCCATCGTGCTGCTGATCATAAGCTCCGTGCTTGTTCAGTGATTAGGCAGCTCTACGTAATAGCACGAACCGCACTACTTTTCTTTGATCGCTGTGCTGTCCGTGACCTTGAAACGCAGCACGCCGATGACCTGGCCATCTTCGGTCAGCACCCGGACCTGCCATTTGCCGGCCGGGTTGCCCGGGAAATTCTGCTTGTGGGTCCAGGCCCGGTAACCTTCCTTACGCCCGCCACGAATATCCAGAGGGATACGGTCGACCTCTTTGCCGTTGAACTGCCAGACGTGATAAATCCGCTCGTCCAGGCCACGCGGGGCATTGATCGCGGTGTAGGCGTAAAGCCCGCCGTTGCGAATCTGCTCGGCGCTGACTTCGTCGAGGCTGGCACCAGGCGTGCGGTCCTGCATTTGCGTACTGATGGCCACGTCGGTCATCCACAGCGTCGCCGGTGGCACCCACGAGCGCAGCTCCCACCCGACGGCGCCAATGCCCAGAGTGATACTCAAAATCGCCAGCGCACTGCGCAGGGTACGAATCGGGAAGATCGACGCCAGGCTCGGGAACGACAGCAGCACCGAGATACCCAGCGCCCATTTGAAACTTTGCGCTGTGGTCAGGTGCATGATCACCGGCAACGCGGTGAGCAGCGCGGCGAACAGGGTCAGGGTGTGCAGGGCCAGAAATGCCCAGCGTCGTGGAGCAAGCCACTTGTAGTACAGCGGGTCGATGATCGAAATCAGTGCCGCGACGCCCAGCAGCCCGGTGAAAAACAACTGGCCGCTGTTCCACGTCGTGGTAATGAAGAAGAACGGCAGGACAAAAAACAGGCTTTCCTGATGGATCATCTGCGTTGCGTAACGCAGCAAGGGTTCCGGGATTTCGCGCTTGAAAATGCGCGTGAACAACTTGGTCAGGGTGTTCTCCAGCATCAGCCAGATCCAGCTGATCAGCATGATGGTGGTGATCCAGCTCGCCAGGCCTTGCTGGCGATCGACCAGGATGAAACTGCCTACCCCGGAGATGAAACCAGCAAGCGCAATGACCCCGGGGTAGCGCTTCATCAATTCGAGGATGCGCTGTACGAAACGGGGCAGGTTTTGCATTCGGCGGTTTCACAGTGGTTGTAGGAAAAAACCTCGACAGGGTACCGCTGGTGCGGCGCTGTGGCGAGAGTTTGCGGTCAGTTGCACCACGCAACCTGTGGGAGCGAGCCTGCTCGCGATGGCGGCGGATCAGTCAACTTTGATGTTGAATGACATGGCCTCATCGCGAGCAAGCTCGCTCCCACAGAGGATTGTGTTTCCCACAAGGAGTTTTCTTGCCAAACAGAATGATTACTTCCTGCGATGCAAACGCCAGCCCACCAGCATCAACACGATCAAGCCCACCCCACCAACCACCAACCACATCAACTGGTCATAGCTGAACAACGGCTTCTCGATCCGCAAATAACCCGGCTGCAACAGCAGTTCACGCACGGCCTTGTTCGCCTCTTCCAGCGTCACCCCTTGCAGCTCCCGGGACGGGTTGGCGAAACGGCCGTCCTCGTAGTTTCCGATGGCGCTCCAATAGTAGTCGGCCAACGCACTGTTGCCTTGTACGGCCCAGGCCTGGCGGGCGATCGCAGCCTGCTTCAGGCGGTTGAAGGTGTCGGCATTGAGGCCGTCCCTGAGCAGTCCGGCCTTCAAGTCGTCGAGCACTTGTTCGGCCTCGGACACGTCGTCACGCTCAAGGTCGGCATTGAGGCTCATGAAACCCACGCCGCCGAACACTTCGCGCTCCGCCCAAGGGCCATAGGACAAACCATGAGCCAGGCGCAGCTGGCGATAGAGCGCCCAATCCAGATAGTCCTTGAGTAAATCGAAGGTTTGGTCGTGCCCATCTTCCAGCACCGGCTCCGGCACCAGCCAGTGCAGCTTGGCGCCGTTGCCGACCAGACCACGGGTCAAGGTGCGCTCATGGGCGGCGCTGGCCTGGATTTGCGGTAGCGGCGGATGCTCGCCGGGGGTGATCGCTTCCAGCGCGCCATACGCCCGCTCCAGATAGGCTGGCAGCAGCTTGTCGAGGTCGCCGACCACGATCAGGGTCATGTTGTTCGGCGCATACCAGTCCTTGCGCACCTGCTCCAGTTGTTCACGGGTCAGGCCATCGACTTGCGCACGCTCCGGGCATTTGAGGCCCAACTCGACGGCCAGTTGGTTGCTGGCCGTGTGGCCGAGGTCCTGACGATCGAGCCAGCGTTGCAGGTGTGAGTAGTGGCCGCCATCTTCACGCTCGACCACTTGCTTGGCCGCGTTGATCGCGCTGTCGTCGAAGCGGGTCTGGGTCAGCAGCGCCAGCAACAGGTCGAGTACCTTACGCTGGTTTTTCGCCGGGGCCTCGATGACGAAAGTCGTATCGGCATTGCTGGTGAAGGCATTCCACTCACCGCCCAAGGCCTGCATGCGCTCCTCCAGGCCACCTTCGCCACTGGCG
Organism: Pseudomonas sp. FW305-70; assembly: GCF_058783925.1. NCBI lineage: Bacteria > Pseudomonadati > Pseudomonadota > Gammaproteobacteria > Pseudomonadales > Pseudomonadaceae > Pseudomonas > Pseudomonas sp. FW305-70. The sequence continues at coordinate 75,360 of NZ_JBYSYZ010000024.1, forward strand.
TCGATGCCGCTGAACAACAGGTGTTCCAGCAGATGCGGCAGTTCCTTTTCTTCGCAGTCGAAATCGTCCAGGCCAACGCCGACCACCAGCCGGATTGCCACATGCCCGCGATCAGTGCCGGGCTTGAGCAGCAACTGCAAGCCATTGCGCAGCGTGTAGCCCTCGACCTGGAAGCGATCCAGGGCGAATGACGGGAGTGAACCAAGCAACAGGCAGGCGAACAACAGACAACGCATAACAAGCTTCCATACGACCAGCGTAAGTTCAACAGACTTCAGGCGACTGTGGACGTTCAGGGTGAATGAGTGATGTCGCTCAAATCGTCGACCACCAGCGCACCGGTGTCCGATGTTTCCAGCACCACGTAGGCACTGCTGCAAAACAGCGAATTCAGACGCTTCATGTCGGCGATCAGCTCCAGGTGCAACGAGCTGGTTTCGATACTTTGCACGATTTTACGTTGCAAACGGCTGACATGAGCGTGGGCAAGACGCCGTTCCTGTGCGCGGAAACGACGTTTTTCACGCACCAGTTGGCGCGCACTTTCCGGATCACCACTGAGAAACACCGACATCCCGAGCCGCAGGCTGGAAATCAACTGAGTGTGCAGTCCGGTCAGTTCCTCCAGCCCGACTTCGGAAAACGACCGGCGCTGCGAGGTTTTCTGCTGCTGAATCTTGCGCAGCATGCGTTCGATCAAGTCGCTGGCGAGCTTCAGGTTGATCGCCAGCTCAATGATTTCCGCCCAGCGCCGGCTGTCCTGATCGCTGAGGTCTTCCCGCGGCATTTGCGCCAGGTACAACTTGATCGCGCTGTAGAGCGCTTCGACATCGTCGCACAGGCGGCGGACTTCCTGGGTGACTGCGGTTTGCTTGCCATGCAACACGTCAAGCATGGCTTCGAGCATGTTGTCGATCAGGTCGCCCATGCGCAAGGTTTCCCGGGCCGCGTTGGCCAGCGCCAGACCGGGCGTGACCAACGCCGTGGGGTCAAGATGCCGGGGCTTGGCCGTGCCGTTGGCCAGCGGGCGCTCCGGCAGCACCCAGGCGCAAAACCTGGCCATCGGTTTGAGGCTGGGCAGCAGGATCAGGCAGCGCACAGTGTTGTAGAGCAGGTGAAAGCCAATGACCATTTCCTGAGGGCTGAAATCCAGGCCATCAAGCCAGCGCACCAACGGGTCGAGCACCGGAATGATCAATAAAAGGCCAATCAGTTTGTACAACAGGCTGCCCAGCGCCACTTGGCGTCCGGCGGCGTTCTGCATGCTGGTGCTGAGGAAGGCGAGTATGCCGCTGCCGATATTGGCGCCGATCACCAGCCCGATGGCCACCGGCAGGCTGATCACGTTGGCACCCGCCAGGGTCGCCGTCAGCAGCACGGCGGCCAGGCTTGAATAGGAAATCATCGCGAACAGCGCGCCAACCAAGGCGTCGAGCAGGATGTCACCAGTGAGTGAGGCGAAAATCACCTTCACCCCTTTGGCGTGGGTAATCGGATGCGCCGCCTCGACAATCAGTTGCAGCGCCAGAATGATCAACCCCAAGCCAATGGCGACACGGCCCAACTGCCCGAGTCGGGTCTGTTTGCGCGACAGAAAGAAAATCACCCCGACAAAAATCAGTAACGGCGACAGCCACGACAGATCGAACGTCAGCACTCGTGCCATCAGCGCCGTACCGACGTCCGCGCCAAGCATGGTGGCCAGCGCCGGGGTCAGCGCCATCAGGCCCTGGCCGACAAAGGAGGTGACGAGCATGGCAGTGGCGTTGCTGCTCTGGACCATCGCCGTCACGGCGATCCCGGAGGCGAAAGCCAGCCAGCGGTTGGCCATGTTATGGCTGATGACATGGCGCAAATTGGTGCCGTAGACCCGCAGGATGCCGGTTCGGACGATGTGCGTGCCCCAGATCAGCAGGGCCACGGCGGAAAGCAAATTGAGCAGGGTGAGCATAATGACCCCCTGTGGTGTAGCGCCCCAAAGGAGCAAGTTAACGGTACCGCGCGACGTTCTACGTTCTGTACTTAAGCTGTAGTTGGCTAACGGTCTGCGCGCCAGCATCGCATAGCCAAAGAAGGGATTGAAACAAAACTGTCATGAAATCCGGTTCATGCAACCTGCCAAAAACAAAGTGGGAGCGGGCTTGCTCGCGAAGGCGTCGTATCAGTCAACATTAATGTTGTCTGACACACCGTCTTCGCGAGCAAGCCCGCTCCCACAGGGTATTGCGTGCTACCGGGTTACTGGCCCGGAATGTCCTTGCGCAGCTTTACCGGATCCTGCTGTTTCTTCTTTTTCGCGATGGCCGTGCGCATCTTGATGTTGATCGCTTCCACCGCCAGCGAGAACGCCATGGCGAAGTAGACGTAGCCTTTTGGCACGTGCACGTCCAGGGATTCGGCAATCAGCACGGTACCGACGATCAACAGGAACGACAGCGCCAGCATCTTCAGCGACGGGTGCCTGTCGATGAATTCACTGATGGTGCCGGAAGCCCACATCATCACCAACACCGCCACGATGATCGCCGCGACCATGACCGGTACGTGGGAGACCATGCCGACCGCGGTGATGACCGAGTCCAGGGAGAACACGATGTCGATGATCGCGATCTGGATGATGGTGTAGAGGAAGTTGCCGCCCTTGCCCGAAGGCTCTTCGTTGGTTTCGTCTTCACCTTCCAGGGCGTGGTACATCTCTTGCGAGCTCTTCCACAGCAGGAACAGACCACCAAAGAACAGGATCAGGTCACGTCCGGAGATGCCCTGGCCGAACACGACGAACAGATCGGCGGTGAGGCGCATGACCCAGGTGATCGACAACAGGAGCAGAATTCGCGTGATCATGGCCAGCGCCAGACCGAAAATCCGGGTACGCGCCTGCATGTGTTTGGGCATGCGGCTGACCAGGATCGAAATCATGATGATGTTATCGATGCCCAGGACGATTTCCAGGGCGGTCAGGGTAAAGAAGGCAACCCAGATTTCAGGGTTGGTCAGCCATTCCATGTGTATTCCTTTGAGCGATTGTTAAACCACAAAGGGCCCGGGCTTCAAACAGCGAAGCCTGGACCCGAAGTGGTGAGTCTTGGGCTTATAGAGTGCTGAACATCGGGAAAGTCCCCAACAGCAGTGCAGCAATCAGTATGCAGATACAAACCAGCACTGCCCACTTCAGGGTGAAGCGCTGGTGGTCACCGAAATCGATACCGGCCAGGGCCACCAACAGATAGGTCGATGGAACCAGCGGGCTCAACAGGTGGACGGGCTGACCGACGATCGAGGCACGTGCCATTTCCACCGCGGTTATACCGTAGTGACTGGCAGCTTCGGCAAGTACCGGTAACACGCCATAATAAAATGCATCATTCGACATGAAGAAGGTGAACGGCATGCTTACCAGCGCCGTGATCACTGCCAGGTACGGGCCGAGGAAATCCGGAATCACCGACAACAGACTTTTCGACATGGCATCGACCATGCCGGTGCCCGTCAGGATACCTGTGAAGATGCCGGCCGCAAAGATCAGCCCGACCACGGCCAGTACGCTACCGGCGTGAGCCGCGACGCGATCCTTCTGCTGTTGCAGGCAAGGATAGTTGACGATCATGGCGATACTGAACGCCACCATGAACAACACCGGCAACGGCAGCAGGCCGGCGATCAGGGTGCACATCAGGCCTAGCGTCAGGGCACCGTTGAACCAGATCAGCTTCGGACGACGGGCATCCGGGAACTGCGAAACACTGATTTCGCTGTGGTCGATTTCATCGCCCACCAGGTGCAGTTCACCCAGGCGCGCACGTTCACGTTTGCCGTAGAAGTAAGCGATAGCCAGGATCGCCACCACACCGGCCAGCATCGCCGGGATCATCGGTACGAAAATAGCCGACGGGTCCACGTGCAGTGCGCTGGCGGCACGGGCGGTCGGACCGCCCCATGGGGTCATGTTCATCACGCCACCGGCGAGGATGATCAGGCCGGCCATGATCCGCGGGCTCATGCCGATACGGCTGTAGAGCGGCAGCATGGCGGCCACACAGATCATGTAAGTGGTCGCGCCGTCACCATCGAGGGACACGACGAGCGCCAGTACAGCGGTGCCGACCGAAACCTTCAGCGGGTCGCCCTTGACCATTTTGAGGATCTTGCGCACGGCCGGGTCGAACAGGCCGGAGTCGATCATCAGGGCGAAATACAAGATAGCGAACATCAGCATCACGCCGGTCGGCGCGAGCTTGGTGATGCCTTCGAGCATCATCGGGCCGATTTTGGGACCGAAGCCGCCGAACAGGGCGAAGATGATTGGAATGAGGATCAGGGCGATCAGCGCAGACAGGCGCTTGGTCATGATCAGGAACATGAACGTGATGACCATGGCGAAGCCAAGGAAAGTCAGCATGGGAGTACTCCAGGCGTAGCGCGGCTAGGGAATGGGCGGATCGGGCGGGATCAGCGCAGAACGGGAAGCACGAGAGGTACGGACGGAGGCACAGCGAAGTGGCGGGTAGAAGAGGACATCAGAATCACCATTGTTGTTGTTAAATGGGCCTTTCGAGCAATCGAACACTCGCATTGGCCACCGGTCTTTTGCCGGTAGTGGCGGCGATCCTAATCGGGGAAGCTTTCAGCCAGCTTTCGCAATTGAAAGCTTTGACCGGATGCACGACCGGTCGTCGGACGGGGGCAGGGAGGTGAACCGGGTTACGGCCTTCGCGAGCAAGCCCGCTCCCACACTGGATCTGTGTCGTACACAAAGCCAATGTGGGAGCGGGCTTGCTCGCGAAGGCGTCAGTCATAACGCAGCAGGAGGAATGTCATGAACAATGTTCACACCGGCGGTTGCCACTGCGGGCAGCTGCGCTATCAATTCAGCGGGCCACTGCACGATATCGTCCACTGTCATTGTTCGATTTGCCGACGGGTCAGCGGCGGCATCGTGACCACCTGGATCACCGTGCCGGCATCCGCCTTTCAATGGCTGGCCGGGACGCCGTCGCGGTACGACTCTTCATCCACCTGCGCGCGTTATTTCTGCGGTCACTGCGGGGCGCAACTGGCGGTGGTAACGCACCTGAGCCCGGACAGCATCGACCTGACCATCGCCACCCTCGACCACCCCGAGCAGGCCCCGGCGCAGCGGCACATCTGGACCGACAGCCGCTTGCCGTGGCTGCATCTGGACGAACACTTGCCCGGCGAGGCTGAAGAAACACTCTGATCAAAAAACAGACAGGTCCAGCGGTCGAATCGCGCCCATCCAGATCGCATGCTCGGTGTGGTCACGCCGATCGTCGCCGGTGTCCGGGTGTAAAAACACCACCAGGCCCTTGCGGTTGAGCGCCAGCCACGGCAGCACGTCGCCCAGCACCTGCGGCTCGAACGCCAACTGGCAGCTCCAGTCCGGGTGTGGACCGACCGGGCGCTCGTGCACACGGCCCATTTTCACTGGAAACAATTGCGCCGCCTGCTCACACAGTGCCCGCGCCTGCCCGATCGAGTCGGCATCGAAGTAAACATGGGCGTGATAGCCCGTGATCTGCTGCATCGCAATCCCTCTGAAAGCTGTTCGAACCCTCACCCTTTCCTGCGGGTCACACGTCATATAGACGCTGGAAAAAGGGTTCAGCCATGAAAAATGCCGAAACCCCCGTTGTGAAAGTGGTGCTTTATGGTGCCATGAGTAGCCTGGGCAGTGCGCTGATGGCTGAAATGCTTCGGCGCCAGCATGAAGTGATCGCGATTCTCGATGACCTCAATGCGCTGGCACCCCGTCCGGGGCTGCGTACCAAGACTGGCGACCTGTTCGACGCGCAACGGGTCAAGCAGAGTGTGGCCGGCAGCTCCGTGGTCATCTGCTTGCTGGACGCTCCAGGCTTACCGTTCAACAGCGAACACGTGGAAAAAACCATCGTACCGGGTCCGGTCGAGCAAGTGCTGGCAGTCGACGCCTTGATTGAAGGCCTGCAAGGAGCAGGCGTTGCCCGGCTGTTTCTGGTGGGAGATTTCGGAGTGCTGGACGAGCCAGAACTCGAGGACAGCCTGCAACGTCACGCCGCAGAGGAAATCCGCGAAGCACTGCAAAGCAGTCCTTTGCAGTGGACGCTGGTTAACGAACCGCGCGGGGTACCGGGGCTGACCATCGAACATTTCGCCAAACCCGGCGGCAACCTCGAGCCGGGGCTGGCCGAACCGCTCGGGCGATTGGCTCGCACCGCCGTGGGCATTGCCGATGAATTGCACCTGAAACTGCACATCCGCGAGCACGTCAGTTTCATCGCGACCTCGGAACCTTGAATTGGCTGCTCCTGGAGCTGCCGCAGGCTGCGATCTTTTGACGCTCAAACCGCAATCGAAGGAAACGCCAACCCCGTTAACGACTCCGCGCTACCCGCCTGCTCAGCCATCAACCAATCCACAAACTGCTGGATCAACACCCCGCGCCGTTTACGCTGGGGCAAAACCACGTAATAGCCCAGCCGGGACATCACCGTTTCGCCGATCGGTCGGCACAACAGCCCTTGCGCCAGCAAGTTATCCACAAGGTGGCGCCAGCCGATGGCCACGCCCTGACCACCAATCGCCGCCTGAATCAGCAAGGTGTAATTGTCGAAACGCAGTTGCCCGGGCGCCGGGGGCGAGGTGATGCCCAATTCGCGGAATACGCCGCTCCAGTCGAACCAGTTACTGCTGTTTTCCCCACGCAGATGCAGCAACGGAAACTCGAGCAATGCCTGGGGGGGCAAAGGCAGGGAACGCTCACTGAGCAACTGCGGGCTGCACACCGGAAACACTTCCTCACTGAACAGCCAATGGCTTTCACCCTGCTTGAAGCGGCCATCGCCGAACAGTACCGCCACGTCGATATCGGTACGTAGCATGTTATGGCTGCGTTCACTGGTGACCAGGCTGACATCCACCTGCGGATTGGCCGCGTGAAAGCGATGCAGACGCGGCATCAACCAATAGGCGGCGAAGGCAAAATCCGTGGCCACCTGCAGCACTTCATGTTGTTGCTGGGTACTGATTGCGCTCAATCCTGCGTCGATATTCTGTAATCCGAGCTGAACCTGCTGAAAAAGTATCAGCCCGGCCTCAGTCAACTCGATACCGCGATAAATGCGATCGAACAATCGGGTCGCCAGTTGTTCTTCAAGGCGCTTGATCTGCTGACTGATGGCCGGCTGCGTGGTGCCGAGTTCAACCGCCGCCGCGGTGAAGCTGCGCTGACGGGCTGCCGCCTCGAAGGCACGAAGCAGATCCAGTGACAGGTCACCCAGGGAGTCATACATAAGCTGCGCTTATCCTAGTTATTGCCGTGCATGGGCTTTACCGCGAAGAGCTTGGGTTTCATTCTCGAAGCCAGCACTCTCGCATAAACATCCACTATGGAATGCCGCGATCACATGAAGCGCAAGAACATTCTTTTCATCATGGCCGATCAAATGGCCGCGCCAATGTTGCCGTTCTACGGTCCATCGCCCATCAAGTTGCCCAATCTCAGCCGCCTCGCCGCACAAGGCGTGGTGTTCGACTCGGCTTATTGCAACAGCCCACTGTGCGCACCGTCGCGTTTCACACTGGTCAGCGGGCAGTTGCCGAGCAAGATCGGCGCCTACGACAACGCCGCCGACTTCCCCGCCGACGTACCGACTTATGCCCATTATTTACGCCGCCTCGGCTACCGCACCGCCCTGTCGGGCAAGATGCATTTCTGCGGGCCGGACCAGTTGCACGGCTACGAAGAGCGCCTGACCAGTGACATCTACCCGGCCGATTACGGCTGGGCAGTGAACTGGGATGAGCCGGACGTGCGTCCGACCTGGTACCACAACATGTCCTCGGTGCTGCAAGCCGGCCCGTGCGTGCGCACCAACCAGCTGGATTTCGACGAAGAGGTGGTATTCAAGGCCCAGCAGTACCTGTTCGACCATATCCGCGAGGATGGCGACCAGCCGTTCTGCCTGACCGTTTCCATGACTCACCCACACGATCCGTACACGATTCCCAAGGCTTTCTGGGATTTGTACGACGATGCCGATATCCCGCTGCCTACAACCCCGGACCCGCAAGATCTCGATCCGCACTCGCAACGTTTGCTCAAGGTCTATGACCTGTGGGACAAGCCGCTGCCTGTGGACAAGATTCGCGATGCCCGCCGCGCCTATTTCGGCGCGTGCAGCTATATCGACAGCAACGTCGGCAAACTCCTGCAAACCCTTGAAGATACCGGGCTGATCGACGACACCATCATCGTGTTTTCCGGTGACCACGGCGACATGCTCGGCGAGCGCGGCCTCTGGTACAAAATGCACTGGTATGAAATGGCTGCACGGGTGCCACTACTGATCAGCGCACCGGGACAGTTCGGGGCCGGCCGGGTCAGCGCCAGTGTTTCCACGGCGGACCTGTTGCCGACATTCGTCGAACTGGCCGGCGGCTCGCTGGAACCGGGCCTGCCGCTGGACGGCCGCTCGCTGGTGCCGCACCTGCAAGGGCAGGGTGGCCACGATGAAGTGTTCGGTGAATACATGGCCGAAGGCACCATCAGCCCGCTGATGATGATCCGCCGCGGTGCCTATAAATTCATCTACAGCGAAGATGACCCTTGTCTGCTCTTCGACGTACACAATGACCCTCGCGAACTGGAAGAACTCAGCCATTCGCCGCAACATCGCCAGCTGTTCGACGATTTTCTCGCTGAGGCGCGGGCGAAGTGGAATATTCCAGCCATCCACCAGCAGGTGCTCGCCAGCCAGCGACGCCGGCGTTTCGTAGCCGAGGCGCTGACCCTCGGCAAGCTGAAGAGCTGGGATCACCAGCCGCTGGTGGACGCCAGTCAGCAATACATGCGCAACCACATCGACCTCGACGATCTGGAACGTAAAGCACGTTATCCACAACCCTGCCAAAACCAATAATGTAAGGGGAAGTCCATGCAAAGGTTATCCACAGTACTGACGGTCGGGCTCCTGGCTCTGGGCAGTGCATCGGCGTTTGCCGATCAGAGTTGCGAGACCGTGAAGATGGCCGACCCGGGATGGAGCGACATCGCCGCGACCAACGCCATCACCGGGTTCCTGCTGGACGGCATGGGCTACAAGGCCAAGGTCGACACCCTCGCGGTGCCGATCACTTTTGGCGGGCTCAAGGATGGCCAGGTCGATGTGTTCCTGGGTAACTGGATGCCGGCGCAGCAGGGCTTCTATGACAAATTCGTCGCCAACGGCGATGTCACGCAACTGGCGAAGAACCTCGACGGCACCGAATTCACCCTCGCTGTTCCGGATTACGTATGGAATGCAGGTGTGCATAACTTTGCCGACCTGAACAAATACGCCGACAAGTTCGACCGCAAGATCTACGGCATCGGCTCCGGTGCACCGGCGAACATCTCGCTGCAAGAGATCATCAAGAAAAACGATTTCGACATGGGCCAGTGGAAGCTGGTGGAGTCCAGCGAGCAAGCCATGCTGGCGGAAGTGTCCCGCGCGGTGAAAAAGCAGAAATTCGTGACCTTCCTCGGCTGGACCCCGCACCCGATGAACGTGCAACTGAAAATGCATTACCTCAAGGGTGGCGAGAAGTACTTCGGTGACACCGGCAGCGTGCACACGCTGACCCGCAAAGGTTATGCACAGGCCTGCCCGAACGTCGGCAAACTGCTGACCAACCTGAGCTTCACCCAGGACATGGAGAACAGCATCATGGCTGAAGTGGTGAATAAGAAAGTCAGCAATACCGACGCGGCCAAGGCATGGATCAAGGCCAACCCCGCAGTTCTGGACAAGTGGCTCGAGGGGGTGAAGACCGTGGATGGGCAGGATGCGTTGCCGGCGGTGAAAGCCAAGTTGTAATCAATACTTGTGGGAGCGGGCTTGCTCGCGAAGGCGGTGGATCAGTCGACATTAATGTTGTCTGACCCACCGCCTTCGCG
>NZ_JBYSYZ010000025.1:0-84731 GCF_058783925.1 Pseudomonas sp. FW305-70
CGGCGTGTCATTCAACATTGATGTCGACTGACACGCCGCCTTCGCGAGCAAGCCCGCTCCCACAGGTTCTGTGTTCACAAATGACTTACCTATTCAATCAGGACATTCGCAGACAAATCTCCTTACAATCCCTTCTTTGTTAGCTGCCTAAGCAAGGATTCTGCATGCAAGCCGCCAACCCGCGTCGCGGGTACATTCTGGGTCTGAGTGCCTACATCATCTGGGGACTTTTCCCCCTCTATTTCAAAGCCATCGCCAGCGTGCCCGCCGTGGAAATCATCATCCACCGGGTGTTGTGGTCGGCGCTGTTCGGCGCCTTGTTGCTGATGGTGTGGAAGCATCCCGGCTGGTGGCGCGAGCTGCGGGAGAACCCGCGACGCCTGGCGATCCTGGCCCTGAGCGGTGCGCTGATCGCGGCCAACTGGCTGACCTACGTCTGGTCGGTGAACAACGGCCGCATGCTGGAGGCCAGCCTCGGTTACTACATCAACCCCTTGGTGAACGTGTTGCTGGGCATGCTGATCCTTGGCGAACGCCTGCGGCGCATGCAGTGGATTGCCGTCGGTCTGGCAGCTGTGGGTGTGGCGCAACAGGTCTGGCAAGTCGGCAGCCTGCCGTGGGTGTCGCTGGTGCTGGCACTGACCTTCGGTTTCTACGGGCTGATTCGCAAGCAGGCACCGGTCAAGGCACTGCCGGGGCTGGTGGTGGAAACCTGGATGCTGGTGCCGATCGCCATTGCCTGGTTGCTGTTCAATCCGACCGCCCACAGCGCTCAGGCCGAGTTCTGGACCACGTCAGAAGCCTGGTGGCTGGTGGCAGCCGGGCCGGTCACGCTGGTGCCGCTGGTCTGCTTCAACGCGGCTGCGCGGCATTTGCCCTACACGACACTGGGCTTTCTCCAGTACCTGGCGCCGACATTGGTGCTGCTGCAAGCGGTGCTGCTGTTTGGCGAGCACCTGTCGTCCAGTACCCTGGTAGCGTTCATGTTCATCTGGGCCGGCCTCGCGGTTTACAGCGTCGATGCGTGGCTCAGTTTGCGTCGTCGCAGCTGATCAAAAAACACACAAACCTCTACAGGCCACGAGTTCCGTGGCCTGCATCATTCCTTCCCAAGGTTATCCACAGCGTGATCCCCGCCGATTGTGCGCAAGTGGCTGAAACTGCTGGTTTTTTGATCAGATCCTGAAGAGCCCCGGTCGGCGTGGCCTGGCGGGGTGTCTCTACAGGTTATCCACAGGCAGGTGCACGTTTAACTTGGATAACCTGATCAGGGCTCACTGCGCAGCACCAATTCGACCATCAGATCGTCGGCCAGGGTTTCCAGGCGCGATTGCAGTACGTCCAGCGACAGCGTCAGCGGAACGGCAAGAATCGCTTCGGCATGGAACAACGGCTCGCTGCTCATCGGTGCCGGGCGCACTTCGGTAACCAGCCGTTCCAGACTCACCCCCTGCTCGCTCAACAAGCGTGTGATGTCACGCACGATCCCCGGGCGATCATTGCCCACCAGTTCCATCGCGATCGGCTTCCAGGTGCAGGATTGTTCGATGCTGCTTTCGGCGATCAATACGCGAATGCCCTGGGTGGACAAGCCTTGCAGGGCATCGACCAATTCATCATAGGCCTCGGCCGGCACCCCCACCCGCAGAATGCCGGCGAATTGTCCGGCCATGCGCGACATGCGGCTTTCCAGCCAGTTGCCGCCGTGCTCGGCAATGCATTGGGCAATGCGCTCGACTTGCCCGGGCTTGTCCGGTGCGAAAACGGTGAGTACGAGGTGGTCCATGGCGCAGCCCTCTGGTCATGATTTTTGTTATAGAGAACCAAGTATAGGCAAGGGTTGGACCTGCGCCGACAGGTCAGGCGCCTTCGCGAGCAGGCTCGCTCCCACAAGGGTTGCGCGGGCCTTTGTGGGAGCGGGCTTGCTCGCGAATGGATGCACCGCCGATCTGACTGACCCAACAAATCGTGTACAACTTTTGATATTTAACTGGAACAATCTAGTGGTTTTTTGAGAACATCCTGTTCCGCGCCGTGACCGCAATGCGTCATGAGGTCGCAGAACGACGTGATTAGTCTAATTTTCACATCCGCAATTCATCATGTAGTATGCCGCAGCGCGCACTACATAACGTTGAATCGATGTCTGCCGCCGGCCCGTTCGCAACCCTGAAAGCCCTGTCAGCAAGGCCTCAAGCCGTTGATTGGTCCCAACCCAGCCGCCCGTCATGGGCATGTACTGGCAGAGGGGTTTGTGGTTTAAATGGCCAAAGGCTTCATTGTTAATTTGAAGAGCTGAAAAGCGAAATAGCTGAGCAGAGTGAGGCAAGCAATGACTGAACACGTTCAAGTCGGTGGCCTGCAGGTCGCCAAAGTCCTGTTCGACTTCGTGAACAACGAAGCCATTCCCGGTACCGGCCTCACCGCCGATAAGTTCTGGGCCGGTGCCGACAAGGTCATCCATGACCTGGCGCCGAAGAACAAAGCCCTACTCGCCAAACGCGATGATTTCCAGGCTCGTATCGACGGCTGGCACCAAGCGCGTGCTGGTCAACCGCACGACGCCGTGGCCTATAAAGCCTTCCTGCAAGACATCGGTTATCTGCTGCCAGAAGCGGCCGATTTCCAGGCAACGACGCAAAACGTCGATGACGAAATCGCCCGCATGGCCGGCCCGCAGCTCGTGGTGCCGGTGATGAACGCCCGCTTTGCGCTCAACGCCTCGAACGCCCGCTGGGGCTCACTGTACGACGCGCTCTACGGCACCGACGCCATCAGCGAAGCCAACGGTGCGGAAAAAGGCAAAGGCTACAACAAGGTGCGCGGTGACAAGGTCATCGCCTTCGCCCGTGCCTTCCTCGACGAAGCGGCGCCATTGACGGCCGGCTCCCACGTCGATTCCACTGGCTACAAGATCGTCGATGGCAAACTGGTGGTCGCCCTCAAAGGCGGCAGCAACACCGGCCTGCGCAACGACGCTCAGTTGATCGGCTTCCAGGGCGATGCCGCGGCACCGACCGCGATCCTGCTGAAAAACAACGGCCTGCATTTCGAAATCCAGGTCGACGCCAGCACCCCGGTCGGCCAGACCGACGCGGCCGGCGTCAAAGACATCCTGATGGAAGCCGCACTGACCACCATCATGGACTGCGAAGACTCGGTTGCCGCCGTCGATGCCGATGACAAAGTGGTGATCTACCGCAACTGGCTCGGCCTGATGAAGGGCGACCTGTCGGAAGCCGTCGCCAAGGGTGGCCAGACCTTTACCCGTACCATGAACGCCGACCGCACCTACACCGCGGTCGATGGCAGCGAACTGAGCCTGCACGGTCGTTCGTTGCTGTTCGTACGCAACGTTGGTCACCTGATGACCATCGACGCGATCCTCGACAAAGATGGCAATGAAGTGCCGGAAGGCATTCTCGATGGCCTGGTGACCTGCCTGTCGGCGATCCACAACCTCAACGGCAACAGCTCGCGCAAGAACAGCCGCACCGGCTCGGTCTATATCGTAAAGCCAAAGATGCACGGCCCTGAAGAAGCCGCGTTCACCAACGAGCTGTTCGGTCGCATCGAAGACGTGCTGGGCCTGCCACGCAACACCCTGAAAGTCGGGATCATGGACGAGGAGCGTCGTACCACGATCAACCTCAAGGCCTGCATCAAGGCGGCGAGCGAGCGTGTGGTGTTCATCAACACCGGTTTCCTCGACCGCACGGGCGATGAAATCCACACCTCCATGGAAGCCGGCCCGATGGTGCGCAAGGCGGACATGAAGGCGGAAAAATGGATCGGCGCCTACGAGAACTCCAACGTCGATATCGGTCTGAGCACCGGCCTGCAAGGTCGCGCGCAGATCGGTAAAGGCATGTGGGCCATGCCGGACCTGATGGCAGCGATGCTCGAACAGAAAATCGCTCACCCGCTGGCCGGTGCCAACACTGCCTGGGTACCTTCGCCGACCGCCGCTGCACTGCATGCACTGCACTACCACAAGGTTGACGTGTTCGCCCGTCAGGCCGAACTGGCCAAACGTGCCCATGCATCGGTAGACGACATCCTGACCATCCCGTTGGCGGTGAACCCGCAGTGGACCGCCGAACAGATCAAGAACGAACTGGACAACAATAGCCAGGGCATTCTCGGTTACGTGGTGCGCTGGATCGACCAGGGCGTCGGTTGTTCGAAAGTGCCGGACATCAATGACGTCGGCCTGATGGAAGACCGTGCCACGCTGCGTATTTCCAGCCAGCACATCGCCAACTGGCTGCGCCATGGCATCGTCACCGAAGAGCAGGTCATGGAAAGCCTCAAGCGCATGGCGCCGGTGGTTGACCGGCAGAACGCCGGCGACGCGCTGTACCGTCCGCTGGCCCCGAACTTCGACAGCAACATCGCCTTCCAGGCGGCGGTCGAACTGGTGGTTGAAGGCACCAAACAGCCGAACGGTTACACCGAGCCGGTTCTGCACCGTCGGCGTCGCGAGTTCAAGGCCGCCAATGGCCTGTAACTGAGCGCCTGCGCCGGACATGAAAAAGCCCTGATCGAAAGTTCAGGGCTTTTTTGTTTGCATGACCTGTTGCTCTTTGTGGGAGCGGGCTTGCTCCGGGCGGCGTTCCGACGAAAGCGGTGCATCTGCCAAAAAATACTCGACTGACACTACGTATTCGCGAGCAAGCCCGCTCCCACAGGGATTGTGCAGTGGTTACCGGCTTGGACTAAGGCTCCATCCCAAGCTCATGCTTGACCAACACCAGCAGCTTGTCGGCGTCAATCGGCTTGAGCAGAAAGTCCACCACACTCAAATGCATCGCGGCGATCGCATCTTTTACGTCGGCATCGCCCGAGACGATGATGACCGGCAACGCCGCCCGTACCGACTCGCGCACCTGGCGGATCAGCTCCAGCCCATCGACGCGCCCCATGCGCAAGTCGGTAATCACCAGTCCGATCGAAGGTTTCTCCTCCAACATCTTGAGTGCCACTTCGCCACTGGCCGCTGTTATGCAGGGAATGCCCTCCAACGCGAGGATCTCTGACAGCAGCTCCCGGGCGTCCTTATCGTCATCGACGACCAGCACCCGTTGCAGCGGCAGGTCAGGCTCCAGCATGACTGCACTCAGCGCTTCGCGCTCGGCGTCGCTCAAAATATCGTGGTCGGACATGGCGTTCTCTACATGTTCAATTCAATTCCCTAGCACAGTTATGAGACATCGCTAAGCTGACCACCAATGTGCACTCCGACAGATAATTTTCCAATAGGGGGGCCGAGAGGTTTTTCGCACACTTGCGTAGGATTTTTCCGACATTTCAGGACGCTAACAGCCTACCTAGACTTACGTCCAATGGGCACCCCGGCTACAGGGGTCGACCATGTATGGGTCATCCGACTACAACAATTCAAAATAGACTGCGGTAATGGTTATGAGTAAAGCGGACGCCTTCACACAGGCAGGGAAAACCGCGGTGTTGCAGAACATCCAGGGCACATTGCAATTCCTTCAGCGCTTCCCGCCTTTCAACCAGATGGAACACGCGCACCTGGCGTATCTGGTCGAGCAATGTCAGCTGCGTTTTTACGCTCCCGGCGAGAGCATCATCAAACCCGCCGACGGCCCGGTCGAGCACTTCTATATCGTCAAGCAAGGCCGGGTCGTGGGCGAGCGTCCGGATACGGCAAAAGGTGGCACCGAAACGGTCTTCGAGATCGCCACCGGCGAATGTTTTCCCCTCGCGGCGTTGCTGGGTGAACGGGCCACCCGTACCGAGCACCTCGCCGGTGAAGACACCTTTTGCCTGCAACTGAACAAGCCGGCGTTCATCCGTCTGTTTTCGCTATCGGACACCTTCCGCAACTTCGCCCTGCGCTGCGTCAGCAGCCTGCTGGACCAGGTCAACCAGCAAGTGCAGCAAAAAGCCGTGGAAACCCTCGGCACCCAATATTCGCTCAATACCCGACTGGGCGAGTTGGCCATGCGCCACCCGGTGTCATGCGCCCCGCAGACGCCCTTGCGCGAAGCCGTGACGTTGATGCACGAACAACAGGTCGGCAGCATCGTGGTGGTCGATGAACTCAAGGTGCCATTGGGTATTTTCACCCTGCGCGACCTGCGTCAGACCGTGGCCAACGGCAGCACTGATTTCAACGAAGCCATCGAAGGGCACATGACCCGAGCGCCGTTTTTCCTGTCGCCGGACCACAGTGCATTCGACGCGGCGATTGCCATGACCGAGCGTCACATCGCCCATGTCTGCCTGGTCAAGGACCAACGCTTGTGCGGCGTGGTTTCCGAGCGCGATCTGTTTTCCCTGCAACGGGTCGACCTGGTGCACCTGGCGCGCACCATCCGCAACGCACCGAAGGTGGAAAACCTGGTGGCGCTGCGGGGCGAAATCGGCCAACTGGTCGAACGCATGCTGGCCCATGGCGCGTCTTCGACACAAATCACCCACATCATTACCCTGCTCAACGATCACACCGTGTGCCGGGTGATCGAACTGACCCTCGCCGAAAAAGGTGATCCCGGCGTGCCATTCAGTTGGCTGTGCTTCGGCAGTGAAGGCCGTCGCGAGCAGACCCTGCACACCGATCAGGACAACGGCATTCTGTTCGAAGCCAGGGATGCAGCCCATGCCGCCGAGATTCGCGGCAAGTTGTTGCCCATCGCCCAGCAGATCAACCAGAGCCTGGCGCTGTGCGGCTTCACCTTGTGCAAGGGCAATATCATGGCCGGCAACCCCGAGCTGTGCCTGTCCCGGGCCGAATGGGCGCGGCGCTTTGCGGCGTTCATCCGCGAGGCCACCCCGGAGAACCTGCTCGGTTCGAGCATCTATTTCGATTTGCGCGTGGTCTGGGGCAGCGAGCAAGGCTGCGAGCAGTTGCGTCGGGGCATTCTCGATCAGGTCGGTGACAACCGTTTGTTCCAGCGCATGATGGCCGAGAATGCGCTGCGCAATCGCCCGCCCGTAGGGCGTTTGCGCGAGTTCGTGCTGACGCGCAAAAATGGCGAGAAAGCCACCCTGGACCTGAAGATCCAGGGCTTGGCACCCTTTGTCGATGGCGCCCGACTGCTGGCCCTGGCCCATGGCATCGAGGCCAATAACACGCTGGAGCGTTTTCGCCAATTGGTCGCCAAAGAGGTCATCGAGCCCCTGGACGGCGCCGCGTACGAAGAGGCCTATCACTTCATCCAGCAAACCCGCATGCAGCAACATCAATTACAGACCCGGGAGAATTTTCCCTACTCGAACCGGGTCGATCCCGACAGCCTCAATCACCTGGACCGGCGCATCCTGCGTGAGTCCTTGCGTCAGGCCCAACGCCTGCAGAGCAGCCTGACCTTGCGGTATCAGTTGTGAGCCTGTTTTCATGGCTGCGTCCGCCGAGCCCCACCCTGCCCGCCGACCTGCAACATCGCCTGGAACGCTTGCCAGCCGCTGCCGCCTTGGGCGAATGCAGCCTGCGTGAGCAGCGCTGGGTGGTGCTCGATCTGGAAACCACCGGGCTGAACCTGAACAAGGACCATGTGTTGTCGATTGGCGCGGTAGCGATCGAGGACGGGGCCATCGATTTTCGCCAGCAGTTCGAACGCACCTTGCAATATCCGCAAGTCAAACTCGGCCCCAGCGTGCTGATCCACGGCATTGGCCCCAGCGCCATTGCGGCGGGCAGCGATCCCGCAGAAGCGCTGGTGGACCTGATGGAATACCTCGGTGACAGCCCGGTACTGGCCTTCCACGCGCCGTTTGACCAGCACATGCTCGGCCGTGCGTTGAAAGATCACCTGGGCTTCAAGTTGCAGCATCCGTTTCTGGATGTGGCGGACATTGCACCGCTGCTATGCCCCCAAGCGCACTTTCGCGAGGCCGGGCTGGACGACTGGATCGACTGGTTCAAGCTCGAAGTCTTCGAACGTCACCACGCCAGCGCCGACGCCCTGGCCACCGCTGAACTGGCACTGATCCTGTTCAGCCGCGCGCGGCAGCAGCAGATTCATAGCCCGCTGAATTTGCAACAGCGCTTGAGTCAGTGGAAGCGTCGGCAACAAGCGCCGTCCTTCTGACCTATACGCAATCCCTGTAGGAGCGAGCTTGCTCGCGAAAGTCGTCAACGGTAACGCGTTTTTCTGGCAAGACCGAGGTGTCAGATAGTTTTTCGCGAGCAAGCTCGCTCCTACAGGGGCCTTCGCCAGATTCCCACCCGACCAACGCCGATTGCGGACCTCCCGCGCCTCTGCCACAATCGCGAACAATTCTCGTTAGTTAACACTTCCCAAGCGGTGATGCGGCGTGTCGTCAGTCCCAAGCCCTCAAAGTGAGCTCGTCGGTGCGTTATATCGCGACCATCGCGGTTGGCTATTGGCCTGGCTTCGACGCAATGTCGCCTGCCCACAGCGGGCCGAAGACCTGAGCCAGGACACGTTCGTGCGCTTGCTGGGCCGCGAGGAACTGAAGGAACCCCGCGAACCGCGGGCATTCCTGGTGGCCATCGCCAAGGGCCTGCTGTTCGATTATTTCCGTCGCGCCGCGCTGGAGCAGGCTTACCTCACCGAACTGATGCTGATTCCCGAAGCCGAACAACCGTCGGCGCAAGAGCAGCAGATGATCCTCGAAGACCTGAAAAACATCGACCGTTTGCTCGGCAAGCTTTCCACCAAGGCCCGGGCGGCGTTCCTCTACAACCGTCTCGACGGTCTTGGCCACGCAGAAATCGCCGAGCGCCTGGGGGTATCGGTGCCGCGGGTGCGCCAGTACCTGGCCCAGGGCATTCGCCAATGCTACATCGCGCTGTACGGTGAGCCGACATGAACCCGCTCGGTTCCAAACCGGTATCGGCCAACGTGCTGGACGCAGCGATTGCCTGGCAGTTGTCCATGGATGGCGCCAACCCGGTAGAGCGCGAAGAATTCGCCAAGTGGCACGCTGCCCACGAGGAGCACGCCCGTGCCTGGCGCCAGTTGGGCATGCTCGACCAACGCTTCAGCGCAGCCAGTGGCCCGGCCCGCACTGCCCTGCTGCAATCGCGCGAAGGCATCCGCCGACGGGTGCGCAAGCTCGGCAATGGCGTGGCGAGCGTGGTGGCCGTGATCGGCCTGGCGCTATTTGCCGGGCCACGTTACCTGCCGATCGATTACTGGCTGGCCGACCAGCGCACCGCTGTTGGCGAGCAGCGCACCCTGCGCCTGGCGGATGGCACACTGGTCAATCTCAACACCCACAGCGCCCTGGATGTGCGCTTCGATGAGAAGCAGCGGCGCATCGTGCTTCAGGAAGGCGAAATCCTGGTTGAAACCGGCCATGGCGATCCCCGGCCGTTCATCGTCGAAACCCGTGAAGGCAGCATGCGCGCGCTGGGTACGCGGTTTCTGGTCAAGCGTGAAGAAGAAGGCACACGCCTGAGTGTGTTGCAGTCGGCGGTGGCGGTTCACCCCGAGTCCAGCCCGGATGAACGGATTCTGCGCGAAGGCCAGCAGGTGTTGATCCGCAATAACGGCCTGGGTCCGGTTCTGGCCGTCAATTTCGGCGCGGATGCCTGGACCCGCGGCATGCTGGTGGTGGACAACACGCGGCTGGAAGATCTGGTGCATGAAATCGGCCGTTATCGACCCGGTTACACAGGCGTCGCGCCGGAAGTCGCCGACCTGCGCATCACTGGCAGCTTCCCGCTGCGTGATACCGACCTGGCGCTCAATGCCCTGCTGCCGACTCTGCCAGTGCAGATTGAACAGCACACGCAGTGGTGGGTGAAGGTAGTCGCCAAGGCCGAAACAAAGCCCTGAATCCGCACACAGAACCCTTCAGTGCTTATTGAATAACTGAATACAAATTATTTTCATCCACCCCTATCACTTTCTGATTCTCGTTCGGCACACAGGCAATTGAGAAATATTTCCATTCAGGAGCCGCTGTATGTCCCGTTCGCTGAACACCCTGTTGCGCCCCAGTTTGCTGGCGGTCGCCGTTGCCCTTTGCACCCCTTTGGGCAGCAGCCAACTGGTCGCCGCTGAGCAGGCGTCAAGCGTTCGCGCCTACAACCTGCCAGCCGCACCACTGGCCAGCACCCTGAACCAGATCGCCAGCCAGGCCGGCCTGGCCTTGTCGTTGAACCCCTCCCTGGCGGCAGGCAAAACCTCGGCGCCCGTCAACGGCCAGTTCGACGCCGCCGGCGCCCTGCGCGAGGCCCTGCGCGGCACCGGGCTGCAAATGGAGCAAAGCAGTGCCGGCACCTACAGCCTGGTGGCCGTGCCCGAGGGCGTGATGGCTCTGCCGGCAACCAGCGTGATTGGCGTGGAAGACGCTGAAAGCGCCTGGGGCCCGGTGCAAGGCTACGTGGCCAAGCGGACCGCCGCCGGCACCAAGACCGATACCGCGCTGGTCGAGGTACCGCGCTCGATTTCGGTCGTCACTCGCGAGCAGATGGACGACCGCAACGCGCATACCCTTGACGCCGCCGTGCGCTACCTGCCGGGCATCACCGCCAGCAGCTACGGCAGCGACACCCGCGCTGACTGGCTGCGGGTGCGTGGTTTCGAGCCGACTCAATTCCTCGACGGCCTGCCCCTGCCAAAAGGCGTATACGCCAACCCGAAACAGGAAACCTGGAACCTCGACCGCCTGGCCTTGCTGCGCGGCCCGGCCTCGTCCGTGTACGGCCAGACCCCGCCAGGCGGTCTGCTGGACATGGTCAGCCGTCGCCCGAGCGCCGAAGCCAGCAGCGAAATCCAGCTGCAGTACGGCAGCGACAACCATCGCCAGATCAACTTCGCCAGCACCGGCAAGATCGACGACGAAGGCCGGTTTCTCTATGGCGTGAGCGGCGTGGTGCGTGACGGCGGCACCCAGATCGACCATATCGATGACAAGCGCTACAACATTGCGCCAAGCCTGACCTGGAACATCGACGAAGACACCCGCTTCACCCTGCTGACGCAGTTCACCCGTGACGATACCGGCGTTACCAGCCAGTTCTATCCGATTCAGGGCACCAAGATCGACATGCCGTTCGGCAAGATCTCGCACCACAAGAACCTGGGTGATCCGGACTACGATTTCTACGACCGCACCTATTACGCACTCGGTTATGCCTTCGAGCATCGCTTGAACGATGTATGGCAGTTCCGCCAGAACCTGCGCTACACCAAGTCGGACCTGTCGTTCCAGACGGTCACCGTCAACAGCTACTTTCCCTCCATCGGATTTGTCGTAGACGATGAAGGCAACACCGGGCGCGGCACGACCAATGTCGACGAAGACATCAGCCAGTTCGCCGTGGACAACAACTTCCAGGCCGTCTTCGCCACCGGCGACATTAATCACACGCTGTTGATCGGCCTGGACCACCAGCGCAGCAACACCAACTACACCTCGATCTTTGGCAGCGCACCGGCCATCAACGTCAACGATCCGGTCTATGGCTTGCCGATCACCCGTCCACCACGCTCCTCGGCGTTTTATGACTATGACCAGAAGACCTACCAGACCGGTCTGTACGTCCAGGATCAAATGGCCCTCGACCAATGGCGCCTGACCCTCGGCGGTCGTGAAGACTGGGTGCATACCGGCACCAAATTCTTCAACAAGGGTGATGCCACCAACACTCAGCGCGACAAGAACTTCAGCGGCAACGCGGCGATCAGCTATGTGTTCGACTCGGGCTTCGTGCCTTACTTGTCCTACGCCGAATCGTTCCAGCCGGCCAGCAATGCTGTCGCCTCGCCGACCGATTCGTTCAAGCCGACCAAAGGCAAGCAGTGGGAACTGGGTATCAAGTACCAGCCACCGGGCAGCAACACACTGCTGACGGCCGCTGTGTATGACCTGACCCAGAAAAACGTTTCCGTCACCAACAATGTGGGCAACGTGACGGTCACCAGCCAGACCGGCGAAGTGAGAGTCAAAGGCCTGGAGCTGGAAGCCGTTTCCGACGTGACCGAAAACCTCAAGGTCACCGCCGCCTACACCTTGGCCAAGTCCGAAGTGCAAGACGGCGCATTCAAGGGCAATCGCCTGCAACTGATGCCTAACCAGCAAGCATCGGTATGGGGCGACTACACCTGGCACAACGGCGTACTCGACGGCTTCGGCATCGGCGCCGGCGCGCGCTACACCGGCAACACTTACGGCGACGAGGCCAACACCTGGCTGGGCAAGGCCGACGCCTACACGGTGTTCGACGCCGCGGTACACTACGACCTCGGCCGCCTGGACAACAGCCTCAAGGGCGCTTCGCTGGCCGTTAACGCCACCAACCTGTTCGACAAGGACTACATCTCGACCTGCGACAGCTTCTACTGCTACTACGGCGACCAGCGCAGTGTCGTCGCCAGTGCAACCTACAAGTGGTAACACGTTGAGCTGATACGCCCAATGACCAAGCCGTCCCCAAAGGACGGCTTTGGTTTTTCTGAAGGCCATGAAATGAAAAGTAAAACAATTCGCCGCTGGTCCGCTGTTCATACCTGGACCAGCCTGATTTGCACGGTGTTCCTGTTGCTGCTGGCACTGACCGGCCTGCCGTTGATCTTCCATCACGAGATCGACCACCTCCTCGGTGATGCAGCCGAACTGAAGCAGATGCCGGCAGACACCCCGCGGCTTGATTTGCAGCAACTGGTAGCGGCGGCTGAAAAGCATCGCCCTGGCGAAGTCATGCAGTATTTCGGCTTCGAGGACGACGAGCCCAATGCCGCGATTGCGATCATGGCCCCTACCGCCGGCACCGAGCCCAATTCGTCCCACACCTTCATGCTCGACGCCCGTACCGGCGAGGCCCTGGAGATGCCGTCGGCCAACGGTGGTTTCATGATGGTCATGCTGCGCCTGCACGTGGACATGTTTGCCGGCTTACCGGGCAAGCTGCTGTTAGCGTTCATGGGCATTCTGTTCGTGGTGGCGATCGTCTCCGGCACCGTCTTGTACCTGCCATTCATGCGCCGCCTGAAGTTCGCCACCGTGCGCCAGGACAAATCCACCCGCCTGCGCTGGCTCGACCTGCATAACCTGATCGGCGTCGTGACCTTGACCTGGGCCCTGGTGGTCGGCGTGACCGGCGTGATCAGTGCCTGCGCCGACCTGATCATTGCCGCTTGGCGCAACGACAGCCTGAACGCGATGGTTGCGCCGTACCGCGATGCGCCACCGTTGACGCAACTGGCGCCGGCCACCCGTCTGCTCGACATCGCCAAGGACGTCGCGCCAGGCATGCAACCGGACTTCATCGCCTTCCCCGGCACGCGGTTTTCCAGCGAGCACCATTACGCGGTGTTCATGAAAGGCAGCACGCACCTGACCTCGCACCTGCTGACGCCGGTGCTGATCGACGCCAGCACCCTGCAAGTCACCGCCGTGGCCGAACGCCCCTGGTACATGGATGCCATGGGCATGTCGCAACCGCTGCACTTCGGCGACTACGGCGGCATGCCGATGCAAATCCTCTGGGCGACCCTGGATGTGCTGACCATCATTGTGCTCGGCAGCGGAGTCTACCTGTGGGTGGTGCGGCGCAAGGCTGCCAGGCCTGTGCTGGAAAAAGCGGAGAACGTGGCATGAAGCCCCGGCAGTCGAATTTCCGGAAGGTCTTTGCCATTCCCACCGTCATCGCGGTGCTCAGCGCGGCAGGGCTGTTTGCCGCGTTGCTCGGCGATGGTGTGTGGGATTCACTGAGCTGGGTGGGGCTGGGCATCCCGGCTGTGCTAGCCCTGCGCGGCCTCCTGCAACGCCGCTGCCCCCCTGTAGGAGCGAGCTTGCTCGCGATGGACGTCAACGATAACGCGGGAAACCTGACACCCCGCGGCGTTCCCAAGTCCATCGCGAGCAAGCTCGCTCCTACAGAGGCGGGCCATCTTGAGCTATCGCCCCAACACGCTATGCTGCCCGACTCTGCCACCGATCGAGACGCTGCCATGTCCGCCCCGAGCATGACCCTGTACCACAACCCGCTCTCACCCTTCGTTCGCAAAGTCATGGTGCTGCTGTACGAAACCGGTCAACAGGACCGCGTGGCGCTGCAGACCAGCGTCCTCACCCCGGTAACCCCGGACACGGCCCTGATCGACGACAACCCCCTGAGCAAAATCCCGGCCCTGCGCCTGGCCGATGGCAATGTCATCCATGACAGCCGGGTCATCCTCGACTACCTCGATCAGCAGCACGTCGGCAACCCGCTGATCCCCCGCGAAGGCTCGGCCCGCTGGCGGCGCCTGACCCTCGCGTCCCTTGCCGACGGGATCATGGACGCGGCCGTGCTGGTGCGCTACGAAGTCGCCCTGCGTGCCCCGGAGAAACACTGGGACGAATGGCTCGACGGCCAGCGCGACAAGATCCGCCGCGCCCTGGCCCTGCTGGAAAAAGACGCGATTGCCGAGCTGACCTGCCACTTCGACGTGGCCGCGATCAGCGTGGCCTGTGCACTGGGTTACCTCGACCTGCGCCATCCGGATCTGGATTGGCGCACGGCGAATCCACAACTGGCGGGGTGGTACTTCGAGGTGAGCCAGCGGCCTTCGATGATTGCGACGATGCCGAAGGCTTAGAACTTCGCTGGCTGTACTGGCCGCTTCGCGAGCAGGCTCGCTCCCACAGTAGGTCGTCGGTGCGTACAAATTTTGTATTCACTGGAGAACCCTTGTGGGAGCGAGCCTGCTCGCGAAAATACCAACGCGGTTCATCAGGCAACCACTGCAAAATCCGAGTCACTAACACCTCGCTCCAGCGCTGATCCTCGCGCAACCCCACCGACCGGTTCATTGCACCGCTCCAATATCGAAGTCCAACGGTTTCACCGCTTTCTGCCCAACCCCATACCAATCCAGCTTGCGGGTCAGCACCATGAACACGCCCAACAAGCCGAACAGCAGCAACGAGCCCATCAACAGCGCGTAATCCTCGGCGCTCAACACGCCGTAAAGCAGGCCGTACAACGCCGTCAGTCCCGCGGAGAAGCTCAACCCGTTCACGACACTGCGCAGCACATGGCACACATAAAAACCGATCAAGGACACGCAGCCAGCCGCCGACAACAGATAGGCCAGCCCAAAACCGATGTGCTCGGACAGCGACAGCAACAGTAGATAAAAGAACGCCAGGGCCACCCCCACCAGCGCGTATTGCACCGGGTGCACGGCCAGGCTTTTCAACACTTCGAAGAGGAAGAAGCCGGCGAACGTCAGGACGATGAACAGCAGTGCGTATTTGATCGCCCGGTCGCTTTTCAGGTACTGGTCCACCGGGTCGATAAAGCTCACGCCGAAGCTGCGGCCGCTGAAGGCTGCGCAGTCACCGCCGGTGACACAGCTGCTCAAGGCCTCCTGCAGATTGGTGGAGAAAAACGACGCCTGCCAGTTGGCGGTGAACCCCTGATCGGTGACGTTACGCTGGGCCGGCAGATAGTTGCCAATGAAGCTTGGGTGAGGCCAGTCGGCGCTCAGCGAGACTGTGCTGGTTTTACCCACCGGCAATACCTGCAACACGCCCGTGCCTTGCAGGCGCAGGTTAAAACCGAAAGCCAGCTCCGCGGCCTGTTCGGTGTTCAGCGCCGGCAGTGTCACGTGCACGCCCTCACCCAGCCAGCCGACCTGGCTACCGGGAATGAAGTCCAGGCTCTGGCCGTCGAGCTCGAGTTTCAAGGCATTTTCGATACCACGGATGTCGCTGATGCCAACGGCGAGAAACGGCGGGTCGAACCGGTAATCGGCAAAGTCTTCCTTGATTCCGAGCCGCGCCGGCAGCGAAAAAAGCCCACTGATGCGATTGTCGGCATGAAACAGCCGCGCCTGGTAAATCCCCCGGGAGCGCAACTCGGTCTGCACCTGGCCGTCGAGCTCGAAGCGTTCCGGCAGGAAATACAGACGACCGCGCTCTTCGCTGATGTCTTGATAACGCTCGTTGGTTTTTTCACGAGTCTTCCAGGTGCGCACCACTTTGCGATACGGCACCACCAGCAACGGACCGCTCACCTGCTGGCTGAAACTGGAACTGCGGGCAATGTCGTCGAGCACGCCGTCGCGCAATTGCTGACGGTCGCGGATCACACCGTTGATCATCAGCAGCGGGATCAGCAACAACAGAATCAACAGGGCAATCGCCCCGAGTTTTAGGGTCAGGCTACGGTTCATGGGACTCTCCCTGTTTTGGATGGGGAAAGTCTGGCGTGGCTGTGTGGGGGTTTTATGGGAGAAATGTGGGGATTATGTGGAGACTTGACCGACCCCATCGCGAGCAAGCTCGCTCCCACATTTGATCTTCGGTTCGCATATATTTTGTGTTCGCGGGAGATCCCATGTGGGAGCGAGCCTGCTCGCGATGGCCGCGACTCGGTCCTAAGGCAGGCGCAACGTGACCTCTACACCACAGTCGACATTACCGACACTCATCTCCCCACCATGCAACTTGACCACCTCTTCAACGAAGTTAAGCCCCAACCCTGTGCTTTTTCGCCCACTGTCCGGACGCGGCAGTGAGTAGAAGCGCTCGCTCAAGCGCGGCAACGCATAGTCTGGAATCGCCTCGGCCTGGTTAAAAAGCTTGAATTCGATTTGCTCACCGATCTTTGTGGCACTGAATCGCAGCAAGCCACGAGCCGGGGTGAAATCCAGAGCGTTCTCCAGCAGATTTCCCAGCGCCTGACGCAACAGGAATGGCTCACCGGTCACGGTCAGATCCGCTGCAATGGTTTGCTCCACACATAACTGCTTGCCTTCGATGCGCGCCGCCTGAGCGCTCAGCAATTCATCGACCAACTTCGCCAGCGGCACCGCTACCCGCTCCTCCAGCCCTTGGCGCTGCTCGACCTGGGCCAGGTTCAACAGCCGTTCGATCAACTGCTGCATGCGCGCACTTTCGCTATCGATGTTGCCGACGAAACGCTGTCGCTGGATCGGCGGCATCTCGCCCTGCAACAGTTCCGCCGCGCCACGAATGGCTGCCAGCGGACTCTTCAACTCGTGGGTCAGTGTGTGCACGTAACGTTCGACGTAGGCCTTGCCTTCAAGCTGCGTGCGCATCTGCTCCACCGCCGTGGCCAATTGTTCCAGCTCACCACCGCGATAATGCGGCACTTCAACCCGCCGGCCTGCACTGACGCCTTGAGCGTACGCTGTCAATCTGCGCAGGGCGCGGCTCAACCACCAGGACAACAACGCGCCGAACAGCAAACCGAGGCCGATCAGCCCGGCGCCATACGCCAGCAACCGGCGCTCCGTGCGATCCACATAAGGCTGCAACGAGCTGTTGGGCTTGGCCACGGTGACCACGCCAATGATCTGGCCGTTGTCGCGAATCGGCGCGCCGACATGCATCACCGAAGACCCCGGATCGTTCGGATCACCGCGGGTGGAGCGAGCGCCGTATTCGCCGCGCAGGGTCAGGTACACGTCGTTCCAGCGCGAGTAATCCTGCCCCACTGCCACCCCACTGGAATCCAGCACAACGATGCCCTTGGCGTCGGTGACGTAGATGCGGTGGTTGACCTGATTCTTCGGCAAGCCCCAGATTTTCGCCGCCGGCTGGCGCTCACCATAAGCCTTGAGCAGTTGCGGCCAGCGGTTCTGATTGAGAGTGCCGGCCTTGAAATCGTCGCGCAGGATCTCGGCCATCAGGTTGGCGGTATCGACCAGGGTTTCTTCGGTGGACTGGCGAACGCCCGGGCGGATCTCTTGCATGACCGTGTTGAGCACAAAGTAGCCCGTCAGGCCGATGAACAGTGCGTAGACCAGGAAGAACCGGATTCCCAGCGGCATCAGCTGTGCCCCGGGCTGTAGCTGTAGCCAAGGCCGCGGTGGGTCTGGATCGGTTCGGCGTCAGCCTTCACCCGTCGCAACTTGGCGCGCACGCTCTTGATATGGCTGTCGATGCTGCGCTCGTAACCGGCGTCGGCGGCCACGCCCAGGGCATCGAGCAACTGTTCGCGGCTGAAGACGCGCTCGGGCTGTTCCAGCAGGCATTGCAACAGGCGGAATTCATGGCGGGTAAGGGTCAGCAGTTGACCGCGATAACTGATTTGCACACGGTCGCTATCGATACGAAACAGCGTCGTCGATGGTTCGCTCACCGTGCGGGGCGCCATGCGCTTGAGAATCGCCCGGACCCGCGCCGCCACCTCCCGCGGGCTGAACGGCTTGACCACGTAATCGTCGGCGCCGATTTCCAGGCCCACGACGCGATCGATCTCGCCATCCCGGGCACTGAGGAACATCACCGGCACTTCGCTGAAGCGCCGCAGTTGCTTGCAGGTTTCGAAGCCGCTGATGTCCGGCAGGCCGATATCGAGAATGATCAGATCCGCCGGAGTCTGACGCTGATGCTCCAGCGCCGCCGCGCCAAGGCTCAACCATGTGGTGGTGAAGCCCTCGCCTTGCAGGGCGAAAATCAGGGTGTCGGCAATGGCCGCTTCGTCTTCGACAATCAGGATATGAGGCATGGCGTCCGAGCCCGGCAGGGATGTGGGCG
The DNA here is from genome assembly GCF_058783925.1 of Pseudomonas sp. FW305-70. Taxonomy (NCBI): domain Bacteria; kingdom Pseudomonadati; phylum Pseudomonadota; class Gammaproteobacteria; order Pseudomonadales; family Pseudomonadaceae; genus Pseudomonas; species Pseudomonas sp. FW305-70. The sequence goes on from NZ_JBYSYZ010000025.1 coordinate 18,445, forward strand.
AACGGTGCCCCAAGCCTCACACCCCGTCAATCAGCAATCGGGCTTGTCCGCCGTGAACCGCCGTGCCGGGTTCACCGCCGCACCGAACTCGCGCAACGCCTTGGCGCCGATCAGCAACGGGTAGTTGAAGCTGCTGCGGTCCGTCAGGTTGACCTCCACGGTGCGCTTGACGTTGCCCAGGCACAGCTCCAGATCGACCACCGGACGCTTGCTCGGCGCGACAACTTCGCTGTCCTCCTCGTCCTCTTCAGAGCGGGTCTTGATCTTGCTGATGCGCGCGACCTTGTGTTCGTAGACCTGGTTGCCCGCATCCTTGGTGCCGAGGCGGAAACGCACCCAGTCTTCGCCGTCACGCTTGAAGGTTTCGATGTCCTTGGCCGACAGGGATGCGGTCAGGGCGCCGGTGTCCATTTTCGCCTTGAGGACTTGCCCGCCGATTTCCGGCAGGGCGATGTATTCGTAACGCCCGTACAGGGTCGGCTCGGCGGCCATGACCGGCAAAGCGATGAGGGAGAGCACTGCAAGGAGGGATTTCACGTACTGGGCTTCCATAAGAGTGAACTGCCGGATTTTAGACCGTTGTTCGCTTGATCGTTCCCCCAAGGTTACCGCCCCGGAGGTGAAACATTCGTCACCCCCGATTTGGCCTGTCCCCCGAAGCTGCTTATCATGGCGCGCCCAACCGCTTCGACGAGTGACTTATGCGCCGCCTGCTCACCGGCTGTTTCGTGACCCTGCTGCTTCTGCTCAACACCCTGGTCCTGATCGGGCCATTGCTGGTGTTTGCCCTGCTCAAGCTGATCCTGCCCGGCCGTTTTCGCGACTACGCGTCCTGGACCGTGATGTGGATCGCCGAAACCTGGTCGGAAATCGACAAGCTGATTTTCCGCGTCTGCATCCCCACTCAATGGGACATCCGTGGCGGTGAAGATCTGCGCCGCGATACCTCGTATCTGGTAATCAGCAACCATCAATCCTGGGTCGACATCCCGGCGCTGATCCAGACGCTGAACCGGCGCACGCCGTTCTTCAAATTCTTCCTCAAGAAAGAGCTGATCTGGGTGCCCTTCCTGGGTCTGGCGTGGTGGGCGCTGGATTACCCGTTCATGAAGCGCTACAGCAAGGCGTTCCTGGCCAAACACCCGGAGCTGGCGGGCAAGGACCTGGAGATCACCCAAAAGGCCTGCGAGCTGTTCAAGCGCCAGCCGGTGACGGTGGTCAACTATCTGGAAGGTACGCGCTTCACCGCAGCGAAAAGCGCTCAACAGCAGTCACCCTTCACTCACCTGCTCAAGCCCAAGGCTGGCGGCGTGGCATTCGTGCTGGCGGCAATGGGCGAACAGCTGGATGCCATTCTCGATGTGACAGTGGTTTACCCGCAGCAGAAGATTCCGGGGTTCTGGGACCTGATCAGCGGCAATGTGCCAAGGGTCATCATCGACATCAAGACCCGCGAACTCGACCCGGCGCTGTGGCAGGGCGATTACGAAAACGATCCGGTGTTTCGCGAGAAGATCCAGAACTGGGTCAACCAGCTCTGGATCGAGAAGGACCGGCGCATCGACGCCTTGCGCGCCGAGCGCTACTGATTCAGCTACCGGTGCCGGCCCCGGCGCCCCAGATGTTGCCCAGGCTGCTCAGCAGCGTACCGCCGACGCCCTGCTGACCGAGGTACTGCAAGAGCACCGGGGTAAACAGGCCGATCATGCCGCTGTCCATGCCCAGGGCGCTGAAGGCGTTGTTCAGGTCGTTGCTGTCCTTGACGTTGCCCAGGGCATTATCCAGCCCTGCAGCTTTGCCGCCGGAGCCGAGCAGGCCGGCCAGCGCACCCAACTCACCGCCGCCCGAGAGCATGTCGATACCCGGCACGCTTTTGGCCAGTTCCGAGTAGTCGGTCGAACTCAACTGGTTCTTCGCCAGGCCCAGCATCGCCCCGGCGCCGCCAATGGCTTGCTGTGGGGTGATGTCCAATTCACTGAGGGTGCTCAGCAAATCGGCTGTCTGCGGCGTCGGTGCGGCGGTCGCGGTCGCGGTCGCGTCATCGCCCTTCATGCCGGCAATGACACTGGCAGCATCACTCAGGTTGAACTGTGCAAAGGCCGGGCTGGCAGCCAGGGTCAGGAGTGATGCCAGTGCAAAACCGCGTGAAATCTTCATTCAGACATCCTCGATGAACACCGCCCGGCAATGGGCGGCAAAAAACTGTGCATTGGACTGACGCTCTCAAGGATTGTTCCCGGCCCTGCGAGCTTGTCGCGACTCTGTAGGCGCTGCCGAAGGCTGCGATCTTTTGATCCTGGCGTGAATCACCAGTTCTGAGTAACAGCCCAAACAAAACGGCGACCCGAAGGTCGCCGTTCTGGTATTGCCCGAACGCTTAAGCAGCGCTGAACATCTTGTGCGGATCGATCACAAACTTCTTCGGCACGCCGGCATCAAACTCGCCATAACCCTGCGGAGCCTGATCCAGGCTGATCACCTGAACGCCCACCACTTCGGCGATGTTGATACGGTCCCACATGATCGCTTGCATGAGCGCGCGATTGTACTTCATGACCGGGGTCTGGCCGGTGTGGAAGCTGTGGGACTTGGCCCAGCCCAACCCGAAGCGGATGCTCAGGCTGCCCATTTTCGCGGCAGCGTCGACAGCACCCGGGTCTTCGGTCACATAGAGGCCGGGAATGCCGATCTTGCCGGCCACACGCACCACGCCCATCAACGAGTTGAGGACGGTGGCCGGCGCTTCGTGTTTCACGCCGGCATGGCCATGGCCACGGGCTTCGAAGCCGACAGCGTCGATGGCGCAGTCAACTTCCGGCTCGCCCAGCAGTGCAGCGATCTGTTCGTGCAGCGGCGTGTCCAGGGACAGGTCGGCGATCTCGAAGCCCTGGGCCTTGGCGTGCGCCAGGCGAACGGTGTTGACGTCACCGACGATCACCACCGCCGCGCCCAACAGGCGAGCCGAAGCCGCCGCCGCCAGACCGACCGGACCGGCACCCGCGATATACACGGTGCTGCCTGGGCCTACGCCGGCAGTCACGGCACCGTGATAGCCAGTCGGCAGGATGTCGGAAAGGCAGGTCAGGTCGCGGATTTTTTCCATCGCCCGATCGCGGTCCGGCAGTTTCAGCAGGTTGAAATCGGCATACGGCACCATGGCGTATTCCGCCTGGCCGCCGGTCCAGTCACCCATGTCGACATAACCGTAAGCACCGCCTGGGCGAGCCGGGTTGACGCTCAGGCACACACCGGTGTGCATTTCCTTGCAGGAACGGCAGCGCCCGCAAGCCACGTTGAACGGTACGGACACCAGGTCGCCGATTTTCAGGTTCTCGACGTCACTGCCCTTCTCGATCACTTCGCCGGTGATTTCATGGCCCAACACAAGGCCGGTTTGCGCCGTGGTACGCCCGCGCACCATGTGCTGGTCGGAACCACAGATGTTGGTGGAAACCACTTTGAGAATGACCCCGTGCTCGATCTTGCGACCGCGCGGGTCCTGCATTTTCGGATAGTCAATCTTCTGCACTTCGACCTTGCCAGCGCCGAGATACACCACACCACGATTGCCAGACATGCTTTCACCTCGCTGTTGTTTTTATGTAGCGGTCGCGTCGCCATGGATCGGCGGCGCGTTGATTGCCCGGGTTATTGCCTTTGTTTTTTTTTGCGTTGTCTGTCAGGGCCTCTTCGCGAGCAAGCCCGCTCCCACATTTGATCTCTGGTGTGATCAAGATCTGTGTACTCACACAAATCCCTGTGGGAGCGGGCTTGCTCGCGAAAGCGATCTAAAGAACGACGGTGCGATTGGCGTTAAGGAACACGCGGCGCTCAATGTGATAACCCACCGCCCGCGCCAGCGTCAGTCCTTCGATATCTCGCCCCTTGGCGATCAAGTCTTCCGGGTAATGGCTGTGGTCCACTGCCTCGACGCCCTGGGCAATGATCGGGCCTTCATCAAGGTCGTTGTTGATGTAATGCGCCGTGGCGCCCACCAGTTTCACCCCCTTGTTATAGGCCTGGTGATAGGGCTTGGCGCCCTTGAACCCGGGCAACAGGGAGTGGTGGATGTTGATCGCCTTGCCATCGAGCTTGCGGCACAACTCTGGCGACAGCACTTGCATGTAGCGCGCAAGGATCACCAGCTCGGCACCGGACTCTTCGATCACCTGCCACACCTGACGCTCTTGCGACGGCTTGTCGTTCGGGTCCAGCGGGAAGTGGTAGTACGGAATCTGGTGCCAGTCAGCCAGTGGCTTGAGGTCCGGGTGGTTGGAGACCACCGCGGCCACGTCCATCGACAGTTGGCCGATGCGCTGGCGATAGAGCAAATCGTTGAGGCAGTGATCGGCCTTGGAGACCATGATCACCACTTTCGGCCGATAGTTCGGCGCGGTCAGTTCGAAGATCATGCCGAAGGCTTCGCCACGCTCGGCGAGCCCCGCGCGGAATGATTGCTCATCAAAGCCGTCGGGTTGACGGAATTCCACTCGAATGAAGAAACGGCCCGAGAGCCGGTCATCAAAGGAATGGTGTTCGGTGACGTAGCAGCCCTGCTCGAACAGAAAGCGGGTCACCGCATCCACGGTGCCGAGGACACTGGGGCAGTCGGCGGTCAGAATCCATGTGTCTGGGGCGCGGCTCATGGTGCGGTGACTCCTGTGAGATCGGTGGATGCCTACTGTAGGAGCGAGCCCTGCTCGCGATGGAGGCCAATGATGACGCGTACTTTCTGATTCAACGCGTTGCCTTGAAGTCCATCGCGAGCAGGCTCGCTCCTACAGTGACAGGGGTGATCAAGCCTGAACGCTGAGGCCATACTCGGCAGATGCATCCTGCAACCACAGCCACCAGTAATCCGAGAAGCTGCGACGAATCAGCAGTTCCCAAGTGTCTTCGGCGGTGTGACGGATCATCAGTTGCGACTTGGCGAACACCGTGCCGACCGCTTTGCCCACCGGGAAGTTGTTCGGGTGCACGTCATAGCTGGTGGACTTCATCAGCACCTGGCGCACGTTCGGGCCGCTCAGTTCGAGGAGTTGCTGGCCGCCGCTGACGTTGACGATTGCAATGTGCAAATCGCCCAGTGCTTCGCGCAGTTTCTGTTCGGCGGCAAACTCTTCACCGGTCGGCACGATCAGCAGCCATTCATCCGGCCCCATCCACTGCAGGCTGGTCTCGCCTTTGACGATGACGCTCAACGCACCCGGCAACTCAATGCCAAGAGCCTTGTGCACACCGGCGGCGAACGCGGCATCGTGGCCGTCGCCACGAATGGTCAGGTGGCCGAGGAGTTTTTTCTCACGCACGGTCACGCCGGCGTTCTTGCGACCCTTGCCCACCAGGCTGGCGAGGTCGGCATGATGCAACGACGACTCGGCCTTGGCCCCGGAGGTTGGGCGTTGTTGGTAAACATTGGCTGCGGTCATAAAGCACCTGTTCTGAATTCTGTTGTGCGGTTGGTCTCAACCTTTGTGGTGACTGGACTGCCGACTTCGCGGGCAAGCCCGCTCCCACATGGATTGATGCCTGACTCAAATTCCCTTGGCGACTTCGATCCTGTGGGAGCGGGCTTGCCCGCGAATGGGCCGACTCGGTGTCATTGCCCCCCCCCACCGGACTTGAAGCCATCAAACGTTCTGGCGTTCACCCTTCGGATCGAAGAACACCGAAGAAACGATTTCCGCCTCGATCACGCTGCCGTCGGCCAGCGGTGCGAACACGCGCTCGCCCATCCGCTGCAACCCGCCCTTGACCACGCCCATGGCAAACGAATAGCCCAGGGAGTTGTGCAGGTAGCTGGAAGTCACGTGACCCACCATGGTCATCGGGATGGCTTGCTTGGTGTTGAACACCAGTTGCGCACCTTCCGGCAGCCATTTGTTCGGATCGATCGGCTTCAGGCCAACCAGCTGTTTGCGCTGATCACGCACGCAGTCTTCGCGGTTCATGCCACGCCAGCCGATCCACGAGAACGGTTTGGTGCGACCGACACACCAACCCATGTTCAGGTCGTCCGGGGTCATCGAGCTGTCAGTGTCCTGACCGACGATGATGAAGCCCTTCTCGGCCCGCAGCACGTGCATGGTTTCGGTGCCGTACGGAGTCAGGTTGTACTTCTTGCCGGCGTCGACGATTTTTTCCAGCACACCCATCGCATAGTCGGCTTGCACGTTGACTTCGTACGACAGTTCACCGGTAAACGAAATCCGGAACACCCGCGCCGGCACACCGCCGACCAGGCCTTCTTTCCAGGTCATGAACGGGAAGGCTTCGCTGCTCAAGTCGATGTCGGTGACTTCGCTGAGCAGCTTGCGGCTGTTCGGCCCGGACAGGGTCATGGTCGCCCAGTGGTCGGTCACGGAAGTGAAGTACACCTTCATGTCCGGCCATTCGGTCTGGTGGTACAGCTCCAGCCACTGCAGCACGCGAGCCGCGCCGCCGGTGGTGGTGGTCATGACGAAATGGTTGTCGGCCAGGCAAGCCGTCACGCCGTCGTCGAAGACCATGCCGTCTTCTTTGCACATCAGGCCGTAACGGGCCTTGCCCACGTCGAGCTTGGTCCAGGCGTTGGTGTAAACGCGGTTGAGGAACTCGCGCGCATCCGGGCCCTGGATATCGATCTTGCCCAGGGTCGAAGCATCCAGCAGGCCGACGCTGTCGCGCACGGCTTTGCATTCGCGCTTGACCGCGGCGTGGAGGTCTTCACCGGATTTCGGGAAGTACCAAGGACGTTTCCACTGGCCGACGTCTTCGAACTCGGCGCCGTTTTTCAGGTGCCATTGATGCAGCGCGGTGTAACGCACCGGCTCGAAGATGTGTCCACAGTGACGACCGGCCACGGCGCCGAAAGTCACCGGCGTGTAGTTCGGACGGAACATGGTGGTGCCCATCTGCGGAATGGTCACGTTCAGCGAACGGGCGGCGATGGCCAGGCCGTTGACGTTGCCGAGCTTGCCCTGATCGGTGCCGAAGCCCAGTGCGGTGTAGCGCTTGACGTGCTCGACCGACTCGAAGCCTTCGCGGGTCGCCAGTTCGATGGCGGCGGCGGTGACGTCGTTTTGCAGGTCGACGAATTGCTTCGGCGCACGTGCGGTGTTCTTTTCATGGGGGACCTGGAACAGCGCCAGGGTCGGCTCTTCGAGACGGCTCAGGGCTTTTGGCAACACACCTTCAATCGTCTGGAACCCGGCTTCGGCAGCGGCGCGGGCGCCACCTTCAAAACCGTCAGCCAGAGAATCGCCAAGGCCGTAGACACCGTTGATGCCACCGACGCATACGCGTTTCTGCGGCGCTTCACCCGGTACGAAACCAAGGATGTCTTCGCGCCAGATCGGCTTGCCACCCAAGTGCGAAGCCAGGTGAACCACCGGGCTGTAACCACCGGAACTGGCCACTACGTCGCATTCAAGCCATTCGCCAGGACTGGTCACGGCGTGGGCTTTGACATCGATGGCGGCCACACGGGCAGCGGTCACGCGCTTGCTGCCACGGGCCTCGATCACGGCGCTGCCGGTGAGGATGCGGATGCCTTTGGCACGCGCCTCTTCCACCAGCGCACCACGCGGGTTGCTGCGGGCGTCGGCGATGGCCACCACTTGCAGGCTGGCATCGAGCCAGTCCAGGGCAACGCGGTAGGCGTGGTCGTTGTTGGTCGACAGCACCAGCTTTTTGCCCGGTGCCACACCGTAACGACGCACGTAGGTCGAGATGGCGCCAGCGAGCATGTTGCCCGGTACGTCGTTGTTGCCGTAAACCAGTGGACGCTCGTGAGCGCCGGTCGCCAGCACCACACGCTTGGCACGAACCCGGTGAATGCGCTGACGCACCTGGCCAATCGGTGCGCGGTCGCCAAGGTGATCGGTCAGGCGCTCGTGAATGGTCAGGAAGTTGTGGTCGTGATAGCCATTGACGGTGGCGCGCGGCAACAGCAGCACGTCCGGGGTGTTCTTCAGTTCGTCGATGACACTGGCGACCCACTCGGTCGCCGGCTTGCCGTCGAGGCTTTCGCGGGAGTCGAGCAGGCTGCCGCCGAACTCTTCCTGTTCGTCAGCCAGAATCACACGGGCACCGCTGCGCGCAGCCGCCAGTGCAGCCGCCAGGCCGGCAGGGCCAGCGCCGACGATCAGCACGTCACAGTGCTGGTTCATGTAGTCGTAGGTGTCCGGATCGTTCTCGGTCGGCGAGCGGCCCAGGCCGGCAGCCTTACGGATGTACTTCTCGTAAGTCATCCAGAACGATTGCGGGTACATGAAGGTTTTGTAGTAGAAACCCGGCGGCATCAGCTTGCCGCCGACCTTGCCGAGAATCCCCATCATGTCGTTGTTCACGCTCGGCCAGCCATTGGTGCTGGTGGCGACCAAGCCTTGATACAGCGCCTGTTGCGTGGCGCGCACGTTCGGGATCTGCGTGGCTTCGGTGGCGCCGATCTGCAGCACCGCGTTCGGCTCTTCGGCACCGGCGGCGAAGATGCCGCGCGGACGGGAATACTTGAAGCTGCGACCGATGATGTCGACGCCGTTGGCCAACAGTGCAGCGGCCAGGGAATCGCCTTCGAAGCCTTTGTAGTTCTGGCCGTTGAAGGTGAAGCTCAAGACTTTGTTGCGGTCGATCCGTCCGCCGTTGGACAGGCGATTGATCTGGCTCATACCTTCTCTCCCAGAGCCGTGCTGGCCGCTTTCGGGCTATCGGTCTTGTCGGTGAATTGTGGCTTGGTGCCGATCTTGTAGGTTTCGAGAATCTCGTAGGTCACGGTGTCGCGGGTGACGTTGAAGTACTGACGGCAACCGGCGACGTGATCCCACAGCTCGTGGTGCAGACCGCGTGGGTTATCGCGGAAGAACATGTAGTCGCCCCACTCCTCGTCGGTGCAGCTGTTCGGGTCCAGAGGACGCGGGATGTGCGCCTGGCCGGATGCATGGAATTCCTCTTCGGAGCGCAGTTCGCCGCAGTGAGGACAGAAGATATGCAACATAGGAAATTTCTCCTGTTAGTGGGCGACGGCAGCAGCGCCGTGTTCGTCAATTAGCGCACCGTTGTGGAAACGGTCGATGGAGAACGGTGCGGCCAACGGGTGCATTTCGCCCTTGGCCAGGCTTGCGGCAAACACGTTGCCCGAGCCAGGTGTGGCCTTGAAGCCACCGGTGCCCCAACCGCAGTTGAAGAACATGTTCGGTACCGGGGTTTTCGAAATGATCGGGCAGGCATCCGGCGTGGTGTCGACGATGCCGCCCCACTGACGGTTCATGCGCACGCGCGACAGCACCGGGAACATCTCGACGATGGCCTGGATGGTGTGCTCGATCACCGGGTACGAACCACGCTGGCCGTAGCCGTTGTAGCCGTCGATACCGGCGCCGATCACCAGGTCGCCCTTGTCGGACTGGCTGATGTAGCCGTGCACGGCGTTGGACATGATCACGCTGTCGATAATTGGCTTGATCGGTTCGGACACCAGCGCTTGCAGCGGGTGGGATTCGATCGGCAGGCGGAAACCGGCGAGCTTGGCCATGTGCCCGGAGTTGCCGGCAGTCACCACACCGACACGCTTGGCGCCGATGAAGCCTTTGTTGGTTTCCACGCCGATGCACACGCCGTTTTCCTTGCGGAAACCGATCACTTCGGTCTGCTGGATCAGGTCCACGCCAAGGGCGTCAGCGGCCCGGGCAAAGCCCCAGGCCACGGCGTCGTGACGGGCCACGCCACCACGACGCTGGACGGTTGCGCCCATCACCGGATAGCGAGTGTTTTTCGAGCAGTCGAGGTACGGGATCTCGTCAGCCACTTGCTTGGCATCGAGCAGCTCGCCGTCCACGCCATTGAGGCGGTTGGCGCTTACCCGACGCTCGGAATCACGGATGTCCTGCAGGGTGTGGCACAGGTTGTAGACACCGCGCTGGGAGAACATCACGTTGTAGTTCAGGTCCTGGGACAGGCCTTCCCACAGCTTCATCGCGTGTTCGTACAGGTGGGCCGACTCGTCCCACAGGTAGTTGGAGCGCACGATGGTGGTGTTGCGCGCGGTGTTACCGCCGCCCAGCCAGCCTTTCTCGACCACGGCCACGTTGGTGATGCCGTGCTCCTTGGCCAGGTAGTAAGCCGTGGCCAGGCCATGCCCGCCACCGCCGACGATGACCACGTCGTAGACCTTTTTCGGGGTCGGCGTGCGCCACATGCGCTGCCAGTTTTCATGGTGGCTGAGAGAGTGTTTGAAGAGGCCGAAGCCCGAGTAGCGTTGCATAGTCATTTACTCCAAAACCGCACTCAGCGATAAACCGGGAAGTCCGCGCACAAGGCTGCCACTTGCTCGGCGACATTGGCTTCGACATCGGCATCGCCGAGGTTGTCGAGGATGTCGCAGATCCAGCCGGCCAGCGTGACGCACTGGGCCACCTTGAAGCCGCGCGTGGTCACCGCCGGGGTGCCGATACGCAGGCCGGAGGTCACGAACGGCGACTGTGGATCGTTCGGCACAGCATTCTTGTTCACAGTGATATGGGCGCGACCGAGGGCGGCATCTGCGTCCTTGCCGGTCAGGCCCTGACGGATCAGGCTGACCAGGAACAGGTGGTTGTCGGTACCGCCGGACACTACATCGTAGCCGCGTTTGATAAACACGCCGGCCATGGCCTGGGCGTTGTCGATCACTTGTTGCTGGTAAGCCTTGAAGCCAGGCTCCAGCGCTTCCTTGAAGCACACCGCCTTACCGGCGATCACGTGCATCAGCGGGCCGCCCTGGGCACCCGGGAAAACTGCCGCGTTGAGCTTCTTCTCGATTTCTTCGTTGGACTTGGCCAGGATCAGGCCGCCACGCGGACCGCGCAGGGTCTTGTGGGTGGTGGTGGTGACCACGTCGGCATAAGGCAGCGGGTTCGGGTACAGACCGGCCGCGACCAGACCGGCCACGTGGGCCATGTCGACGAACAGCAGTGCACCGACCTTGTCAGCGATCTGGCGGAAGCGCGGGAAGTCGAGGGTCTTGGAGTAGGCCGAAAAACCGGCAACGATCATCTTCGGCTTGCACTCGACGGCCAGGCGCTCGACTTCGTCGTAGTCGATCAGACCGGTCTTGGTGTCGATGCCGTACTGCACGGCGTTGTACAGCTTGCCCGAGGACGACACTTTGGCGCCGTGGGTCAGGTGACCGCCGTGGGCCAGACTCATGCCGAGGATGGTGTCGCCGGCTTGCAGCAGCGCCAGGTACACGGCGCTGTTGGCCGAGGAACCGGAGTGCGGCTGGACGTTGGCGTAATCGGCGCCGAACAGTTGCTTGGCGCGCTCGATGGCCAGGGCCTCGACCTTGTCTACGTGCTCGCAGCCACCGTAGTAGCGCTTGCCCGGGTAACCTTCGGCGTATTTGTTGGTCAGGCCGCTGCCCTGGGCCTGCATCACGCGCTTGCTGGTGTAGTTCTCCGACGCGATCAGCTCGATGTGATCTTCCTGACGTTGCTCCTCGGCATTCATCGCCGCCAGCAGTGCATCGTCGTAACCCTGGATCTGGTCTTGCTTGCTGAACATCGCGTCTCTCCCAGCGGCGGCGGTGCGCCATTCGTCTCGGTGAGGCACTGGCTTTTCGGCAGTGCCCTTTGGTAGCGATGGTATGACTGGCTTGGAGTCGTCAAATGCCTACGGGCGCCACGCAAAGGTGCGTTTACGACATGGCGGGAAATGGATCAACGCAACCCCTGTGGGAGCGGGCTTGCTCGCGAAGAACGATGACGCGGTCTGCCTGAGACACCGAAGTGCCTGCTTCGCGAGCAAGCCCGCTCCCACAGGGATTAGGCAAGAGCTTGACGTAGCGCCAGTAAAACAAGGAAATGCACGGGATACAGCGCATAGGCCCAGCGCCGCATCGGTGGTGGATTTACGCCCTTGGCATGTCGCAACAAGAACAGCCCGAGCCATGGCGCAATCAGACAAGCGGCGATTGCCGGAATGGCCGCGTGGTTGCCCAGTCGTGCGGCGTGATACAGCACCTGCCATTGATTGGCCGCCAGACAGACCAGCCCCGCCAACAGCCCGAAATACCAGGGTCGGCGCAGTACCAACAGCAAGACAAACGGCAACAGGACGCCAAAAAAACCGAACATCAGTCGCTGGGAGAAAAACGCCGCCAGCAGGACGGCGCCAGCTGCCAGCAGTCGCGATGCAAGCACCGGCTGCTGCCAGCCACGAACCACCAGCAAGCCCAGGGCAAGGGTGGGCAGCACGTTCAAGGTGTCGGGATGGGGAATGAACATCCGGTAGGGAACTTCACTCACCGCGCTAAACAGCAACAACCAACCCAGATAGCGCCACTGGCCACCGGTCGTCGTAGTCCGCTCGCGCGCCAGATTGGCCGCCATCGCCAGGCAGAACCACGGAAACGCCAGGCGCCCCGGCACATACAGCCAATCGGCGGAATAGCCGACATATCTCAGGTGATCGAGCAGCATGCTCAAAAGCGCCAGCCACTTGAGCAGATCCAGTGCCCCATCTCGCTGCTTTAAGTGCATGGCCTTGTGCATCGTCATGTGCATAATTGCCCTTCGACTGTGTATGTTCCAAACAGCGACATCCTGTGCGCTGCACCTGACGATCTTGGGTACAGTGCGCACCCTCATTGACCACGGGACGCTTCACCATAGGCATCTCGACCACGGAAGCAGGCCATGACCGACAAGAGCCAACAATTCGCCAGCGACAACTATTCCGGTATCTGCCCTGAAGCCTGGGCGGCCATGGAACAGGCCAACCACGGCCACCAGCGCGCCTACGGCGACGACGAATGGACCGCCCGCGCCTCCGACGATTTCCGCAAACTGTTTGAAACCGACTGTGAAGTGTTTTTCGCCTTCAACGGCACCGCCGCCAACTCGCTGGCGCTGTCCTCGCTGTGCCAGAGTTACCATAGCGTGATCTGCTCGGAAACCGCTCACGTCGAAACCGACGAATGCGGCGCCCCGGAATTTTTCTCCAACGGCTCCAAGCTGCTGATCGCCCGCACTGAAAACGGCAAGCTGACCCCGGACTCGATCCGCGAGGTCGCGCTCAAGCGCCAGGACATCCACTACCCGAAACCACGTGTGGTGACCCTGACCCAGGCCACCGAAGTCGGCAGCGTCTATACCCCGGACGAAATCCGCGCCATCAGCGCCACCTGCAAGGAACTGGGCCTGAACCTGCACATGGACGGCGCACGCTTCTCCAACGCCTGCGCATTCCTCGGCTGCTCCCCGGCCGATCTGACCTGGAAGGCCGGCGTCGACGTGCTGTGCTTCGGCGGCACCAAGAACGGCATGGCAGTGGGCGAGGCGATTCTGTTCTTCAACCACAAACTGGCCGAAGACTTCGATTACCGCTGCAAACAGGCCGGGCAGCTTGCTTCAAAGATGCGCTTCCTGTCGGCACCCTGGGTCGGCATCCTGGAAAACGACGCCTGGCTCAAATACGCCAACCACGCCAACCACTGTGCACAACTGCTGGCCGAACTGGTCAGCGACATTCCTGGCGTGGAGCTGATGTTCCCGGTACAGGCCAACGGCGTGTTCCTGCAACTATCGGAGCCGGCCATCGCCGCCCTGGCCGCCAGGGGCTGGCGCTTCTACACCTTCATCGGCAACGGCGGCGCACGCTTCATGTGCTCGTGGGATACCGAAGAAGAGCGTGTGCGGGAACTGGCTCGGGACATCCGCGAAGTGATGAGCGCCTGAGGTCGCTGTCAACGGCGCGGCACATCTCGGCCGCGCCGTTCATCCGAACTGGCATTTCTGACAGTTCACCGTCTCTGCATCGCCGAAGTAACGTGTGAGCACCTGAAAAGGACTTCGCGCAGTCTTTCGGGAACAATCGCGTGTCGAATTTTCGATACGCAATCCATGTTCTAGCGCAGAGTAATTCAAATGAGCAATCAAGCCCTGAACCAAGTCCTGACAAACGACCCGACAGCTACTGTCACTAACGTGAGCTGGGACGAAGTTCAAAAAATTGCGCAGGTCGGCGACATCATTAAACAGCACGGGAGAGCGTTTGAACTCGCGCGTAAGGAGTTCGTGCAGCAAATGGACAACTCATTCGAAATAAAGCTGTTTGAAGCTAAGTAATAATTCATTACTCCGACAGTCCACATCGTTAATAGATGGGGACTGATTCACACCCAATTCTGTATGGCGAAGGCAGATACTTCTTTGTCATACAGGATTGTTTCATTTCATCTTTCTCACGGTAGCTCCTGAAAGACTTGGTCTACATTGTGTGTCGAGCCTCCGCTCACATAACAACAATCAGGAGCATGTGCATGTCATTGCAAGGCAAAACCCTGTTCATTACCGGCGCCAGCCGCGGGATCGGCCGTGAGATCGCACTGCGGGCCGCCCGCGATGGCGCCAACATTGTGATCGCCGCCAAAAGTGCCGAACCTCACCCCAAGCTGCCGGGCACGATTTTCAGCGTGGCGCAGGAAGTGGAAGCGGCAGGCGGCAAGGCACTGGCTTTGCAGGTGGATGTACGCGAAGAGGATGCCGTACGTGAGGCGCTGGCCCGGGCCAACGAACATTTCGGCGGTATCGACGCACTGATCAACAACGCCGGGGCGATCAAGCTGACCGGGGTTCAGCACCTTGAACTGAAACGCTTCGACCTGATGCACCAGATCAACACCCGTGCCGTACTGCTTTGCAGTCAGGCTGCGCTGTCGTATTTGAAGAAATCCGGTGGCCACATCCTCAACCTGTCTCCGCCGCTGAACCTGGCCACCAAGTGGTTCGCGCAATACAGCCCCTATACCGTCACCAAGTACGGCATGAGCATGCTGACCCTGGGCATGAGTGAGGAATTCAGGAATTACGGCATCAGCGTCAACTCGCTGTGGCCACAGACGATGATTGCCACCGCGGCCATCGAGTTTCAGTTGGGGTCGAAGGAATCGTTCAAGCATGCGCGAACGCCTGCGATCATGGCGGATGCCGCGCATGTGATTTTGAGCTGCACAAACCGCAGCCTGACCGGGCGGTTGTTGATCGATGAGGAAATCTTGCGGGAGAACGGCGCGACCGAGTTCGAGCACTATCGGTTCGCGCCCGATAGCACCGAAAAGCTGATGACAGATCTGTTTATTGACTAAAACCCTCCCCTGTAGGAGCGAGCCTGCTCGCGATGAACCTGAGAACGCCGCGGGGTGCCAGGTTGCCAGCGTCATCGTTGACGTCCATCGCGAGCAAGCTCGCTCCTACAAGGGTATTGCGTAACGCTTAGAATTCGATGCGCACGTCGCCCTTCGGCACGCTGCAGCACGACAGGATGAACCCTTCGGCTTCGTCTTCCTCGGTGATCCCGCCGTTGTGCTCCATCTCCACTTCGCCACCCAGCTTCAACACCTTGCAGGTGCCGCAGATGCCCATGCCGCACGCTTTCGGAATCATCAGGCCGACCTTGGCCGCCGCCGCATGCACGGTCTCGCCCGGGGCCACGCGGATGCTCTTGCCGGAGGCGGTGAACTCCACTTGATGCAGGTCCGCGGCGTCGACTTCCGGTGCCTCGGCCGCTTGTTCCGCATGTTCTACCGCATCGGCGCGCGCCTCTGGCGGAGTCGCACCGAAGGATTCTTCGTGGTAACGCGACATGTCGAAACCTGCGCCTTCGAGCAAGCGCTTGACCGCATTCATATAGGGTGTCGGGCCGCAGCAGAATACTTCGCGTTCAAGGAAGTCAGGCGCCATCAATTCAAGCATTCTGTGGTTCAGGTATCCGCGATAACCGGCCCAGGGCTCACCCATGCCGTGCTTCTCGCAGATCAGGTGCAGGCTGAAGTTTTCGATCCGCGACGCCATGTGCTCCAGCTCGCGGTGGTAAATGATGTCTTTCGGCGAACGGGCGCTGTGGATAAACACCATGTCGACATTGCCGTTGGTGTCGTAGAACCAGCGCGCCATGGACATGACCGGCGTGATACCAACGCCGCCGCTGAGGTAGAGTACCTTCGGCGCGGTGAAGTCCATGGCATTGAACAGCCCGACCGGGCCGTGCACCGCCAGCTCCTGGCCTTCGTGCAGGGTGTCGTGCAGCCAGTTCGAGACCTTGCCGCCCGGCACACGCTTGATGGTCACCGAAAAGCTGTACGGCACCGACGGAGAGCTGGAAATGGTGTACGAACGCATGATCGGCTGGCCTTCGATTTCCAGCTCCAGGGTGACGAATTGCCCCGGCTTGAAGAAGAACAGGATCGGCTGGTCGGCCATGAAGCAAAAGGTGCGCACATCCCAGGTTTCCTGGATGACTTTGACGCAACGGACAATGTGTCGACCATTGGCCCAGGTCTGGGTGGTTACCGGATTCAGGAAGCTGTTGGACATGCTGATCTCCACGGCCGACTGTCGGCCTTCATGTTGGCGATTCTGCGTATAGCGCGGATCACCCATTTACCTATCTGCGACATTGACATGCTTATCGCGACCAGCCCCCAACGACCGGGGCTTGCGCGTCGGGAACAGATTGCACCATGTCGCCCATGGATAAGGTTCTGGCCAGCGCCGGCCCCACACTCGCCCCATACCAAGACACAACCATTACACCTTGCGTAGCAACCCTGATTAGCCACTTTCGCCGGCCACACAGAATGGCCTTGAGGATTAAACGATGGACGTCACTACTACACTGAGCCTGGGCGATCCGCTGGAACCCGCACGCAAGGCCACCGCACAGATGCTGCAAGAGCGTGAGCGCACGTTCTCGCTGCCGCAGCCGTTTTACTCCGACGACCGCCTGTTTGATATCGACATGCAGGAAATCTTTCAGAAAGAGTGGCTGATCGCCGGCATGACCTGCGAGATCCCCACCAAGGGCAACTACCTGACCCTGCAGATCGGCAAGAACCCGATCATCGTCATCCGTGGCGCCGAAGGCGTGGTGCACGCGTTCCATAACGTCTGCCGCCACCGTGGCTCGCGCCTGTGCACCAGCGACAAGGGCAAGGTCGCCAAGCTGGTTTGCCACTACCACCAGTGGACCTACGAACTCGACGGTCGCCTGCTGTTCGCCGGCACCGAAATGGGCGCCGACTTCGACATGAATCAGTACGGCCTCAAACCGGTGAACGTGAAGACTGCCGGCGGCTACATCTTCATCAGCCTGGCGGAGAACCCGCCAGCCATCGATGACTTCCTGTCGACGCTCAACCACTACATGGAACCGTACGACATGGAAAACACCAAGGTGGCGGTGCAAACCACCTTGATGGAAAAGGCCAACTGGAAGCTTGTGCTAGAGAACAACCGCGAGTGCTACCACTGCAACGCATCGCACCCGGAACTGCTGAAAACCCTGCTGGAATGGGACGACGTCACCGACCCGCGCGCCGACCAGGCGTTCAAGGACCACGTCGCTGCCTCCGCCGCCGCCTGGGAAGCCGAGAAGATCCCGTACGCCCACGCCAGCTTCGGCCTGCGTAACCGCATCGTGCGCATGCCGCTGCTCAAGGGCACCGTGTCGATGACCATGGACGGCAAACAGGGCTGTGCCAAGCTAATGGGCCGCATCAAGAACCCGGACCTGGGCTCGATGCGCATCCTGCACCTGCCGCACTCCTGGAACCACTGCATGGGCGACCACATCATCGTGTTCACCGTGTGGCCGATCAGCGCCCAGGAAACCATGGTCACCACCAAGTGGATCGTGCACAAGGACGCCGTCGAAGGCGTGGACTACGACGTGGAGCGCATGCGCCAGGTCTGGGACGCCACCAACGACCAGGACCGTCGCCTGGCCGAAGAGAACCAGCGCGGCATCAACTCCACCGCATACCAGCCTGGCCCGTACTCCAAGACCTATGAGTTCGGCGTGGTGAACTTCGTGGACTGGTACAGCGAGCGTCTGCTGAGCAACCTGGGGGCCGAGCCTGCGCCTTACCTCAAAGGTGTTCCAGTCCAAGGCTGAATCCACTCCCTGTAGGAGCGAGCTTGCTCGCGATGAGCCTGAGAACGCCGCCGGGTGTCAGGTTGCCAACGTTATCGTTGACGTCCATCGCGAGCAGGCTCGCTCCTACAGGGGGCTTGCCCGCCATTCATAGAGCTGTACGAAATATGACCTATCTCGTTCAGACCTATGCCCGCCGCACCTCCCAGCCTTCCGCGAACAAGTTATCCACATCTCCACCCACAGCTATTGGGGACAACTGTGGAAATGCTGGAAATTTTCTTCACGAAAACCAAAGAAAAACCGTGACTTATCCAGAAGCCTGCTTCCACGAGTGGACTGGTCGTTTTTTGACCTTAAGCCTGAAAGCCACGGCCTGCATGGCGTTCAGAGGATGGCGAACACCTTATCCACAGAAGCGCCAACAGACTTTGGGGTTAACTTGGAAAGCTCTGTGGAAAACCGCTGAAACCTTGAGAAATCCAGCGTTTGCGTGAAAGCTGACAATGCAAAACCGCCTTTTGATCATTTTTTGATCAGACACCTGCACACCTCTGTTTACAAGGCCTGCAGCCGACAGCAAACATCTTATCCACAGAAGCGCCAACAGAGATTGGGGGCAAGTCTGCGTTAACAGCAGCACTTATCCCCTTGAAAAAGCTGGAAAAAAACACGAGCAAGACTGGTTGTTTTTTGAACGACGCCTTGCAGGGCTTGATTTACATGGGCCGTAGCGAGGGGCGAACATGTTATCCACAGAACCACCAACAGGGATTGTGGGTAAACACCAACGTGTTCAGACTTTATTGAAGCATGAGCGACCTGAGCCCAGGTCCAGGTTCAATTCAAAGTCTTTGAAGGCACGCCAACCGAGCAATATCGACGGCACGTATTGCCCGCCCAGCAGCGACGGCGGGATGGTGAAGCCCGGGTAGTATTTGTAGCTGACCGCCATGATGTTGCCTTGCATGACCAATATGCCGTCAAAGCGCTGAAAGTGCTTGTTGTCGCCGGTGTAACCGTTCGAGCTTCCTGGCGTCAGTGCCTGCACGGCATTGGCCTGCCTGCCAGGTAACGCGGCCGTCAGGTAGTCGACATTTCCCGTATCGATGATGGCCAGCGTCGTGCGGCGATCCAGCTGAGCGGCAACCACCAGCCGCTGGTTGAGATCCACGCGGTTAAAGGCAATGAACGCATCACAGCGCCTGACAGGCGCAGGATTAAGTTCCAGAGCGTTTCTGGTGATCTTCAAGCGCCCCAGTTTGCTGATCAGGTCCAGCCCCAGCAAATTCTCCCGGTCGCTGACAAACACCAGGACATTCCTGAACTCTCGGGTGCCGACTTTGAGTGACCTGAGAATGCCCAGCCTCGCAGCCAGGTCTTTTTCGCCATAAAACGTGCTGTAGCGATACTGAGCATCGGGCAACAACCTGATGCCCATCTGTTTCGCAGTGTCGATGTTGACCCGGGTTTGCGGTGCCCCCGTGTCCAGTACAAAACGCGCCGAGACACCGTTGGCCGCGCCGACATCGATAAATGGCAGCACTTCTTGCGCGATGTAAAAGTCGTTGGCATACGGGTGCAGCGGCAGCACCTCATGCCGCACCGAATCGCTGACCGAGAAATTGCCAGTCGTCGCCAGGATAGCCAGTGATTTGTCGCCGAACATGGAGAACAGCGGTTTCAGCTCGGCGCTGGCCTCTATCGCCCGGGCATGCCTGCCCTTGATCGCCAGATAGTATTCGGGGAGTTGGTTGGCGACCTTGGCTTCGAGCATTCTGGCCAGGACCGTCACCGAACAGTCGAGGTGCTTGTCGGCATCCAGCTCCTTGTCGCACTGCTGCCGCCACTGTGCCAGGGACGCGTTGCGCCCCTGCTCGGTCTCGACCCACTGATAAAAGTCCTGATCGGCCGCGGGGGCTTTTATCTGGACGGCAGACATCAAGCCTGTGGGTACCCACATGGCTGTAGCGAAGAACGCCAAAAGAGCGAAAGTCTTCATATTCAAGCCAGTCATAAAACCGGGTTCTATGAGTCAGCGCTGAATGTCTGAAAACTCCCGAAAGCGTGCCGCACCCTTGATCAGCGCATAGAAAACTGTAGCTCACCGCCCTTGTCAGCGTGGAGCCAGATAAATGATGCGTGGCGCTGTGGATAACTGTCGCGACTCGAACAACCCCGGAACCGGCTCAGGGCCTGTGCATAAGATAGGCGTCGCCGGTGACGCGGATCATGGGATGAGGGGTGACCTGGCAGGTCTTGATGATCCCGAAACCGTGTCGCTCGTAAAAACGCCGGGCACCCGTGTTGGCGGCATAGTCAATCAGGCTCAGGCCCTTGAGCCCCAGCCGGTCGGCACGTTCTTGAGCATGGGCGAGAAATTGCACGCCCAGCCCCCGGTTACGCCAGCCTTCATGCAGGGCCAGGCTGGAGATATACAGGGTGTCGGGCACTTCCATGTCGGCATAAGGCGCCAGCACCGGGTCGGTCGTCGGCACCGCCAGTGGATCGTGGCGCATCGCGTAACTGTGCATCATGCCAATAACCTGGCCATCGGTCTCGGCAATCAGGCAGTTCTGGTATGAGAAATCGACGTCGTCCCGGGCATATCGAATGGCGCCGACGTCCAACAGATCCTGACCGGGCTCTGCGATCTGACTCCAGATGTAATCTGAAGCGCCCTCGGATGAAATCTGGAACAACCGCGCAATCTCACGCGCATCCGCGCGCACTGCCGAACGAAATTCAACTGCCATTGTTCCCCCATAAATGTGGGTGAGATGAAGCTTTTCTGTGGGAGCGGGCTTGCTCGCGAAAGCGGCGGGCCAGGCGATATTCATGTCGACTGACACGCCCCCTTCGCGAGCAAGCCCGCTCCCACATTTGATCCGGGGTGACTATTTGTCAGCGGACCACACCCTCTTCAATCAGAAGCTTGAGAATCGCCTCGGCGCCGGCTTGTGCCGTCACGCCTTTGAGCACCTGCCCGCCCCCACCACTGGCCTTGGCCGTCGCGGCTTTCATGCGGTCGGCGCCGCTCTTGGCCTTGATCACTTTCAGGCGCTTGGGCCGTGGCTTGGCCGGTTGCAGGCTGGCGACCGCAAGCAGTTCATCATCGACAACTTCAACGTCCTGCGCTTGCAGCACGCCACGTCGGGCCGGGCCATACGCGCTCTGGCGAGGCTTGGGCGCGGCGTTGTCCACCGTTGCCAGAAACGGCAGGCGCACCTTCAGCCGACGACGTTGACCGCGGGGCAAGGCTTGCAGCACCAGCGCCGAACCGCCATCGATGGACTCGACCTGTGCCAGCCCCACCACCAGCGGCCAACCCAGGCTTTCGGCCAGCAGGAAGGGCAACATGCCCGAGCCTTCACCGGTTTCCGCCTGGCTGCCGGTCAACACCACCTGAGCACCGGCATCGCGCAGATACTCGGTCAATGCCGGCAGCGCATCGGCACCCTCGGGCTGCTCAAGCACATGCAACTGTTCCAGGCCCATGCCCAGGTAAGCGCGCAGCGCAGGCTCGGCGATGTCGCCGGCATGCAGCACCTGCAAGTTATCCCCAGCCAGTTGCAGGCCCAGTTCCACCGCCCGCGCATCCTGTTCCGCGCGACGCGGCCGACCGGACGTCGGGTGGGCGCCGATGGACACCAGGCTGATGATTTTCGTGCTCATAACCCTTTCCTTCCCTTAAGCCGCATCGCGCTTGGCGTCGTTGCGGTAAGCCTCTACCGCTTCGATCAAGGCTTGAAGAATCTCCGCACTCTCGCCGATTACCGAGAGGTCGGCACGCTTGATCATGTCGCAGCCAGGATCGAGGTTGATCGCCACCACCTTGTCGCAGGCACCGATGCCCTGCAGGTGCTGGATCGCCCCGGAAATCCCCACGGCCACATAGACCCGTGCAGTCACCCAGGTACCGGACGCCCCGACCTGACGATCGCGGGCCATGAAGCCGTCGTCCACCGCCACCCGCGATGCGCCTTCGGTCGCGCCGAGGGCTTCGGCGGTCCTGTGGAAAAGTCCCCAGTCCTTGACCCCGTTGCCGCCGGAGAAAATGAATTCTGCCTCGGCCATCGGAATCGCCGCCGGATCCACCGCCACCGCGCCCAGATCTTCGATCCGCGACAGGCTGCGCGCCACGGTTGTGGATAACTCCACCGGTAATGCTTCATGACGGGTTTCGCTGACCGGTTCGGCGCACTCGGCAGCCGCCAGAATCAAGCGCGCCAACGGACGGGCAAGGTCTTGCAGACCGGCACCGGCGCGGCCGATGCACTCCTGATCCTTGACCTGCCAGACCCGCGTCGCCGGGCGTTCGCCCAAGGCGGCGGCAAAGCGCCGACCCATTTCCCCGCCACCGGTGCGACTGTCCGGCAACAACCAGTGACGTGGGTTGAACTGGTTATCCACAGCCCGCAGGCCCTGGACCCGTTGTTCCGGCGCATAACCGTTGAACGCTTCGCCTTC
Source organism: Pseudomonas sp. FW305-70 (assembly GCF_058783925.1). Taxonomy (NCBI): domain Bacteria; kingdom Pseudomonadati; phylum Pseudomonadota; class Gammaproteobacteria; order Pseudomonadales; family Pseudomonadaceae; genus Pseudomonas; species Pseudomonas sp. FW305-70. The sequence continues at coordinate 40,801 of NZ_JBYSYZ010000025.1, forward strand.
CAGCACCAGCAGGCGGTCGACGCCCGCCGTGGCAAAAGCGCTTTCCTTGTGCTCACCGAAGACCACGGCCAGCACCGCACCGTCCTTGCCGGCCAGTTGATGGGCCAGGCCCAGCAGGTCGCGGTCGTGACTGCTCAAGCGGCCACCGACCATATCCGGCACCACGCTGATGTAAAACGCCGGCGCGGCCACCTGGTGCAATGGCAATTGCACTTCGACAGCGGCTGTACGTTTAGTCGTCCCGCCCTGCTGGGCGCCGCTGCGGTCGATGCGCTTGATGCCGTTGGGGCCGATAAAGCCAATGCCATGAGGATTCTTGCGGATGACACCGTTAGGCCCCATCCAGCTGTGTTGCACCGGTTGCATGGCCGCGTGCAGTGGGTGCAGACGGTTGCGGGCAATCCATTCGGCCCGCGGGTCGCGGCGGATAATGTCGCTCATCAGTGGGCCTCCGCAGGTTCGCGCTTGACGGGTGTCTTGGCGGGCGCGGCGTCTTCGAGCAACGCATCGGCCACCAGTTCGGCGATGTCCTTGATCAGCGGCCGGGGTTCGACCACGCCTTCAAGCATCGCGGTGCACTGCGGACAACCCACGGCCACCAGTTCGGCGCCGGTTTCGCGGATGTCTTCCATGCGCATGTCAGGAATGCGTTGCTTGCCCGGAATGTCGGTGATCGGCGCACCGCCGCCACCGCCGCAGCAGCGGGAGCGGAAACCGGAACGTTGCATCTCTTTCACTTCGATCCCGAGCGCGCGCAGTACCTCACGCGGCGCCTCGTATTCGCCGTTGTAGCGGCCGAGGTAGCACGGGTCGTGGTAAGTCACGCTGTCGCCTTTGTGCTGACCGAGGTTCAGCGCGCCGGCCTGGATGATTTCCGCCATGTAGGTGCTGTGGTGCTGCACCAGGTAGTTGCCATCGAAGGCGCCGTACTCGTTTTTCAGCACGTGGAAACTGTGCGGATCGCAGGTGACGATGCGGTTGAAGCTGTATTTGGCCAGGGTCTGGATGTTGCGTTTGGCCAACAGCTGGAAGGTCGCTTCGTCGCCCAGGCGCCGGGCCACGTCACCGCTGTCGCGTTCTTCCAGGCCGAGCACGGCGAAGTCGATTTTCGCCGCCTTGAGCACTTTGACGAAGGCGCGCAGGGTGCGCTGGTTGCGCATGTCGAAGGCGCCGTCGCCGACCCAGAACAGCACGTCGGTGGATTTCTTTTCGCTGAGCAGGTTGAGGTTCAAGTCTGCCGCCCAGTTCATCCGCCCGCCCGGCGCAAAGCCGCCCGGGTTGTCGGTGGCGATCAGGTTTTCCAGGACTTCGGCGCCCTTGTTCGGGGTCGCGCCTTTTTCCAGGGTCAGGTGACGGCGCATGTCGACGATGGCATCGACGTGCTCGATCATCATCGGGCACTCCTCGACGCAGGCGCGGCAAGTCGTGCACGACCACAGGGTCTCGGCGTCCACAAGACCGTTGACGATCGGTTGATGCGGATTGCCAGCGTGCTCGCCAATCGCTTTGCCGGGATATGGGCTGCCAGCAAATTTGGCATCGGTGCCACCGGCCAGGCCGACGACCATGTCCTGAATCAGTTTTTTCGGGTTCAGTGGCTGGCCAGCGGCGAAGGCCGGGCACGCCGCTTCGCATTTACCGCACTGCACGCAGGCGTCGAAACCGAGCAATTGGTTCCAGGTGAAATCCTTGGGTTTTTCCACGCCCAGTGGCGCACTCAGGTCGCCAAGATCCAGCGGCTTCAAACCGGTGGAACGGCCACCGCCAAAACGTTCGGCGCGACGGTGCCAGGCCAGGTGCAGGGCGCCGGCAAAGGCGTGCTTCATCGGCCCGCCCCAGGTCATGCCGAAGAACAGCTCCGACACACCCCACAACACGCCGACCCCGAGAATCGCGGCCAACAGCCAGCCGCCGAAGTTTTCCGGGAGGATGCCCGCCACCGGCAGGGTCAACAGGAAGAACGAGGCCGAGAATGCCAGCAGGCTTTTCGGCAGGCGCATCCACGGGCCTTTCGACAGACGCGACGGCGGGTTGCGCCGACGCAGGTAAACGAAGATCGCGCCAACGAACATCACCGCCGACATCAGCAGCAGCGCATAGCCGAGGAAGCGGTTATGCAGGCCGAAACCATGCACCAGTATCGCCAGCACGATGGACGCCACCGCACCGCCGGCTGTGGCGACGTGGGTGTTGGCAATGTATTTGTCCCGCGCCACCACATGGTGCAAGTCGACCATGTAGCGCTTGGGCATGGCGAACAGTCCACCGATCAGGTCGACTTTCGAAGCCCGGCCCCGGCGCCACATGGCCACCCGCCGCAACGCGCCCAGGACACCAAGGCCCAGGGCTGCGAACAACAGGATTGGAAGAAGGGTGTTCAACATGGTGGAGCTCCCAAAGACCTCGGGCTTAACTACCTGGATGCCTTGCTCGATCCTCTGTAGGAGCGAGCTTGCTCGCGATGGGCGTTAACGATGACGCGTGCGGTCTGGAGAAACGCGGCGCCTTCAAATCCATCGCGAGCGAGCTCGCTCCTACAGGGGTTGTTCACAAGCTCTTAGAAATCCTTGCACAACCGCAGCGCGTCATAGATCGCCGCGTGCACGTTACGCTGGGCCACGCAGTCGCCGATGCGGAACAGCAGGTAGCCGTCGCCGCTCTGTTCCAGGCAAGGTTGCGGCTTGATCGCGAACAAGGCTTCGACGTCGATCTGGCCTTTGTTGCGCGAGCCTTCCTTCAGCGCGTAGTAGATTTCTTCGTCCGGACGCACGCCGTTTTCCACGACCACCTGGTCAACCACCCGCTCCTCTTTGGCGCCGGTGTATTCGTTTTCCAGTACCGCTACGAGCTTGTCGCCTTCGCGGTAGACCTTCTCCAGCATCATGTCGCCGGTCATGATCACTTCTTTCGGGTACATGCTGCGATAGTAAGTCGGGAACGATGTACCCCCGATGGCCACGCCCGGCTTGATGTCGTCGGTAACGATCTCGACCTGGCTGCCCTTGTCCGCGATGAAGTCAGCGGTCGACATGCCGGTGAATTCGCAAATGGTGTCGTAGACCAGCACGTTCTTGCCCGGTGCAACCTTGCCGTCGAGGATGTCCCAGCTGCTGACCACCAGGCCTTCAGCCGCACCCCAGTGTTCGTTCTGCTCGATGAACGGATGACCGCCGACAGCCAGCACCACCACGTCCGGACGCAGGTCCATGATGGTTGGCGCGTCAGCCGCGGTACCCAGGCGCAGGTCGACTTTCAACCGCGCCAGTTCCAGTTGATACCAGCGGGTGATACCGGCGATCTGGTCCCGTTGCGGGGCTTTCGATGCGGTGGTGATCTGCCCGCCGATGAATTCCTTTTTCTCGAACAGGGTCACGTCGTGGCCACGCTCGGCGGCCACGCGGGCGGCCTCCATCCCGGCAGGACCGGCGCCGACCACCACCACCTTGCGTTTCACGCCAGTGGTTTTTTCGATGATGTGCGGCAGGCCCATGTATTCACGAGAAGTAGCAGCGTTCTGAATGCACAGCACATCCAGGCCCTGATACTGACGGTCGATGCAGTAGTTGGCACCGACGCACTGCTTGATCTGGTCGATCTGGCCCATCTTGATCTTGGCGATCAGGTGCGGGTCGGCGATGTGCGCGCGAGTCATGCCGACCATGTCGACGTAACCGCCTTCCAGGATACGCGTGGCCTGGTTCGGGTCCTTGATGTTCTGCGCGTGCAGCACGGGGACCTTGACCACTTCCTTGATGCCGGCAGCCAGATGCAGGAACGGCTCCGGCGGATAACTCATGTTCGGAATCACGTTGGCCAGGGTGTTGTGGGTGTCGCAACCCGAACCCACGACGCCGATGAAGTCGAGCATGCCGGTGTCGTCGTAATACTTGGCGATCTGCTTCATGTCTTCGTGGGACAGGCCGTCCGGGTGGAACTCGTCACCACAGATGCGCATGCCCACGCAGAAATCGTCACCGACCTCGGCGCGTACGGCTTTCAAGACTTCCAGACCGAACTTCATCCGGCCTTCGAAGGTGCCGCCCCATTCGTCGGTGCGCTTGTTGACCCGCGGGCTCCAGAACTGGTCGATCATGTGCTGGTGCACCGCCGACAGTTCGACACCGTCCAGGCCACCGGCCTTGGCGCGGCGGGCCGCTTGAGCGTAGTTACCGATCACCCGCCAGATCTCTTCCGGCTCGATGGTTTTGCAAGTGGCACGGTGCACTGGCTCGCGCACACCCGACGGCGACATCAGCGTCGGCCAGTTGAAGCCGTCCCAACGCGAGCGACGACCCATGTGGGTAATCTGGATCATGATCTTGGCGCCGTGCTTATGCATGGCATCGGCCAGATTCTGGAAGTGCGGAATGATGCGGTCGGTGGACAGGTTCACCGAACTCCACCATTCCTGCGGGCTGTCGATGGCCACGACGGACGAACCGCCACAAATCGCCAGGCCGATCCCGCCCTTGGCTTTCTCTTCGTAGTACTTGACGTACCGATCGGTGGTCATGCCGCCGTCGGTGGCATAAACCTCGGCGTGCGCGGTGCTGAGCACGCGGTTACGGATGGTCAGTTTGCCGATCTGGATCGGCTGGAACATTGCTTCGAAAGCCATGGCGGGTTCCTCGACTTACAACGGCTTGACGATGAACAAGCCGTCTTCGTGGCCCTCTTCGGAGCCACCGTAGACTTGCTCGGCCACGGTGCGGATCTTGCTGCCGCGAGCGGCGAGGATCTGGTCCATCGCGCCGGCAAACCAGCCAGTGAACATGTAGTCGACCTTGCGCCCGACCTTGCCGTACACATAGACGAACGCCGAGTGTTCGAGCTTGACGCTGGCGGTGCCTTTGTCGAGGTCGATGTCCTGGATCTTGAACAGGCCCCAGCCACGCTGCGACAGGCGCTTCATGTAGTGCTCGAACACCGCGACACCTTCCAGGCCATGGCATTCGGCTTCTTTTTCACACCAGTGCCAGGCGGACTTGTAGCCGGCCTTGTAGAGGATTTCGGCATAGGCTTCAGCGCCCAGCACTTCCTCGATGCCCATGTGGTTGTTGACGAAGAAATGCCGTGGCACGTACAGCATCGGCAGGGCGTCGGACGTCCAGACACCGGTCTCGCTGTCGACTTCGATTGGCAATTGCGGGGCGATCTTGGCCATGGAAACTTAACTCCAGAAAAATTTTGGTGTTGCCCCCGGCGCGGGCGGCCGGGGGAAAGGATTCAGAGGTGCAGTGGCTTACTCGCCCCAAACGTCCTTGAGGACGTTCACCCAGTTTTCGCCCATGATCTTGCGTACCACTCGCTCGGAGTGGCCGCGCTTGAGCAGGGTTTCGGTCAGGTTCGGGAACTCGCCCACGGTGCGGATGCCCAGCGGGTTGATGATCTTGCCGAAGCTGGTCAGGCGGCGGGCGTAGCCCTTGTCGTGGGTCAGGTATTCGAAGAAGTCCTGGCCATGGCCCTGGGTGAAGTCGGTGCCGATGCCGATGGCGTCTTCGCCGACGATGTTCATCACGTACTCGATGGCTTCGGCGTAGTCGTCGATGGTCGAGTCGATACCCTTGGCGAGGAATGGCGCGAACATGGTGACGCCGACAAAGCCGCCGTGGTCGGCAATGAACTTGAGTTCTTCATCGGACTTGTTGCGCGGGTGCTCCTTGAGCCCCGACGGCAGGCAGTGGGAGTAGCAGACCGGCTTTTTCGACTCGAGGATGACTTCTTCGGACGTCTTGGAGCCGACGTGGGACAGGTCGCACATCACGCCAACGCGGTTCATCTCGGCGACGATTTCGCGACCGAAGCCCGACAGGCCGCCATCACGCTCGTAGCAACCGGTGCCCACCAGGTTCTGGGTGTTGTAGCACATCTGCACGATACCGACGCCGAGCTGCTTGAACACCTCGACATAGCCGATCTGGTCTTCATAGGCATGGGCGTTCTGGAAGCCGAAGAGGATGCCGGTCTTGCCCTGCTCCTTGGCCTTGCGGATGTCGGCGGTGGTACGCACCGGCATCACCAGGTCGCTGTTCTCGCGGATCAGCTTCTGGCTCGCGGCAATGTTGTTGACGGTAGCCTGAAAGCCCTCCCACACCGACACGGTGCAGTTGGCTGCGGTCAAACCGCCCTTGCGCATGTCTTCGAACAGTTCACGGTTCCACTTGGCAATAATCAGCCCGTCGATAACGATGCTGTCGGCGTGCAATTCGGCTGGGCTCATCAGGCTGTCCCCTTATTAGCGATTCATGCGCCGAATCGTCTGCCGGCGCTTTGGGGCCAGCATATGCCTCGGTGCCTCGGCGACCGGGTGCAAAAACGACAGGGGGTTTGCCGAAAGCGTCAATCCGCGACAAAGGGTCGTCTCCCGGCACAATCAGCGACCTGTTCAAGGCCCTCGGCTTGGGCCAGAATTCGCTGCATCACTGGAATAGAGCGGCGACCTGAATGAAATCCATCCTTCTGGCTTTGGCATTGATTGCGACTGGCGTACACGCAGCGCAGGAGTCCGACGACAACCCGTGCGATAAAGTCGAAAACGACGTCCAGACCCTCGAGTGCTCGGCCTTCAGCAAAACCAGCGCCGAAGACCTGCTCAAGGAAAACCTCCAGGGCTTGGCCGACCGCATGCAGTCGCAATACGGCAAAAACCCGTCGCAACTGGCCGACATCACCGCCAAGCTCAAGGCCGCCCAACAGCAATGGCTGAAGACCCGGGATGCCGACTGCGCCGTCGAAGCCTTCCCGGCCACCGGTGGCAGCAAGGCGCTCACCATTGCCCAGAACGATTGCATTGCGCGGATGAGTGATGAACGGTCGGAGTTTTTGGAGTCGATTGGGCAGGAGTGATTCGTGCGCCAGTCAGCTTGAACTGTAAGCTGCTCACCTCTATCACCAATGGGATTGAACATGAAAGTCTGCGGCATCGAAATCAAAGGCAGTGAAGCGATCATTGCCGTGGCCACGCTGGACGGTCAGGCGCTGAGCCATGTCCCGCTCGCCACCAAGAAAATTGCCCTGGACGATGACGATGAAGCCGCCAATGTCAAAGTGTTCGCAGCCCAGGTCGCTTCGTTTGTCCGGGAGAACTCCATCGACCGCATCGCGATCAAAAAGCGCAGCAAGAAAGGCGAATTCGCCGGTGGGCCGACCACGTTCAAGATCGAAGGGGTTTTCCAGTTACTGGAGAATTGCGAGGTGACGCTGCTGTCTCCGCAGACAATCACGGCGCAGTGCAAGAAATTCAATGTCGAACTATCGGATACGCTGAACAAATATCAGCATGAGGCTTACAAGGCGGCGTGTTCGGCGTTGTTGAAGAAGTAAGGCTTTCTACCTGTAAAAACCGAACACTGTGGGAGCGGGCTTGCCCGCGAAAGCGGTGTGCCTGTCAACATCCATATTGAAAGTGCCAGCCTTATCGCGGAAAAGCCCGCTCCCACAGGTTTCTCGGGTGTTTATGCCTGCGCGGTGCGCCGATCCTCCCGCGGACAACGCTCATATTTCGCCCGATAACTGCGGGTGAAATACGACGGCGACTCAAACCCGCAGGCAATGCTCACCTCCAGCACGCTCATGTCGGTCTGCCGCAGCAACTGCCGCGCTTTTTCCAACCGTAACCGCAGATAGAAATTGCTCGGCGTGTCGTTCAGGTGCAACCGAAACAACCGCTCCAACTGCCGCCGCGTCACCTTGATCGATTCCGCCAGTTCCAGCGTACTCAGCGGCGGTTCGCTGTGCTGTTCCATCTCGCCGATCACCTGCACCAGCTTCTTGTTACTGATGCCGTAGCGCGTGGCGACCTCCATGCGTTGGTGGTCTTTGCGCGGGCGGATGCGGCCGAGTACGAATTGCTCGCTGACCTGTATCGCCAGATCGGGACCGTGGGCCTGGGCGATCAGATCCAGCATCAGATCAATGGACGCGGTGCCGCCAGCGGAAGTGATGCGCCGACGGTCGATCTCGAACAGTTCCTGAGTGACGCTGAGCTGCGGATAGGACTCCTTGAAGGCGTCGATGGCTTCCCAGTGCAGCGTCAGGCGATGGCCGTCGAGCAGGCCGGCCTCGGCGAGGATGAAACTGCCAGTGTCGATCGCGCCCAGGGTCACGCCTTCGTTGTCCAGCCGACGCAACCAGTGCTCCAGCGCCGGGGTGGCGAATTTCAGCGGTTCGAAGCCGGCGACCACCAACAAGGTCGCGCCTTTCTTCAGCGGCTCCAGCGCCGCATCGGCGTTGACCGACATACCGTTACTGGCCAGCACTGCCCCGCCGTCCGCGCTCAGCACATGCCAGCGATAAAGCTCGCCGCGAAAGCGATTGGCGACCCGCAACGGCTCGATGGCCGAGATAAATCCGATGGCCGAGAAACCCGGCATCAACAAGAAGTAGAAATCCTGGGACATGGGACGCACTCGCTTAGCAGGTAACAAGAGGCCAGGTAACGAGAGGGCGGGCAGCGTAGGGATGTTGATACGCCAGTTGCAAGCGGCTTTCAAGAGCACAGGTCGCTGCAGTGCAAGAGCTGGTCGCCGCAGTGCGCTTTCATCGGTGCTTTGCTGCGTAACTTGGCATCACCGGCGCATCAGACACCGGAACTCACAATAACGAACTGCCGAGGAACCTGAGAATGAAACGACTGATCAGCAGCTGTGTTCTTGCACTCAGTGGTACCGCGTTACTGAGCGCCAGTGTCATGGCCGCCGAACCCGCCGCATGCCAGAACGTGCGCATGGGTGTAGTGAACTGGACCGACGTGATCGCCACCAGTGCCATGACCCAGGTATTGCTCGATGGCCTCGGCTACAGCACCAAACAAACCAGCGCCTCCCAGCAAATCATCTTCGCCGGGATCCGCGACCAGCGTCTGGACCTGTTCCTCGGCTACTGGAACCCGCTGATGACCCAGACCATCACCCCGTTCGTCGAGGCCAAGCAGGTCAAGGTGCTTGATGCGCCAAGCCTGCAAGACGCCCGCGCGACCCTCGCCGTGCCGACCTACCTCGCGGACAAGGGCCTGAAAACCTTCGCTGACATCGCCAAATTCGAAAAAGAACTGGGCGGCAAGATCTACGGCATCGAGCCGGGCTCGGGCGCCAACACCCAGATCAAGGCGATGATCTCCAAGAACCAGTTCGGCCTCGGCAAGTTCCAGCTGGTCGAGTCCAGCGAAGCCGGCATGCTCGCCGCGGTGGATCGCGCCGTGCGTCGCAACGAAGCCGTGGTGTTCTTCGGCTGGGCGCCGCACCCGATGAACGTCAACGTGAAAATGACCTACCTCACCGGCAGCGAAGACGCCCTCGGCCCGAACGAAGGCAAGGCCACCGTGTGGACCGTCACCGCACCGACTTACGCCCAGCAATGCCCGAACATCGGTCGCCTGCTGAGCAACCTGACGTTCACCGCCGAAGACGAGAGCCGGATGATGCAGCCACTGCTGGATCACAAGGACGCTTTCGAGTCGGCCAAACAATGGCTCAAGGATCACCCGCAGGACAAAAAACGCTGGCTTGAAGGCGTCACCACCTTCGATGGCAAACCGGCCGCTGAAAACCTGCAACTAACCAGTAAATAAACCCGAACCCACCACCGTCTCGCAGCCCCAAGGGGCTGCGAACGGGACCAGCATGCCTGGCCAAAACCAAAAAACTCGCCTGTAAGGAACCGCCAAATGAACCACGACGTCATCATCACCTGCGCACTCACCGGTGCTGGCGACACGACCAGCAAGAGCCCACACGTGCCGGTCACCCCAAAACAGATCGCGGCTGCCGCCGTGGAAGCCGCCAAGGCCGGCGCCACCGTGGTTCACTGCCATGTGCGCGACCCGCAAACCGGCAAGTTTAGCCGTGATGTGGCGCTGTATCGCGAGGTGATGGAGCGTATCCGCGAGGCGGACGTGGATATCATCGTCAACCTCACTGCCGGCATGGGCGGCGACCTGGAAATCGGTGCCGGCGAGAATCCGATGGAATTCGGTCCGAACACCGATCTGGTCGGCCCGCTGACCCGTCTGGCCCACGTCGAAGAACTGCTGCCGGAAATCTGCACCCTCGATTGCGGCACCCTGAACTTCGGCGACGGCGACACCATTTACGTCTCCACCCCGGCCCAGCTGCGCGCTGGTGCCAAACGCATTCAAGAGCTGGGCGTGAAGGCCGAGCTGGAAATCTTCGACACCGGCCACCTGTGGTTCGCCAAGCAGATGATCAAGGAAGGCCTGCTCGACAACCCGTTGTTCCAGCTGTGCCTGGGCATCCCGTGGGGCGCTCCGGCGGACACCACCACCATGAAAGCCATGGTCGACAACCTGCCGGCCGACGCGGTCTGGGCCGGCTTCGGTATCGGTCGCATGCAGATGCCGATGGCGGCGCAAGCGGTGTTGCTCGGCGGCAACGTGCGGGTCGGGCTGGAAGACAACCTGTGGCTGGACAAGGGCGTGCTGGCGACCAACGGCCAACTGGTCGAACGCGCCACGGAAATCCTCAGCCGCCTTGGTGCCCGCGTGCTCACCCCCGCTGAAGGCCGCAAGAAAATGGGCCTGACCCAGCGCGGTTAATTCAAAACAACTTTCCCCCTGTGGGAGCGAGCTTGCTCGCGATGACATCGGTACATCCGAAGCATCATCTGCGGCAGGAATACCGCCATCGCGAGCAAGCTCGCTCCCACAGTTTTTTTCCGAGCCAAATTCAGGAATTGACCATGAGCTTCATCACCGAAATCAAAACCTTCGCCGCCCTGGGCAGCGGTGTCATCGGCAGCGGCTGGGTGTCCCGCGCCCTCGCCCATGGCCTGGATGTAGTGGCCTGGGACCCGGCACCAGGCGCTGAAGCAGCCCTGCGCAAACGCGTCGCCAACGCCTGGGGCGCACTGGAGAAACAAGGCCTGGCGCCGGGTGCATCGCAGGATCGCCTGCGCTTTGTCGCAACCATCGAAGAATGCGTTCGCGACGCTGACTTCATCCAGGAAAGTGCCCCGGAACGCCTTGAGCTGAAACTGGACCTGCACAGCAAAATCAGCGCGGCAGCCAAGCCCAATGCGTTGATCGGCTCCAGCACCTCCGGCCTGCTGCCGAGCGAGTTCTACGAGAGTGCCACACACCCGGAGCGCTGCGTGGTCGGTCACCCGTTCAACCCGGTTTACCTGCTACCACTGGTCGAAGTGGTCGGCGGTAAAAACACCGCGCCCGAAGCCGTGCAAGCGGCGATGAAAGTCTATGAATCCCTGGGGATGCGCCCGTTGCACGTGCGCAAGGAAGTGCCGGGCTTCATCGCCGACCGCCTGCTCGAAGCGCTGTGGCGTGAGGCGCTGCACCTGGTCAACGACGGCGTGGCGACTACCGGTGAAATCGACGATGCGATCCGCTTCGGCGCAGGCCTGCGCTGGTCGTTCATGGGCACCTTCCTGACCTACACCCTGGCCGGTGGTGATGCCGGCATGCGTCACTTCATGGCGCAGTTCGGCCCGGCGTTGCAGTTGCCGTGGACTTACCTGCCGGCACCGGAACTGACCGACAAGCTGATCGACGACGTGGTCGACGGTACCAGCGATCAACTGGGTAAACACAGCATTTCAGCGCTGGAGCGCTATCGTGATGACTGCCTGCTGGCAGTGCTGGAGGCGGTGAAGACCACCAAAGAGAAACATGGGATGGCCTTCAGCGAGTAGACCGTCAGTTAATGGCCCAGCAGGCCTGGCCCCTTCGCGAGCAAGCCCGCTCCCACATTGGAATGCGTCCCCCCCTGTGGGAGCGGGCTTGCTCGCGAAAGCGGTAGCCCGGTCACCACTATTATCGGAACCTGAACCATGCCCACCCTCACCACCTACCAAACCACCATCATCCCCGACTGGGTCGACTACAACGGCCACCTGCGCGACGCCTTCTACCTGCTGATTTTCAGCTACGCCACCGATGCCCTGATGGATCGCCTGGGCCTGGACAGCGACAGTCGCGAAGCCAGCGGCAACTCGCTGTTCACTCTCGAACTGCACCTCAACTACCTGCACGAAGTGAAACTCGACGCCCAAGTCGAAGTGCACACCCAAATCATTGCCCACGACAGCAAACGCCTGCACCTCTATCACAGCCTGCATCGGGTCGGTGATGCCCAGGAGCTTGCAGGCAACGAACAGATGCTGCTGCACGTGGATCTCGCCGGGCCGCGCTCGGCCCCGTTCAGCGACCAGTCCTTGAATCAACTACAAGCCATCGTCGCCGAACAGGCGGACCTGCCAACGCCCGGGTACATTGGCCGAGTGATCGCATTACCCCCAAAAAAATAACAAGGAGATCGTCATGAACACCGCCGCTGCATTGGCCGACTTTCGTACCTATCCGTTGATCAGCGCGCTGACTGGCGTGCAGACACTGGCGGATCGGGTTCTGGTGACGTGGGCCGACGATCGCGTCAGCCCTTTCCACCATCAATGGCTGCGGGATAACTGCCCGTGCCCGCAATGCGTCTACACCGTGACCCGCGAGCAAGTACTGGAAATCGTCGATGTGGCTCAAGACCTGATGCCTGACGCCGTACACATCGACACCGATGGCTGCCTGTCGATGGATTGGCAGGATGGCCACGCCAGCCGCTTCGATCCCGGCTGGCTGCGCGCCCACGCCTATGACGATGAATCCCGCGCCGAACGCCTGGCACGCAAACCCAAAGCCAGGCTCTGGCACAGCGATTTGCAGTTGCCGGTGTTCGAATATCAAGCACTGATGAACGACCCGCAGGCGTTGCTGCAATGGCTGCTGGCGGTTCGCGATGTCGGCCTGACCCAGGTTCGTGGCGTGCCCACCGAGCCCGGCTCTCTGAAGTTGATCGCGCAACGGATTTCCTTCATCCGCGAGAGCAATTTCGGCGTGCTGTTCAACGTGCAATCCAAAGCCGACGCCGACAGCAACGCCTACACCGCCTTCAACCTGCCGCTGCACAGTGATTTGCCGACCCGAGAGCTGCAACCGGGGCTGCAATTCCTGCATTGCCTGGTCAATGACGCCGAGGGTGGCGAAAGCATTTTTGTCGACGGGTTTGCCATCGCCGATGCGCTGCGTCGCGAAGACCCGGAGTCATTCAAAAGCCTTTGCGAAATCCCCGTAGAGTTTCGCAACAAAGACCGCCACAGCGACTACCGCTGCCTCGCGCCGATCATTGCCCTGGACACGTTGGGGCAGGTATCGGAAATCCGCATGGCGAACTTTCTGCGCGGACCATTCGACACCTCGGTGGAGCAGATGCCCAGGCTTTATCACGCCTACCGGCGCTTTATCGCGATGACGCGCGAACCCCGATTCCGCTTGATGCAGCGGCTCAATCCCGGTGAGCTGTGGTGCTTCGACAACCGCCGCACCCTGCACGCCCGCAACGCCTTCGACCCCGCCACCGGGGCGCGGCACTTCCAGGGCTGCTATGTCGACCGGGATGAGTTGTTGTCGCGGATTCTGGTGTTGCAACGCTAGACCGCGTCATCGTTCTTCGCGAGCAAGCCCGCTCCCACACTCGACCGCATTCCCCTGATGGGACTCGGTCAACTGTGGGAGCGGGCTTGCTCGCGAAAGCGGTCTATTAATCGACACAAAACCCATTGATTCACAGACAAAAAAAAGCCCCGATCAAGCCGTGACAGGATCGAGGCAGAGGGTACTGTTGAGGAGCTGCCGTGCGAGGGTGACCAAACCTTCGTGAAGCGAGCTGAGCCCAGTGTGCCCACTCCTCCGAACGGCAAGTTAGTCGAAAACGACCTGTTCATAGCCATTGCGGCCATTGCGACAATTCGCCCTTGCCGCTACTGCGTGGCCCTACCAGAATCGAGCCACGACACCGTTCCCTGAAGAAGGATTGCGTCATGATGCACGCCGATTTGATAGACCAGGAAGACCTGTTGGGCCAGCTCAAGTCGTTGGGATTCGAGGTGCCCACCGGCGCCACCGCCGAGCAGGCCTGTGAGTGTGCGGTACGGGGTTTGAACGATGTACGGGCGATGACGCTGCGGACCATGGTCAAGCAGATGTACACCAGCAGCGCGACCATCCTGCCGGCGGTGCGCCAGGCGATCGACAAGCAGTTGTTGCCGGCATTGGCGGAGTATCAGCAGAGCCACACAGGCCGATAAAAAGACTTCGCGGGCAAGCCCGCTCCCACAGGGCTTTGTGTCGAGCACAAAGTTAATGCTCTGACACAAAACCTGTGGGAGCGGGCTTGCCCGCGAATGAAGGCGCCTCGGTTTAAAGCCTTACACTGGCAAACGTCGACTCATTACGCGCCTGGCTCAACGCCGACAACGGCCCGGACAACGGCGACAGCACCAAGGCTTGCGGCAACGGCATCATCGCCACTTGCTGGGTAGTGTTGGAGCCTACGCGCTCGTCACGCGGCGGAATGCCGAAGTATTCGCGGTAGCACTTGGAGAAGTGCGGCGTGGATACGAAACCGCACACCGACGCCACTTCGATGATCGACATCGGCGTTTGCTTGAGCAGTTGCCGGGCGCGGATCAGGCGCAGCTTCAGGTAGTAACGCGACGGCGAGCAGTGCAGGTATTTCTGGAACAGGCGCTCGAGCTGACGACGGGATACCGCGACATAGACGGCCAGTTCGTCGAGATCGATCGGCTCTTCGAGGTTGGCTTCCATCAGCGCAACGATTTCCTGCAGTTTTGGCTGATTCGTGCCGAGCATGTGCTTGAGCGGCACACGCTGGTGATCCTGCTCGTTGCGGATGCGCTCGTAGACAAACATTTCCGAAATGGCCGCCGACAGTTCACGGCCGTGATCGCGGCTGATCAGGTGCAGCATCATGTCCAGCGGCGCGGTGCCGCCGGAGCTGGTGAAACGGTTACGGTCGAGGGTGAACAGGCGGGTGCTCATGGCCACCCGCGGGAAAGCTTCCTGCATGGCTGCCAGGCATTCCCAGTGCACGCTGCAATCGAAGCCGTCGAGCAGGCCGGCGCAGGCCAGGGCCCAGCTGCCGGTGCACACCGCGCCGAGGCGGCGGGACTGGCGGGCCTGGCTTTGCAGCCATGACACGTGTTCACGGGTCACAGTGCGCTGGATGCCGATACCGCCGCAGACGATGACGGTGTCCATTGGCGGGGCTTTGTGCATGGAGGCGTCGGGGGTGATCTGCAGGCCGTCACTGGCCCAGACCTGGCCGCCATCGACGGTGAGGGTGGTCCAGCGATATAGCTCGCGACCGGACAACTGGTTGGCCATGCGCAGGGGTTCTACTGCGGAGGCCAGAGAAATCAGCGTGAAATTGTCCAGCAGCAGAAAGCCGATGGATTGAGGCGCACGGTTCTGGGGTTGGGCCCCGGAGTTGAACGTCGTCATCGCGGTATCTCCTCACACAAAGCGGGTGATGGCCTCAGGCGGAGGCTCTTTTTATTGCCATCGTTCTCGCGTGGGAGACGGGCTTTGTAATGACAGAGCAATTGCCATGCCTAAATTTGAATGCGCGTTCAATAACTCCTAAAAACGACGTCGGAATGTGTCTATATATGTCTTGCAAGGCGTGGGGATTTAAATGGCCATCAGGACTGGCAAGCGCCCCGGCTCACGAGCGGTGAGCAATTCGGTAGCACTTGTGGGAACAGGGCTGCGAGCCGCTGTAAAAGAGTGTCACCGCAGGCACGGGTGACGGGTGGTCAGAGCTCTGGATAAGACCCGACCGCCGGTGACACGGATTATCTGTTAGCGACGCGCCAAAAGGTGGCGCGTTTTACATCGAGTGTTCACTTAGCGCGCAGTTTTGACTGGTCTTGATAACAAACGCCCCCCTTGCACCGAAGCGTTTTATTTAACTTCGCAACCGCTACTGCGACGATCAGGAACGTCTCAACATTCTTGCTACCTGATCTGAGGCCGCCTCCAACCGTTCTTTAAAAGCTTGCAGCTCCTTCACCCCAACCGCATCCGCATCTGGTAGATCAGCCATCGCTTTTCGAAAAGAAAGGTGAATGTCCAACAAATGCTGGATAGTCAAAGAAGAGACCGAAACGCCACCTGAAAAAGACTCAATCAAAGCAAGATCGTCGCTCAGCCGAGTATTGCCATTACCCAGGCAATCGGGCTCTGCAACGCGAAATCCGTTCATATGAGCGTTCCGAAACACCTGGCCCGTGCTTACCTCGACATTTGCGCTACCCAATGCGGTAAATGCGCCAAACAACACATCGCGAACCTGGGTTTTTGATGAGCCTGCATCGAGCTCACTGGGAATCAACTGGCGGACAGTTTTGATTTCCGTACGCAATGATGACTTTGCAGCATCGCTCGCCGGCATTTTGCCAAGAATCAGTTCGATATCTTCTGCTGAAATGATCTCCCTCCCGGCAATGACCGTCCCTACATCGTTGAGACTATTAAGTACATCAGCAACGGCTGCGGCGGTTAACCCACCCCTGAACTCAAGATGATAATGGGCCTGCATGCGACCATTTTCCGCAAAAGGAACCCCCAGAGTATGGTAGCGATCATAATCGTCAGGGTTACTCTGACGCGGAAGATTGCGGTCCTCATGAATCAATCCATCGCCGATCAAATGATTCTCGTGAACTGTAATTGACGGAGATTCTGCGTCTTTCCTGGCCAA
This sequence comes from Pseudomonas sp. FW305-70, assembly GCF_058783925.1. Taxonomy (NCBI): domain Bacteria; kingdom Pseudomonadati; phylum Pseudomonadota; class Gammaproteobacteria; order Pseudomonadales; family Pseudomonadaceae; genus Pseudomonas; species Pseudomonas sp. FW305-70. The sequence continues at coordinate 57,384 of NZ_JBYSYZ010000025.1, forward strand.
AATTTGATTCAGAGCCATTACCGTAGAGGTCACAGCACGCCCAACCTCACGCTTGTCCTCTTGGCTGAGCGCCCCAGTGGCAAAATCCCTCGAAGCAATCAAGTTCAGCAAGCCTCGTTTAGCATGCATTTCAACGCTATGAAGTAACGCCGCTGGAGAGCAATCGTGCTTTACCCATGCCAACTTGCTGCTACTGGCAAGATGAAGCGAACCCGGATTGTTTTCTGCCAAAACCAATTGTTTGTGTACCAACGTCGTTTTTGCGTGAAAGCCAGGATCCAACAGGACACCACTAAGATTTGGAGCGGAACCGGATAGTGTTTTCGTTAGCATAGAAACCCTCGAAGACAGGAAATCGAGCCCAGCATTCTAGAGACCGCTACTGCTGCAAATGACTTACACCTGTATCCAAGTAATTCTTACGTTACCCCCTCAACACTCCACCGCACTCACCGCCAACCCACCCCGCGATGTCTCCTTATATTTGTCATGCATGTCGGCACCGGTATCGCGCATGGTGCGGATTACCCGATCCAGCGAAATAAAGTGCTGGCCATCGCCGCGCAATGCCATCTGCGCAGCGTTGATCGCCTTCACCGCCGCAATCGCGTTGCGCTCGATGCACGGCACCTGGACCAGTCCACCCACCGGGTCGCAGGTCAGGCCGAGGTTGTGTTCCAGACCGATTTCCGCCGCGTTGCACAGTTGCTCTGGTGTGGCGCCAAGGATTTCCGCCAGCCCGGCGGCCGCCATGGCGCAGGCCGAACCGACTTCGCCCTGGCAACCGACTTCGGCACCGGAGATCGAGGCGTTCTTCTTGCACAGGATGCCCACCGCCGCCGCACCGAGGAAGTAGTCGACGACATTGGCGTCGGTCACGGCCTCGCTGAACTTCATGAAGTAGTGCAGCACGGCCGGAATGATCCCCGCCGCGCCGTTGGTCGGTGCCGTGACCATGCGCCCGCCGGCGGCGTTTTCTTCGTTGACCGCCAGGGCGAACAGGTTGACCCATTCCATGGCGCTCAAGGTCGAGCCAATCACGTTGGGTTTGTTCAGTTCCTGCAGGCTGCGATGCAGCTTGGCCGCGCGGCGGCGCACGTTCAGCCCGCCGGGCAGGATGCCTTCGTGTTTCAGGCCCTGTTCGACGCAGTCCTGCATGGCGCGCCAGAGCTTCATCAGACCGCTGCGGATTTCTTCTTCGCTGCGCCAGACTTTCTCGTTAGCCATCATTAATTCAGCCACGCGCAGGTTGTGCTTCTTGCACAGCTGCAACAGCTCGGCGGCGCTGGAAAAGTCATATGGAAGCACGGTGCGATCCAGATCCACGACACCGCTGGAAGCTTGCGCCTCATCGACGACAAAACCGCCGCCGACCGAGTAGTAGGTGTCGCGATGCAATTCACCGTCATCGCCTTCGACAATCAGGGTCATGGCGTTGGGGTGGAACGGCAGGTTTTCGTCGATCAGGCGCATGTCCCGAGCCCAGACGAACGGCACCGGCAGGCGACCGTCGAGCAACAGTGTGTGGGTTTCGCGCAGGGTCTGGATACGGATGCCGATTTGCGACGGATCGATCGCATCCGGCCACTCGCCCATCAGGCCCATGATCACCGCGTTGTCGCTGCCGTGACCGATGCCGGTGGCCGATAACGAGCCAAACAGCTGGACTTCGACACGCCGCACCTGTTCCAGCAGACCCCGCTCGCGCAAGCCCTGCACAAACAACGCCGCTGCCCGCATGGGCCCCACGGTGTGCGAACTGGAAGGGCCGATGCCGATTTTGAACAGGTCGAAAACACTGATAGCCATGACTGCCGAACTCCTGAATGGGCCCACTGCGCACGCCAAAGCGCAGGGTGACGGAGCTGCTACGCTCAAGCTGCAATCCGCCGAGATGGCCGCATCATCAAGCTTTTATCCAGTTGTTCGACGTCTCTAACCGACGCACTCATGCCCACCAGCGCCGCGTGTCTTTTACGCCGTGTTTTCGCCGTTTTTTTGCGGTTCAGAGGGGAAAAAAGGGCTGAAAAAATCTGTAAACGACGTCACCGACACTGGATGCGACCATCCCTGTACTGGATACGACGCACCCTGTAGGCGTCAGATTTTCACTGGTACATGATCGTATCGACTCGATTGCAAGGCGCCGTGGTAGAGCTGTCTCCAGAACGCCATCCAACCGCAACCTATAAGTGCGGTGGTCCAGTCGGAACACTGCCAAAAAAAACACCAAGGAGTCCATCCATGAAAGGTTCCCCGTCGTTGTTGTTGGCCGCCATGCTTAGTCTGCCGGTTCTGGCGCAAGCCGCAGAACCGGCGCAGTGCAGTACCGTAAACTTCTCCGATGTCGGCTGGACCGACATCACCGCGACAACCGCGACGACCAGCGTCGTGCTCAACGCCCTCGGCTACAAGACCAAGACCACCATGATTTCCGTGCCCGTGACCTACAAGTCGCTGGCCGATGGCAAGAACATGGACGTGTTCCTGGGGAACTGGATGCCGACCATGGAAAACGACATCAAGGCCTACCGCGATGCCGGCACCGTGGAAACCGTGCGTACCAACCTCAAGGGTGCCAAGTACACCCTCGCCGTCCCTCAAGCGCTGTACGACAAGGGGCTGCATGACTTCGCCGACATCGCCAAATTCAAGAAAGAGCTCGACGGCAAGATCTACGGCATCGAGCCTGGCAACGATGGCAACCGCCTGATCCAGTCGATGATCGACAAGAACGCCTTCGGCCTCAAGGACGCGGGCTTCAAGGTCGTCGAGTCCAGCGAAGCAGGCATGCTGTCGCAGGTCGACCGCGCGCAGAAACGCGACACCGCCGTGGTCTTCCTCGGCTGGGCGCCGCACCCGATGAACAAGCGCTTCAAGATTCAATACCTGACCGGCGGCGACGATTTCTTCGGCCCCGACTTTGGCGCCGCCACCGTGGCGACCAACACCCGCAAGGGCTACGCCGAGGAATGCAGCAACGTCGGTCAGTTGCTGAAAAACCTGGAGTTCACGGTCGACATGGAAAGCGAACTGATGGGCAACATCCTGGACGACAAGATGAAGCCTGACGCGGCCGCCAAGGCCTGGCTGAAAAAGAATCCACAGGTGCTCGATACCTGGCTCGCTGGCGTAACCACCATTGACGGTAAACCGGGCCTGGAGGCCGTGAAAGCCAAACTGACGCCTTGAATTAGGGAGCATCGCTTATGCCGGACGGCCCACGCCGTCCGGGCTGTTTATTTCCTTGCATGCGGACGTTCACTACCATGCTGATTGATCAGAAAATACCTCTAGGCCAGTACATCTCGGGCTTCGTTGAATGGTTGACGCAACACGGCGCCAGCACCTTCGACGCAATCGCCGTGACACTGGAAACGATGATCCACGGCGTGACATTTGCGCTGACCTGGTTCAACCCGCTGGCGCTGATCGGCCTGATCGCTCTACTGGCACACTTCATTCAACGCAAATGGGGCCTGACCGCGTTTGTCGTTGCCTCCTTTCTGCTGATCCTCAATCTGGGGTACTGGCAGGAAACCATGGAAACCCTCGCCCAGGTGTTGTTCGCCACCCTGGTCTGCGTGCTCATTGGCGTGCCCCTGGGCATCGTCGCCGCGCACAAGCCGATGTTCTATACTGTAATGCGTCCGGTACTCGATCTGATGCAGACCGTACCGACCTTCGTGTACCTCATTCCTACCCTGACCCTCTTCGGTCTGGGTGTGGTCCCGGGCCTGATTTCGACGGTGGTGTTCGCGATTGCCGCGCCCATCCGCCTGACCTACCTGGGTATCCGCGATGTTCCGGAAGAATTGATGGACGCCGGCAAGGCCTTTGGCTGCTCCCGGCGTCAGCTGCTCTCGCGAATCGAACTGCCCCACGCCATGCCAAGCATCGCGGCAGGCATCACCCAGTGCATCATGCTGTCTCTTTCGATGGTGGTGATCGCGGCACTGGTGGGCGCCGATGGTTTGGGCAAACCGGTGGTCAACGCACTGAACACTGCTGATATCGCCCTGGGCTTCGAAGCAGGCCTGGCGATCGTACTGCTGGCGATCATGCTCGACCGTATCTGCAAACAACCCGACGCCAAGGTAGGGGGTGACGCATGAGCATTATTCGCTTCGATAACGTTGACGTTATCTTCTCCAAAGATCCACGCGAGGCGCTCAAGCTGCTGGATCAGGGCATGACCCGCAACGAGATCCTGAAAAAGACCGGGCAGATCGTCGGTGTTGAAAAAGCCAGCCTGGACATCGAAAAAGGTGAAATCTGTGTACTGATGGGCTTGTCCGGCTCCGGCAAGTCCAGCCTGCTGCGCTGCATCAACGGCCTGAACACCGTCAGCCGTGGCAAGTTGTTCGTCGAGCACGAAGGCAAGCAGATCGACATCGCCTCCTGTAGCCCGGCCGAACTGAAAATGATGCGCACCAAACGCATCGCGATGGTGTTCCAGAAGTTCGCCTTGATGCCTTGGCTGACCGTTCGCGAGAACATCAGCTTCGGCCTGGAAATGCAGGGTCGGCCCGAGAAGGAACGACGCAAACTGGTGGACGACAAGCTTGAGCTGGTGGGCCTGACCCAGTGGCGCAACAAGAAGCCCAACGAGCTGTCCGGTGGTATGCAGCAACGCGTGGGCCTGGCCCGTGCCCTGGCGATGGACGCCGACATCCTGCTGATGGACGAACCGTTCTCGGCACTTGACCCGCTGATCCGCCAGGGTCTGCAGGACGAACTGCTGGAACTGCAACGCAAGCTGAGCAAGACCATCGTGTTCGTAAGCCACGACCTCGACGAAGCCCTGAAATTGGGCAGCCGCATCGCGATCATGAAAGACGGCCGGATCATCCAGTACAGCAAGCCGGAAGAAATCGTCCTCAACCCTGCGGACGACTACGTGCGGACCTTCGTGGCCCACACCAACCCGCTGAACGTACTGTGCGGCCGCAGCCTGATGCGCACCCTGGACAACTGCAAGCGCATCAACGGTTCGGTGTGCCTGGATCCAGGCGGTGATTCGTGGCTGGATCTGGCTGAAGGCAACACCATCAAGGGCGCTCGCCAGAACGGGTCTGCGCTGGACTTGCAGAACTGGATACCGGGTCAGGCCGTTGAAGGCCTGGGTCGTCGACCCACCCTGGTGGACTCGAACATCGGCATGCGCGATGCGCTGCAGATTCGTTATCAGACCGGCAACAAGCTGGTGCTGCATGACAACAACAAGGTGGTGGGGATTCTGGGCGACAGCGAGCTGTATCACGCACTGCTCGGCAAGAACCTGGGGTAAGGCAACAGACACAAAAACGCCGCGAGAGAATCGCGGCGTTTTTGTTTATGGGGTATCAGGTCATATAGCTTTGCCGCTGATGGCCCCTTCGCGAGCAAGCCCGCTCCCACAGGTGACCGAATGCGGTCGAATGTGGGAGCGGGCTTGCTCGCGAAGGGCGCAACGCGGTGCTTCAGACAGAAACACCGCGCCCTATCGCTACTCAGCTATAAACCCGGCCAAGCAGCTGCCGATGGCTTTCAAACTGATCGAGCACGTCACGGGTGATCTGATCTTGAGTGAATCCCATCAAGTCGTAGTCCTGGCTACCGTTATGCAGGTAAACCTCGGCGCGATAGAAACGCTGACGCGCCTCATCGGACTGTGCCGATTCAGTCGGCGTGGCCAGGTAACCGTCCAGGCTGACTTCGTAGACAAACGGGTTGCCCTCTTCCATCTCGACGCGCACGCCCATGCAACGCTTGGACTTGCCCAGCAGCGTCTGAACCTCCAGACCTTGAGCACGCATTTGCGCCGTCGCATCTTCCAGCGCCGGGCTCACTTGCTTGTCCATGAAGCGCTGCACCACCGACTGGCTCGGTTGCAGGTCCAACTGAGTCAAACGCTCGCTGAAACCACGACGACCGCGTGCCGCCAGTTCCGCTTGCTCCTGTTCGATCTGCACGTCCTGGCGCATGGCCTTGTGCAAGCCGAACATGAAGAACACCAGCACCACCGAGAACGGCAGACCAGCCAGTACCACCATGGTTTGCATGGCTTCGAAGTTACCGGCGAACAGCAGGCCGATGGTCACCAGGGTGATCACCACCGACCAGAAGATCCGCAGCCAGTGCGGCGCGTCTTCATCGACGGTACCGCCCTTACACGACAGGTTGGCCATCATCACCGCGCCGGAATCCGCCGGGGTCAGGAACAGCACGAAACCAACGAAAATCGATACGCCGATCACCACCTTCGATGCCGGGTAATGCTCAAGCAACTGGTAGATCGCCATGGATGGCTGTTCCAGCGCCGTTTTTCCAAGCTCCACCGCCCCATGGTTCATCACCAGGTCCAGGGCCGAGTTACCGAAGATCGACAGCCACGCCAGGGTGAAGCCCAGCGGAATCAGCAGTACGCCGGCCACCAGTTCACGCACCGTGCGACCACGGGAAATACGTGCGATGAACATGCCCACGAATGGCGCCCAGGAAATCCACCAGGCCCAGTAGAACAGGGTCCACAGGCCCAACCAGCGGTCGGACTTCTCGGCGTCGCCTTCATACACATAGAGGTCGAAGGTCTTCAGCACCACACCGTTCAGGTAGTCGCCGACGTTCTGCACGAAACCGTTGAGCAGGTGCAGGGTCGGGCCGAACAGCAGGACGAAAATCAGCAGGCCGCTGAACAGCACGATGTTCAGGTTGGACAGACGACGGATGCCGTTTTCCACGCCCGACACCGCGGCGATGGTCGCCACGGTGCTCATCACGATGATCACGATCAGCAGGTTGGTGTTGCTGTGCTCCATGCCGAACAGGTTTTCAAGGCCCGACGACACTTGCAACGAACCGATCCCCAGGTTGGTCACCAGCCCCAGCAGGGTCACGAACATGCCGAAGCCATCCACCGCGTGACCGGCCGCGCCCTTGACCCAGCGCTCACCCACCAGTGGATACAGCGCCGAACGCAACGCCAGCGGCTGGTTATGGCGGTAGGCAAAGTACGCCACCGCCAAGCCGACCAGCGCGTAAATCGCCCAGCCGTGCAGGCCCCAATGCAGGAACGTCAGTTGTACCGCCTGACGTGCCGCGAGGTTACTGCCGGCCACGCCTTCCGGCGGGTTGAAGTAGTGGTCCAGCGGTTCGGACGCGCCGAAATACAGCAACGAGATGCCGATACCCGAGGAAAACAGCATCCCCGCCCAGGCGCCGTAGCTGAAGTCCGGGGTGTCGTCCTTGCTGCCCAGCTTGAGTTTGCCGTAGGACGAAAACGCCAGGCCGACGACGAAAATCAGATAGGCGGCAATCACCACCATGTAGTACCAGCCGAAGCTGCGGGACAACCAGGCTTGCGCCGTACCCAGCATTCTGCCGGCCTCTTGCGGGGCGATGATCAGAATGGCGGTCAACAACAGAATCAACGCGGTAGAGGTGTAGAACACCCAACCGTTGACCGACACCTTCTGCGGTGGGGTCTTTATTAGCGAGGCAGAACTCATGGCACAGATGCTCCGGGCAGTGCGAGAGAAGAACGCAAGGCAAACGAGTTACCCGACCAATCGGTTAGTGGGCAGCCGACCGGCGGGTGATATAAAGACACCCCGAAAAAAGCCCGAAACCCCTGGAGCGCCACAGCGCGTAGGTTTCGAGCAGTTTCGGAAGTCATTTTTCCGCCGCTACATGTTGGGAAAATCTGTAGGCAGCGACGATTTGTCGCAGATCTTATTCTTTGTTGATTGAACGTTCAATCAAAACAAAATAGACTGGCCCTCAAGCCGGTAGTCGTTTGACGTCTGCCGGAAGGCCCAAGGAGATGTGCAAGATGCCCAAGGTCGGTATGCAACCCATCCGTCGCCAGCAGTTGATCGAAGCCACATTGCTGGCGGTCGATCAGGTCGGAATGGGGGACGCCAGCATTGCGCTGATCGCCCGTTTGGCCGGTGTCTCGAATGGCATCATCAGTCATTACTTTCAGGACAAGAACGGCCTGATCGCTGCCACGGCGCAGTACCTGATGAGTGTCCTCAGCGAGAACGTCACCGCGCGCCGTCAGGCGCTGACAGATGCAAGCCCGCGGGCGCATCTGCAGGTGATCATCGAAGGCAACTTCGACGCCAGCCAGGTCAATGGCCCAGCAATGAAAACCTGGCTGGCCTTCTGGGCCACCAGCATGCACCACCCGTCTTTGCACAGGTTGCAGCGGATCAACGATCACCGTCTGTATTCCAACCTGTGCTGCCAGTTCCGCCGTGTACTGCCGCTCGACGATGCGCGCAGTGCAGCCCGTGGCCTGGCAGCCCTCATTGACGGTTTGTGGTTGCGCGGCGCGCTGTCGGGAGATGCTTTCGACACCGGGCAGGCGCACCAGATCGCTTACGAATACATGGATTTCCAACTGGCCAAGCAGGTGAGTTAGAGCACACAGAACGCTCAACCACCGGACCGCGCCAATCACTGATGCACTTGCGAGGACTTTATGGCCCGTTTCGAATTGCAAAAACTCTACATCGATGGCGCTTACTCTGACGCCAGCAGCGACGCCACTTTCGAAGCCATCAACCCGGCTAACGGTGAAGTCCTCGCAAAAGTACAACGTGCCACCTTCGATGACGTCGAGCGCGCCGTCGTCAGCGCCGAAAAGGGCCAGAAAATCTGGGCCGCCATGACCGCCATGGAGCGTTCGCGCATCCTGCGTCGCGCCGTGGAAATCCTGCGTGAGCGCAACGACGAGCTGGCCGCCCTGGAAACCCTGGACACCGGCAAGTCGTACTCCGAAACCCGCTACGTCGACATCGTCACCGGCGCCGATGTGCTGGAGTACTACGCAGGCCTGGTTCCGGCCATCGAAGGCGAGCAGATTCCGCTGCGCACCACCTCGTTCGTCTACACCCGTCGCGAGCCGCTGGGCGTCGTGGCCGGTATCGGCGCGTGGAACTACCCGATCCAGATCGCCCTGTGGAAATCCGCGCCAGCCCTGGCGGCCGGTAACGCGATGATCTTCAAGCCAAGCGAAGTCACCTCGCTGACCACCCTGAAACTGGCCGAGATCTACACCGAAGCCGGCGTGCCAAACGGCGTGTTCAACGTCCTGACCGGCAGCGGCCGCGAAGTCGGCACCTGGCTGACCGAGCACCCGCGCATCGAGAAAGTCTCGTTCACCGGCGGCACCGACACCGGCAAGAAAGTCATGGCCAGCGCTTCGAGCTCTTCGCTCAAGGACGTGACCATGGAACTGGGCGGCAAGTCCCCGCTGATCATCTGCGACGACGCCGACCTCGATCGCGCTGCCGACACCGCGATGATGGCCAACTTCTACAGCTCCGGTCAGGTGTGCACCAACGGCACCCGCGTGTTCGTACCGGCCCACCTGAAAGCCGCTTTCGAAGCCAAGATCGTTGAGCGCGTTGCGCGCATCCGCGTCGGCAACCCTGAAGACGAAAACACCAACTTCGGCCCTCTGGTCAGCTTCGCCCACATGGAAAGCGTGCTGGGCTACATCGCCAAGGGCAAGGAAGAAGGTGCACGCCTGCTGTGCGGCGGCGAGCGTCTGACCGACGGCGAATTCGCCAAAGGCGCCTTCGTGGCCCCGACCGTGTTCACCGACTGCACCGACGACATGACCATCGTCCGTGAAGAAATCTTTGGCCCGGTGATGGCGATTCTCACCTACGAAACCGAAGAAGAAGTGATCCGTCGCGCCAACGACACCGAATTCGGCCTGGCCGCCGGTATCGTCACCCGTGACCTGAACCGCGCGCACCGCGTAATTCATCAACTGGAAGCCGGTATCTGCTGGATCAACGCCTGGGGCGAGTCCGACGCGAAGATGCCGGTTGGCGGCTACAAGCAGTCGGGTGTCGGCCGGGAGAACGGGATCAGCTCGCTCAATAACTTCACGCGCATCAAGTCCGTGCAAGTCGAACTGGGTGAGTACGTTTCGGTATTTTGATCAGCTGATCCAGCGACAAGCGGCAAGCTTCAAGCTGCAAGTAAAAGCAGATTGGTTTGCCGCTCCATCTCAGCACCGCTCGCTGCTCTCTCTTGCAGCTTGAAGCTTGCAGCTAGAAACTCCCGGAGGGCCTATGTCCCAAGAATTCGACTACATCATCATCGGTGCCGGCTCGGCCGGTAACACCCTGGCGACCCGTTTGACCGAAGACGCAGGCGTCACCGTCCTGCTGCTCGAAGCCGGCGGCCCGGACTACCGTTTCGACTTCCGCACACAAATGCCGGCCGCCCTGGCGTTCCCGCTGCAGGGCCGTCGCTACAACTGGGCCTACGAAACCGATCCAGAGCCACACATGGACGGGCGTCGCATGGAGTGCGGTCGCGGCAAGGGCCTGGGCGGTTCTTCGCTGATCAACGGCATGTGCTACATCCGCGGCAACGCCATGGACTACGACGGCTGGGCGAAACTGCCAGGCCTGGAAGACTGGTCGTACCTCGACTGCCTGCCCTATTTCCGCAAGGCGGAAACCCGTGACATCGGCCCGAACGACTACCACGGTGGCGAAGGCCCGGTCAGCGTGACCACGCCGAAAGCCGGCAACAACCCGCTGTTCCACGCCATGGTTGAAGCCGGCGTACAGGCCGGCTACCCGCGCACCGAAGACTTGAACGGCTACCAGCAGGAAGGCTTCGGCCCGATGGATCGCACCGTGACACCGAAAGGTCGTCGTGCCTCCACCGCCCGTGGTTACCTGGACGTGGCCAAGAAGCGTTCGACCCTGACCATCGTCACCCACGCCCTGACCGACAAGATCCTGTTCGAAGGCAAGCGTGCGGTCGGCGTGCGTTACCTGGTCGGCGACGCTGAAGAGCGCGTTGACGTCAAAGCACGCAAGGAAGTGCTGCTGTGCTCCGGCGCCATCGCTTCGCCGCAGATCCTGCAACGCTCCGGCGTCGGCCCGGCCGAGCTGCTGAAAAAGCTCGACATTCCGGTGGTCCACGACCTGCCGGGCGTCGGTGAAAACCTGCAGGATCACCTTGAGCTGTACCTGCAATACGCTTGCACCCAGCCAGTCTCGCTGTACCCGTCGCTGCTCCTGCACAACCAGCCGGCCATCGGTGCCGAGTGGCTGTTCAACGGCACCGGCATCGGCGCCAGCAACCAGTTCGAAGCCGGCGGCTTCATCCGCACCCGTCCGGAATTCGAATGGCCGAACATTCAGTACCACTTCCTGCCGGTGGCGATTAACTACAACGGCAGCAACGGTGTGAAAGAGCACGGCTTCCAGGCGCACATGGGCTCCATGCGTTCGCCAAGCCGTGGGCGCATCCAGGCCAAGTCCAAGGACCCACGCCAGCACCCGAGCATCCTGTTCAACTACATGGCCACCGAGCAGGACTGGCAGGAATTCCGCGACGGCATCCGCCTGACCCGTGAAATCATGCAACAACCGGCGCTGGACGCCTTCCGTGGTCGCGAGATCAGCCCGGGCATCGAGGTGCAAACCGACGAGCAACTGGACAAGTTCATCCGCGAACACGCCGAAACCGCGTTCCACCCGTCCTGCTCGTGCAAGATGGGCACCGACGACATGGCCGTGGTCGATGGCGAAGGTCGCGTGCATGGCATGCAAGGCCTGCGGGTGGTCGATGCCTCGATCATGCCGATCATCACCACCGGCAACCTCAACGCCCCCACGATCATGATGGCCGAGAAAATCGCCGACAAGATCCGTGGTCGCAAGCCATTGCCGCGCAGCACTGCCACTTACTATGTGGCCGGTGAAGCCCCGGTGAAGGGCAAGCCGGTGCGGGAAGTGAGCCAGATCGCTTAACAACCGTTAAATTGCGGTGCGGCCTTCGCGAGCAAGCCCGCTCCCACATTTGATCTGGATGTACTGAAGATCCAGTGTGGGAGCGGGCTTGCTCGCGAAGGGGCCCGGCCAGGCAACACCTCTCCTCCGGCAATCACTCGCAAATCCGATCCAAACTTGATCCTCCCCCCTTGCAGGCCTAATCTAGCGCCACGCAATCGTTTCACCCCTTCCCCTCGCAGCACCGCGCCATCGCCACTCCATACCCAGGAGGTTCACGAATGTTCGATTTCTACCCCCAGCTCAAGCAGCGCTTCGCTGCCTTGCGCACGGGTGCTGATTTCTTTTCCCTGCGTTATGTGCGCGAATCCGGGCAGTACCTGTCGGTGCGTAAGAACATCGCCGAACCGCCGAGCCTGAGCCGTGACGAAGGGGCGATGCTGACCGTGCGGGTCAATGGCGTCGAGGCCTATGCGGCGACCAACGATCTGTCGCAACAAGGCCTGCAGGCCGCCCTCGAGCGCGCCGAACTCCAGGCCCGTCGACTCAAGCCCCATGCCTTGCTGGACCTGCGTGAACAGGCTGTTTCCAGCGACCGCGCCGATTACTTTTCGCCGAACCTCGACCAGCCCTTCCCGTCCCTGAGCGACTGCTACCAACTGCTCGGCGCCGAGTCGGCCGCCGTGCCCAGGGACGAGCGCCTGGTGAACTGGCAAGTCAGCCTCGGCATCACTCACGTCGAGCAGATTTATCTCAATAGCGCCGGTGCCGAACTGCGCCAGGCGCAACGTTTTGTGTACCCCGGCCTGGACGTCACGGCCTACGACGGCAACGACAGCCAGACCCGCAGCCTGGGTCGCGAGAACTTCGGCCAGCAAGGCGCGGCGGACGTCATCAGCCGCTGCGGCCTGATCGGTGCCGGTGCCCAGGTGGCTGATCAGGCGCTGCAACTGCTGCTGGCGCCGAACACACCGCAAGGCAAGCGCGACCTGCTGCTGATGCCCGACCAGATGATGCTGCAAATCCACGAATCCATCGGCCATCCGCTGGAGCTGGACCGCATTCTGGGTGACGAGCGCAATTACGCCGGCACCAGTTTCGTCAAAGCCGAAGATTTCGGCAGGCTGCAATACGGCTCCGGCCTGCTCAACGTGACCTTCGACCCGGACATTCCCGAGGAGCTCGCCAGCTACGGCCATGACGACGACGGCACGCCCGCCAGCAAACAGTTCCTGATCCGCGAAGGCCTGTTGCTGCGCCCGCTGGGCGGTGCGTTGTCGCAATTCCGGGCCGGCATGGACGGCGTCGCCAACAGCCGCGCCTGCGGCTGGAATCGTCCGCCGATCGATCGCATGGCCAACCTCAACATCGAGCCGGGCGATCAGTCCATCGAGCAGCTGATCGGCGGTATCGAACACGGCGTGCTGATGTCGACCAACCGTTCCTGGTCGATCGACGATGCCCGCAATAAATTCCAGTTCGGCTGCGAATGGGGCCAACTGATCGAAAACGGCGAACTCAAAGGCGTGGTAAAAAATCCCAATTACAGGGGCATCTCCGCGCAGTTCTGGAAAAGCCTCAGCGCCGTCGGTGATGCCAGTACCTTCAAGGTCCTCGGCACACCGAACTGCGGCAAGGGCGAGCCGAACCAGGTGATCCGCGTCGGCCACGCGTCACCGGCCTGCGTGTTCAGTAACGTTGATGTATTCGGAGGAGACGCCTGATGCATCCGTCAATCAGCCAGTCCGCATCGTTCAAAGCGCTGGTCAACAGCCTGCGTGCAGCGCTTCACGAGCCCGAACAGTTTACCCTCAGCTACGCCGCCGAATCCTCGGCCTTCATACGTTTCAACCACGCCAAGGTGCGTCAGGCCGGTCAGGTGCAGCAGGCGAGCATCGGCCTGAAACTGATCAACGAAGGCCGCCATGCCGATCTGCAAATCACTCTGGCCGGCGATCCCCAGGTTGATCTGCAACGTTTGAACGAAGGCCTGCAACAGCTGCGCGATACCTTGCCATTGTTGCCTGCGGACCCGTATCTGCTGCTCAACCACAATGGCTGGCAGAGCAACAACGTACAGGCCCAACCGCTGCCGGACACCGAACAGGTGGTCGCGCAAATCACCCAGGCCGCCGAAGGCCTGGATCTTGTCGGTTTCTACGCTGCCGGACCGATCAGTCGTGGTTTTGCCAGTTCTTCGGGCGCCTTCGGCTGGCATCAGGCCAACAGTTTCAATTTCGACTTCAGCCTGTTCCACGAGAACGGCCAGGCGGTAAAGGCCAGCTATGCCGGGCAGGACTGGAACAGCGAGGGCTTTGCCAAACGCTTCGAGCAAGCCCGCGAGCAACTTGAGTTTCTGGGACGGCCGCTACGCACTTTGGCGCCCGGCCAGTACCGCGCTTACCTGGCACCGGCGGCGCTGGAAGAAATCATGGGCATGCTGTGCTGGGGTGGTTTCTCGGCACAGTCGATTGCCAGCAAAAGCAGCCCGCTGCAAAGGCTCTACGGTGGCGACAGCGCATTCAGCCCGCTGGTCTCGCTGGACGAAAAAGTCAGCGGTTCACTGAGCCCGGCGTTTTCCGACGAAGGTTATCCGCGCAGTGACCTGGGGTTGATCGTCAATGGCAAGGCCGGGGCACAACTGGTCAGTTCGCGCAGCGCCGCGGAATACGGTTTGACCGCCAACGGCGCCAGTGGCGGTGAATCCCCGAGCGCGCTGAACATGAAAGCCGGGGCATTGCCTGACGCGGACATCCTCAAGCAGTTGGGTACGGGGCTGTACATCAGCAACCTGTGGTACCTCAACTTTTCGGATCAACCGGCCGCGCGCCTGACCGGCATGACCCGCTTCGCCACTTTCTGGGTCGAGAACGGCGAGATTCAGGCACCGGTCAACACCATGCGCTTTGATGACAGTGCCTTCAGCCTGCTCGGTTCGCGGCTGGAAGCGTTGACCGAGGAGCGGGAGTTGTTGCTGTCGGCGAGCACCTACAGCCAGCGGGCGACGGCTTCGGCGTTGTTGCCGGGGGCGTTGGTCAGCCGACTAACGTTGACACTGTAAAAACGCATGCCCCTGTAGGAGCGAGCTTGCTCGCGATGGTCGTGAACGATGACGCGTGCTGCCTGGAAAAATGCATCGCCTTCACATTCATCGCGAGCAAGCTCGCTCCTACAGGAACGGAGTAAAGCTCACACTGACAAGAGGTCCCATGCCCAACCGCCCGCCTCTCGACGCTGTCACCGCCCGCTGGATACCCTGGGTCGTCGCCATTGCCTTCTTCATGCAGTCCCTCGACGGGACGATCCTCAACACCGCCCTGCCGGCCATGGCCCGCGACCTGGCCGAAGACCCATTGCGCATGCAGGGGGTGATCATTGCCTACATGCTCACGGTCGCCTTGCTGATTCCCGCTTCGGGCTGGATCGCCGATCGTTTTGGCACCAGGAAGATCTTCTTCAGTGCAATCCTGCTGTTCAGTCTCGGCTCGTTGCTCTGCGCATTGTCGAGCAGCCTGAGCCTGCTGATCGGCGCCCGGGTGATCCAGGGCCTGGGCGGGGCGTTGATGCTGCCGGTCGGGCGGCTGGTGGTGCTGCGCGCCTACCCGCGTTCGGAACTGGTGCGGATCATGGGCTTCATCACCATTCCCGGGCTGCTCGGCCCCTTGATCGGTCCGACCATGGGCGGCTGGATGGTGCAGTACCTGACCTGGCACTGGATCTTCCTGATCAACCTGCCGGTGGGGCTGGTGGGATGCTACGCCGTGTGGAAATTCATCCCGGACCTGCGCGGTTCCGAGCGCACCCGTTTCGACAGCCTGGGCTTCGTACTGTTCGGCGCAG
Organism: Pseudomonas sp. FW305-70; assembly: GCF_058783925.1. Taxonomy (NCBI): domain Bacteria; kingdom Pseudomonadati; phylum Pseudomonadota; class Gammaproteobacteria; order Pseudomonadales; family Pseudomonadaceae; genus Pseudomonas; species Pseudomonas sp. FW305-70. The sequence continues at coordinate 72,977 of NZ_JBYSYZ010000025.1, forward strand.
CGATGATTCTGATCACCATCGCCATGGAAGGCCTGGGCGAGTTGCACCTGCCGCACCTGCGGGTAATGTTGCTGCTATTCGGCGGCATGGCGTGCCTGGCGGCGTACTGGTTGCGCGCGGGGCATGTCGAAAACCCGTTGTTCGCGCCGTCGCTGTTCAAGACCCGGACCTTTGCCGTGGGCATTCTCGGCAACCTGTTTGCCCGCCTCGGCAGCGGCGCCCTGCCCTTTCTGGTGCCGTTGCTGCTGCAAGTGGCGCTGGGCTACTCGCCGTCCCAGGCCGGTATGAGCATGTTGCCGCTGGCCGCTGCGGCGATGATCGCCAAGTGGGTGGCCCGGCCACTGATCGAGCGTTTGGGTTATCGCATCGTGCTGACCGGCAACACCCTGGCATTGGGCATCATGCTGGCGAGCATGGGCCTGGTCAGCGAGCAGACGCCGTATTGGCTACTGCTGTGCCTGCTGGCGATTCTTGGCGCGATCAACTCCCTGCAGTTCACCGCGATGAACACCGTGACCCTGATCGACCTCGACGACGCCAGCGCCAGCAGCGGCAACAGCCTGCTGTCGGTGGTCGCGCAATTGTCCCTGAGCCTGGGCGTTGCCTGTGCCGGTGCGTTGCTCGGCGGCTTTACGGCGGAGATTGGCAATGATGGCGTGGACACGGTCCTGGGGGCATTCCAATTGACCTTCGTGACCGTGGGAATCATGGCGATGCTGGCCGCTACAATCTTCTCGCAACTGTCAAAAAATGACGGACGGCGAGTTAAACGTCCGGAAGAACACATCGAGCCTTAGGGCGAATGGCCATCGGGCTGGTACACTGCGCGACATTTTGTTTTGCAGGCCAGTCCCGTGACCACCATCGCCACCGAATTTAATACTTTGCCGCTGTCTGCCGCCATGCTGGCTAACCTCGAATCCCTCGGTTATGCCCAGATGACGCCGATCCAGGCGCAAAGCTTGCCGGTGATCCTCAAAGGGATGGACCTGATCGCCCAGGCCAAGACCGGCAGCGGCAAGACCGCGGCCTTCGGCATCGGCCTGCTGAACCCGATCAATCCGCGTTACTTCGGTTGCCAGGCACTGATCCTGTGCCCGACCCGCGAGCTGGCCGACCAGGTCGCCAAGGAAATCCGTCGCCTGGCCCGTGCCGAAGACAACATCAAGGTCCTGACCCTGTGCGGCGGCGTGTCCCTCGGCCCGCAGATCGCTTCGCTGGAGCACGGCGCGCACATCATCGTCGGCACGCCGGGGCGCATCCAGCAGCACCTGCGCAAGGGCTCGCTGGTCCTTCACGGCCTCAACACCCTGATCCTCGACGAAGCCGACCGCATGCTCGACATGGGTTTCTACGATTCCATCGAAGAAATCATCATGCAGGCCCCGGAACGTCGCCAGACCCTGTTGTTCTCCGCGACCTACCCGGTGGGCATCAAGCAGCTGGCCTCGAAGTTCATGCGCAACCCGCAGCAAGTGAAGGCCGAAGCGTTCCACGACGACACGCAGATCGAGCAGCGCTTCTACGAGATTTCCCCGGATGACCGCATGAGTGCGGTGACCAAGGTACTTGGCCACTTCCGTCCGGCGTCCTGCGTAGCCTTCTGCTTCACCAAGCAGCAGGTTCAGGAAACCGTCGATCACCTGACCGCCAAAGGCATCTCCGCCGTTGGCCTGCACGGTGATCTGGAACAGCGCGACCGCGACCAGGTGCTGGCGATGTTCGCCAACCGCAGTACTTCGGTACTGGTCGCCACCGACGTTGCTGCCCGTGGTCTGGACATCGATTCCCTGGACATGGTGATCAACGTCGAGCTGGCCCGTGATTCGGAAATCCACATCCACCGCGTCGGCCGTACCGGCCGCGCCGGTGAGAAAGGCCTGGCGATCAGCCTGGTGGCGCCGTCCGAAGCGCAGCGTGCACAAGCCATCGAGCAATTGCAGAAAACACCGCTGACCTGGGATCAGGTGGACAACCTCACCTCCAAGGGCGGTGGTCCGCTGTTGCCGCAGATGAGCACCCTGTGCATCGCTGGCGGCCGCAAGGACAAGGTCCGTCCGGGCGACATTCTTGGCGCACTGACCGGTGATGCCGGCATTCCCGGCGCCCAGGTCGGCAAGATCGCGATTTTCGACTTCCAGGCCTATGTGGCCGTGGAGCGCGGCGTCGCCAAGCAGGCCTTGCAGCGTTTGAACGACGGCAAGATCAAGGGCCGTTCGTTGCGCGTGCGCATCCTGTAAAAACGCATCGCCCCCTGTAGGAGCGAGCCTGCTCGCGATGGACGACAGAACACCGCTGGGTATCAGACACCCCGCGTTATCGTTGACGTCCATCGCGAGCAGGCTCGCTCCTACAGGTTTGTTTTGTGGTGAGTCATCAAGAGGACACCGTTTTGCGCTCTACCGAAGTCGTGATCATTGGCGCTGGCGCCGCAGGGTTGATGTGTGCACTGACCGCCGCCGGGCGCGGGCGCAAGGTGCTGCTGCTCGACCATGCCAACAAGGCCGGCAAGAAAATCCTGATGTCTGGCGGTGGTCGCTGCAATTTCACCAACATGTACACAGAACCAGGCAATTTTCTCTCGCAGAACGCGCATTTCTGCAAATCCGCCTTGGCCCGTTACACCCAGTGGGATTTCATCGGCATGGTGGCCAAGCACGGCGTGCCGTACCACGAGAAAAAACTCGGCCAGTTGTTCTGCGATAACAAATCCAGCGACATCCTCGAAATGCTGCTGAGCGAGTGCGATCAGGTCGGCGTCAGCCTGCACCTGGACACTTCTATCCAGACCATCGAAAAGCTTGAGAAGGGCTATTTGCTGGACACGACCCTCGACCAGATCACCTGCGAATCCCTGGTGATCGCTACCGGCGGCCTGTCGATCCCGACGCTGGGCGCCACCGGCTTCGGTTACCAGGTGGCCAGGCAGTTCGGTCACGAGCTGCTGCCGACCCGCGCCGGTCTGGTGCCGTTCACCATCACCGATCAGCTCAAGGCCTTGTGCACTGAATTGTCCGGCACCTCGGTGGATTGCCTGGTGAGCTGCAACGACCAGAGCTTCCGCGAGAACATCCTGTTTACCCACCGCGGCCTCAGCGGCCCGGCGATTTTGCAGATTTCGTCGTTCTGGGAGTCCGGCGATACCGTCGAGATCAACCTGATGCCGGATCACGACGTGCCGGGCTGGCTGCAACAGCAACAGGCCGAACGTCCCAACAGTGAGTTGAAAACCCTGCTCGGGGAAATTTTCACCAAAAAGATGGCCAACCTGCTGGCGGACAACTGGTTCGTCTCCAAACCGATGAAGCAGTACACCCACGCGGAACTGGCTGACATCGCCGAGAAACTGGCGAGCTGGAAAGTCGTGCCGGCGGGCACCGAAGGTTATCGCACCGCCGAGGTGACACTGGGCGGTGTCAATACCAATGAAGTGTCGTCCAAGACCATGGAATCACTGAAAAGCCCGGGCCTGTATTTCATCGGTGAAGTGCTGGACGTCACCGGGCATCTGGGCGGGTTCAACTTCCAGTGGGCCTGGGCTTCGGGCTACGCGGCGGCGCAGTACGTCTGACAAACACAAATCAAAATGTGGGAGCGGGCTTGCTCGCGAAGGCGGTGTGTCAGTCGACAGAGATATCGGCTGACAGGTTGCATTCGTCGGAACGCCCCCCCGGAGCAAGCCCGCTCCCACATTTGTTATGCGTGAAGCTCAAAGGAACAGATTTTGCTGTCTGATGTGATCGGCGCCATTGCGTCGGCGTCATTAGTGGCTCAATTTAGCGTCATTGCCTCGGAAGGCCTTCGCACTTCATGTCATCGACTTCGTTCCGCCAGTCTCTGCGGCGCCTTTGGGCGCTGGATAAATTCAGCTACAGCGTAAGGGTATTCATTGCCCTGACCGGCACCATGGCGCTGTGTTGGTATCAGGACGAAATGGGCCTGCTGATCCCGCTGTTCCTGGGGATTATCGCCAGTGCCCTGGCCGAGACCGACGACAGTTGGCAGGGCCGTCTCAACGCGCTGGCGGTGACGCTGGTGTGTTTCGCGGTTGCCGCCCTGTCCGTCGAACTGCTCTTCCCCTACCCCTCGCTGTTTATCATCGCTTTCGCCCTGGCCGCGTTCTGCCTGACCATGCTCGGCGCTCTCGGCGAGCGCTATGGCGCGATTGCTTCGGCAACCTTGATCCTGTCGGTCTACACCATGATCGGCGTGGACCAGCGTGGCGGCGCGGTGACCGACGTCTGGCACGAGCCGGTGCTGCTGGTGGCCGGTGCCGCCTGGTATGGCTTGCTGTCGGTGTTGTGGCAGGCACTGTTTTCCAATCAGCCGGTGCAACAGAGCCTGGCGCGGCTGTTCCGCGAACTGGGCTTTTACCTGAAGCTGAAATCTTCGCTGTTCGAGCCGATCCGGCAGATGGACGTGGAGGCGCGGCGCCTGGAACTGGCCCAGCAGAACGGCCGAGTGGTGGCGGCACTGAATGCCGCCAAGGAAATCATCCTGCACCGGGTCGGCAACGGGCGCCCGGGGTCGAAGGTCAGCCGCTACCTGAAACTGTACTTCCTCGCCCAGGACATCCACGAACGCGCCAGCTCTTCACACTATCCGTACAACGCACTCGCAGAAGCGTTTTTCCACAGTGACGTCATGTTCCGCTGCCAACGCCTGTTGCGTCAGCAAGGCAAAGCCTGCCGTGCCCTGGCCGAATCGATCCAGATGCGTCAACCGTTCACCTATGACGCCAGTTTCACCGAGGCCCTCAGCGATCTGGATGCCTCTCTCGAACACCTGCGCATCCAGAGCAACCCGGCCTGGCGCGGCCTGCTGCGTTCGCTGCGGGCACTGGCGGCCAACCTCGGCACCCTCGACCGCTTGCTCAGCGATGCCAGCAACCCCGACGCCCTGGCCGACGCCACCGACAGCAGCTTGCTCGACCGTTCGCCCCGCAACCTCAAGGACGTGTGGGTTCGCCTGCGCACGCAGCTGACACCGACCTCGTTGCTGTTCCGTCATGCCCTGCGATTGCCCCTGGCGTTGAGCATCGGCTACGCCATGGTGCATTTGATTCACCCGTCCCAGGGCTACTGGATCATCCTCACGACACTGTTCGTCTGCCAACCGAACTACGGCGCCACTCGCCGCAAACTCGGTCAACGGATCATTGGCACCGCCATCGGCCTGACGTTGGCCTGGGCGCTGTTCGACCTGTTCCCGAACCCGCTGATCCAGTCGTGTTTCGCCATTGCCGCCGGGGTGGTGTTCTTTACCAACCGTACCACCCGCTACACCCTGGCGACGGCGGCAATCACCCTGATGGTGCTGTTCTGCTTCAACCAGGTGGGTGACGGTTATGGACTGTTCCTGCCACGGCTGTTCGATACCTTGCTCGGCAGCCTGATCGCCGGGCTGGCGGTGTTCCTGTTCCTGCCGGACTGGCAGGGCCGGCGCCTGAACAAAGTGCTGGCCAACACCCTGGCCTGCAACAGCATTTACCTGCGCCAGATCATGCAGCAGTACGCAGCGGGCAAAAGCGACGACCTGGCCTACCGCCTGGCCCGCCGCAACGCGCACAACGCCGACGCGGCGCTGTCGACCACGCTGGCCAATATGCTGATGGAGCCGGGGCATTTCCGAAAAGAAGCGGACGTGGGCTTCCGCTTCCTGGTGCTGTCGCACACGCTGCTCAGTTACCTCTCAGGCCTGGGAGCGCACCGGGAAACCCAACTGCCGGCAGACGTGCGTGAACAGTTGATCGAGGGGGCCGGGGTGAAACTGGCTGCCAGCATCGACGAGATCGCCCAGGGGCTGGCGAGCAAGGCTTCGATTGCGATCCAGAGCGATGAAGAAGAAGCACTGGCCAATGAGCTGGAACAGATGCCGGATGAAATCGATGAAGGCCAGCGGCTGGTGCAGACGCAGTTGGCATTGATCTGCCGGCAGCTCGGGCCGTTGCGGACACTGGCGGCGCATCTGATCAAGGACAGCGGTGAGGATTGAGATCTGTGCTGTCTGAGCGGCCCTCATCGCGAGCAAGCTCGCTCCCACACTGGATTTACATCGCTCACAGACCCCCTGTGGGAGCGAGCTTGCTCGCGATGGGGTCATCAGCATCAACACAGAAACTGGCACACCCCACTCACATCCCATGCTGCTTCATCAATTTTTCATAACTGCCATCCGCCTTCATCGCCGCAATCTCCCGGTCGAACCCGGCAACGATCTGCTCATGCTGCGGGTTCTTCAGGCTGACCAGAATATGCAGGCTGTTCTCGCTCAAGGCCTTGGGCAGGAATTCCACGGCGTTTCGTACCTTGGGTGACTCCCGGGCCAGGTAATAGCGGGCGACGTACTCATCTTCCAGTGTCAGTTTGACCCGGTCGGCAGCAACCATACGCACGGCCATGGCGAAGCTGTGCACGGGGACTTTCTGCAACGAGTCATCGTTGTCGAACCCGGGCGAATAGGCGTAACCGCGCACGATGGCAATCGGATAAGTGTGCAATTGCTGCAGGTTATGGAATTCGATGGGCGCGTCCTTACGCTTGAGAAAACGTACGCGATTGAGCAGGTATTCGCCGGAAAACTGGCCGAGTCTTGTCCGCTCCTCGGTGTACCAGGCGTTGACCAGCACGTCATATCGGCCCTCACCCAACCCCATCAAGGCCCGCGCCCAGGGCACTTGTTCAAACTCGCTGGCATAGCCAGCCCTGGCGAGCGCGGTACTGACAATGTCCGTGGCCAGACCACCATTGATGAGCGTGGCATCGGTAAAGGGTGGCCAGGCATCAGCGACCAACCGCAGTTTTTCTGCCGCTGCCCCCTGAACCAGCAACAGCAATCCAATCAAGGCAAAAGCTCGATGCAATCGCGGCATGCTAGAAAAATCCTTAGCGGGCGATTGCCCGACGTGTTTTCAGCCAAAACCCCAAGGCCCCTGATCCGGCAATACCCGGGTACTCAACATTAGCTCATCGAAGCCACAGCACAGCGCTTCGATCCAGATTACACAAAGAAGACATCCACGCGAGAAATGAATGATGGCATTTTGGCCTTTGTCACAGATTCTCCCGCCATAAAGACTTCTGGCGTGAGTGCGCTTAGTATCGGAACAACGTTTTCAGGGAATCAAAACATGACAGTCGATTGGATCTGCAAACATCACAGCGACCTGGGCAAGGAGCAGCTGTACGCCATTTTGCAGCTGCGCGCGCAAGTGTTCGTCGTCGAGCAACAATGCGCTTATCAAGACGTGGATGGCCAGGACCTGGAAGGTGACACTTGCCACTTGATGGCCTGGGACAGCAATCAACTGGTGGCCTATCTGCGGCTGCTCGACCCGGAACTGCAAGGCGGGGACGTAGTGATCGGTCGGGTGATCATTGCTCCACACGCACGAGGAGCCGGGCTTGGACATGCATTGATGGACCAGGCGTTAAAGCAGATTGAAGAACGCTGGCCGGAAACGCCGATCTACCTCTCAGCCCAGACACATTTGCAGGGGTATTACGGGCGGTACGGGTTTTTTGTGACGGGTGACGAGTTTGTCGAAGATGGCATTCCACACATTGGCATGCGTCGTCCGTAAGGGCCTCTTCGCGAGCAAGCCCGCTCCCACACTGGAATGCGGTCCCCTGCGGGAGCGGGCTTGCCCGCGAAGGCGTCAGTCAAACCACTGAAAGATTTCAGGGATACTCCAGCACCGCCTTGATCTGCCGCAGATTACGCTCGATCCAGCCACGATCAATCGCACCCCACTCGCGAATCCGATAGCGTCCCGCATGGTTGCGCGCGCCCTCTTCCTGCTCGAATTCACAGACGATATCCAGATCCGCCAACGCCGCGATGGTGTCCTGCGCCGTGCGCCGGGGCATGCCGGTCACTTCGGTGAGCGCCGGGACGCTGCTGGCCAGTCCGCTGTCGATCAGGTACGCCACATACAACCGGCGATAGAAGCTGCTCTTGGTCTTGCTCACGTCCATCCATTGCTCCTTAAAAGATCGCAGCCTGCGGCAGCACCTACAGATCCCGCCACGTCAGGTACACCCGCACATCGAACTCCACCTGGTGATACCCCGGCAGCATGTGCTCGCACAGTTTGTAGAAAGCCTTGTTGTGGTCCGATTCCTTGAAGTGCGCCAGCTCATGCACCACGATCATTTTCAGGAACTCGCAAGGCGCTTCCTTGAACAGCGAAGCGATGCGGATTTCCTTCTTGGCCTTGAGCTTGCCGCCTTGCACCCGGGAGATCGTGGTGTGCAGGCCAAGGGCACGGTGAGTGAGGTCCAGGCGATTGTCGAACAGCACCTTGTCGATGGCAGGAGCATTACGCAGGTATTCCTGCTTGAGGTCCAGGGCATAGGTGTACAGCGCCTTGTCGCTCTGCACACCGTGCTTTTGCGGGTAACGCTGGCTCAGGTAATCGCCCAGCCGACCGTCGGCGATCAGCTGGCGCACCTGATCCTGCAAGGTGGCGGGATAGGCCTGGAGATATTTCAACACGGTCATCGGGGCGGCAATACAGGTCACTGAAAGGTCGCCAGTGTAGCGAATTCAGCGGGGCAGCGCGCTCCAGTCAAACGGCTGGACAAAGACCCCGGCGTCCTCGGCCATCATCGGCCGGGCCACCAGAAAGCCTTGCACATATTCGCAGCCGTTGGCCCGCAGCCATTCATACTGCGCGATGGTTTCCACCCCTTCGGCAATCACCAGCACCCCGAACTGTTTGCACAGGTCGATCACACTGCGCACCAGCGCCGCATCCCGTACCGAGTCCGGCAACCGGGCTATCAAATGGCGGTCGAGCTTGAGGGTGTCCAGCTCCAGGTCGCGCAGGTGCGACAGGGAGCACGGGCCGGCCCCGAAGTCATCCAATGCCACTCGTACGCCCAGATTGTGCAACAGGCGTAACTGCTTGCGGGTTTCCTCGGGGCGATGCGTCAAGGCCTCTTCCGTGATCTCGACCTCCAGATGACGCGGTTGCAAGCCATGGCGCTCCAGCACCTGGCGCAGTTCGGTGGCCAGATTGGGCATGCCGAACTGTGTACTGCTCAAGCTGACGCCGAGCACCAGATCCTCGGTGAACAGGCTTTCCCAGGCTTTACGCTGCCCGGCGCTGCGGTGGTAGATCCAGCTGCCCAGACGACTGATCAGCCGCGCCTCTTCCAGCAATGGCAAAAACAGCCCCGGCGGCACGTCGCCTACGCTCGGATGCTGCCAGCGCAGCAGGGCCTCGAAGCCACGAATCCGCCCGTCCGCAATCGCAACCTGAGGCTGATACACCAGGTTGAAATCCCGGTTCTCGATGGCCGTGTGCACACTTTCTTCGAGCATCAGCCGCGAGCGCGCCCGGCCGTTCATTTCGTGATCGTAGAAGCGATATTGCTGACGACCGGCACGCTTGGCTTCGTACATGGCGATGTCGGCCGCCCGCAGCATCCCGTCGAGATTGGCACCACAATCGGGGAACGTAGCAATGCCGATACTGGCACCCAGGGCGATATCGAGGCCGTCGACCTGCTGACAGATCGACACGCGCTCGATGAGCTTTTCGGCAATCTTCGCCGCTTGCTCGGGAAACTCCAGATCCAGCAGCGCGGTGAATTCATCGCCGCCCATCCGCGCCAGAATGTCGAAGGGCCGCAAGCAAGCCTTCAATTGTTCGGAGACCCAGCGCAGCACCCGATCGCCGGCATCGTGCCCGAGCGAATCATTGACGCGCTTGAAGCCGTCGAGGTCCAGATACATCAAGACCCAGGAACTGTCGGAACGCTCACCGCGCAACAACAGGTTCTCTACGGTCTGGTAGAAACCGCGGCGGTTGAGCAATCCGGTCAGCGGATCGGTGACCGCCTGAAACTCCAGTTGCTGATGCAAATGACGCACCACCGACATGTCCAGCACGGTCACGACCATTGCATGTTGCTCGGCAGGCAATGGCGCACAGGACAAGGCCACCGGCACCTGCTGGCCACGCGTCGTACGCAGCAGAGCATCGTGCAGGCGCAAGGTTTCGCCACGTTTGTAGCCCGTGAAAAACTCTGAATCGGCCCAGACCGGGACATGTGGCTTTTGCAGATAGTCCAGAAACTCCTTGCCTTGCAGTTCCTGCACCGGGGCATTGAGCAGCCGCGACATCGCCGGATTGGCAAAACGAATCAGGCCGTCCTCACCCAACACCAGAATGCCTTCGGCCGCGTTATCCAGCACCGATGCATTAAAGGCCCGGGCGGATTCCAGATCATGACTCAAGCGCTGCAAAGCCCGGCGGTTGCGCTGGTGTTCGAGCAACGCCTGGACCTTGGGCGTGAAGATCTGCGGGTCGAACGGCTTGAACAGGTAATCCACCGCACCGCTGGCATAGCCCTTGATGACCGCGTCCTGGGACTGTTCATTGGCGGTCAGGAAAATGATCGGCGTGAGGCGGGTCCGCTGGCTACCGCGCATCAGGCGCGCCACTTCATAACCGTCCATGCCCGGCATCTGCACGTCCAGCAGCACCAGGTCGATATCGTGTTCAAGCAACAAGCCGAGGGCCTCGAATCCCGAGGTGGCAGTAATGACTCGCCAGCCCTGGCGCTGTAACAACGCGCGCATGCTGATCAGGTTTTCAGGGTAATCGTCTACGACTAAAAGGGTTGAGCCGCCTTCTACTGGCGTGGGTTGCGCGCATTCCATGCTGCTTCTCTAATTGCGGGGCGTCAGGCTGGTTTCTCGTGAAAACCGGCCAAATACTGTGCCTTCACTCTAGACCCGGTTCTGCAAAAGCAGAAGGTATCAGTGAGCCAGCATTCACTATTGTGACTTTTAGCCGACTAACGGTCGATGGTTCAGCCCCATAAAACCGGGAAAGATGGCATTTAGACAGGATGTTGACGTCAACCACCCGTCAGACGAGCGTTAACAAAATAACCCGCTACGATTATAAAGGCCGCCCAAAAGGCGCGATCTAGAGCTTCTGGCACGCCCGTGCAGCATGAACCCAGTGGAAGAACCGACATGATCGATCTCGCAACCTGGAACCTCAGCGTTCCCGTTGGCAGCCCGCCGTACACCGTCGAAACCGCCAAACTGGTGGATGGCTTCAAGGATCAATACTTCCATTCCGACACCGGCACATTGTTTTTCTGGACGCCCGTGACCGGTTCCCGTACCGAAAACGCGATTTATCCGCGCACCGAATTACGTGAAACCTACAGCAACGGCACGTTGAAAAACTGGTATTACCCGCAGGCCGACAATTTGTTGTATGCCACGCTGGCAGTGAACCAGGTACCGAGCTCCGGGAAAATCGTCATCGGCCAGATCCATGCCTATCAAAGCCAGAAACCTCTGGTGAAGGTCGAGTACCAATACAAAACCAGTACGGCCACCGGCAATATTGTCGCCAAGGTCCGGATGCATCCCGATGACGATACAGGCCGGGTGATCGTCGTTGCGACTGGGGTGAAACTCGACCAGGAGTTCAACTACCTCATCCACCTCAGCCCCGGCGGGGCCTTGGGCATCAGCGCGGCAGGTTATCAGTGGGATACGCAAATCAGCACAACCTGGCGCGACAAGCCGCTGTACTTCAAGGCCGGGGTCTATGTGCAGGACAACACCGGGTACACCACCGAAGGCGGGAAAGTGACCTTCAGCAAGCTGGATATCGATCACAATCAATGATGTCGGGCACCGTTGACCCTGTGGGAGCGGGCTTGCTCGCGAAGGCGGCCGATCAGCCACCGAAAATGTCAGGAAATATCAGAACCGCTCGATA
>NZ_JBYSYZ010000026.1:0-50111 GCF_058783925.1 Pseudomonas sp. FW305-70
CAGGGGAACCGCAGTCCCCGGGTTCGGGCAAACTGCCTTGGGTGGGCTATAAACCAATGGGGGGTTACCGGGAAGGTGTCCATGACCACAATCGCTAAAGTGCTTGCGAGCGAAAGCGAAGTCCGCTTGAGAACGCGCAAGCAGCCGTTCGATCTGTTGCGCTGGTTTTCGCTGATCAGCATGGCGGTGATCGGCACGGTGGCGGTGGCGCTGGGGGCGGTGTCCACGCGGTTCGTGATTACCGAAAGCGTGCAGCGCGATGCGCTGTTGACCTCACAGTTCGTTCAGGCGATTGCCCTGGCCGAGGTGCGCCATGTGTCGATTCCCAACGTGCGGACCATGGGCCAGTTGCTCGACCCACGAACAGACAAGGACTTTCCCGACGTCGACCCGCTGGTCCGGGCCAGTGCCCGTGATGAATTCCTCGACCATATCGAAAATCTGCCGGACGTGATCCTGGCCAATATCTATGCCCCCGACCGCATGGTGATCTGGTCCACCAATCCGTCCTTGATGGGCACCACGATTCATGACAATGAAGAGCTCGAACGGGCATTCAACTCCAGGATTTCCGTGTCGGCCAGTTACCACGATGTGGACAAATCCCGCATGGAGCAGAAGTTCGTGGTGCCCCCCAAATTCATCTTCCTCGAGAATTACATTCCCCTGTTCGACGCCGATGGCACCACCGTCACGGCGATGGTCGAGATCTACAAGGAACCGCAGGACCTGATCAACCGCATGGAGCGCGGTCTGGTGCTGATCTGGCTGGCGACCGCCCTGGGCGGCGCTCTGATTTACCTGGGCCTGTTCTGGATCGTGCGGCGTGCGGCGATCCTGCTGGTGACGCAGCAGAAGCAATTGATCACCAACGAAACCTTCGTCGCGCTGGGGGAGATGTCCTCGGCGGTCGCCCACAGTTTGCGCAATCCGTTGGCGAACATCCGTTCAAGCGCCGAGCTGGCGATAGAGTTCGACGACGGTCCGGCACACGGCAACATCAACGACATCATTGGACAGGTCGATCGCATGTCGAATTGGGTACGGGAGTTGCTCCAGTCCCTGCGACCGCTCAATGACGAGGCTGAACCGGTGAACCTGGTGGCTGCACTGCACGACAGCCTGCTGGCTTACGAGCAGCAGATCCGCAAGGCCAGGGTCAACGTGGTGTTCGAGCCGGACCAGACGCCCATGGTCCTGAGCGAGCACGTGCAACTGACCCAGATCCTCAACAGCCTGCTGTCCAACGCGGTGGAAGCCATGGACAACGGCGGAACACTGACCATTCGGATCGAGCCGCGCGAAGCCCAGCGTGTCAGCGTGACGGTCAGCGATACCGGCAAAGGCATGAGCGAAGAACAGTGCACCATGGCCTTCCGGCCGTTCTTCACAACCAAGCAGGGCGGGCTGGGCGTCGGGCTGGTGCTGGTCAAGCGGATCATGGAGCGTTTTGGCGGGGCAGTGACCCTCGATAGCCGTGAAGGCGAGGGCACCACCGTCCGGCTTTCATTTAATCTCGTCCCCTGAAAATGGGGATGAACTTTCCCCGTTATCGGGTCAAATCCCCAGTCATTTCCCCGGTCGTAGCGCATTGATGTTGATAAGCCATTGTTTATCAAATGTTAATGATCTTGCATAAAACAGTTACAGAACTGGCGAGATCCTTGCAAAACCACCATCACCCCCCTTCACGACATCAAGGCGGCTGGTGATGGAAAAAAAAGCGCAGTGCAGCGAAGAATTCTTCGATTTGCCTGACGGGGTCAAAGGCTCACGCAACATCGCGCGGGGGCAGAACGCTCTGTTGCCTGCAGTGCAGGCCCGTTTTGATTACCCCACCACGCCCGCGGCGCCCTTGCCGTTTCCACCGACGGCCATTGACTCGTTGCGCCGCACTGCCAACTTTCCTCAATCGCAACGGCTTCAGTCCTGAACTGGAACAGGGAGGGTGTCGACATGAACATGAAGACGTATTCACCACGCTCACGCGCTTTGGGCATGCACCTGGTGCTGATGTTGGTGACCGGTTTGCTGGCCAGCCAGTTGCTGGTCGCCAGCCAACCATTGTCGACGCCCGCACCGGCTCCGGCAGCCGCTGCCGAACCCGCTGTGGTTGAGGACGCCACCCCGTGGGGCGGCGACTATTTCCCCAACACCCTGCTGACCGACCAGGACGGTAAGCAACTGCGTTTTTTCGATGACATGATCAAAGGCAAGGTGGTGGTGATCAATTTCATCTTCACCACGTGCAGCGACTCCTGCCCCCTGGAAACCGCGCGTCTGCGCCAGGTGCAGAAACTGCTGGGAGACAGGGTCGGCAAGGACATTTTCTTCTACTCCATCAGCATCGACCCCCTGAGCGATACCCCCGAGGTGCTCAAGGCCTATGCGCAACGCTTCCAGGTGGGGCCCGGGTGGAAATTCCTCACCGGGGAATTCGCCGACGTCACCGAGCTGCGGCAGAAACTGGGCCTGTTCATCGACGGCATCGATAACGGGCGCAACAAGGACCACAACCTGAGCCTGATCGTCGGCAACCAGGAAACGGGCCGCTGGATGAAAGCCTCGCCGTTCGAAAATCCGTGGATTCTGGCCGACCAACTGGCCAACACCCTGCAGAACTGGAAGCAGCCCAGCGTGGAAGAAAGCTACGTCGATGCACCGGACATTCGTCCGCCAAGCAATGGCGAAGAGCTGTTCCGCACCCGCTGCGCGTCTTGCCACAGCCTCGGCCCAACGGACGGGCAGGGCATTGGTGTGCGCAGCATCGGCCCGGACCTGATCGGCGTGACCCGTCAGCGCGATCCGGCCTGGCTCAACCGCTGGATCCGCGAACCGGATCGCATGCTGGCGGAAAAGGACCCGATTGCGATGCAGCTGTTCGAAAGCTACAACAGGATCTCGATGCCCAACCTGCGGCTGGACAAGAAGTCCGTCCAGTCCATCATCGACTTCCTGCAAGAAGAAACCGACCGTCAGCATCCGCCAGTGGCGCCACTGGCCAGTGGTAGCGAGGAACCTGAACAGCATCACTCAGTCGCACAACCGAACGTGCCCCAAATGCAATAGCTTCGAAATAGTTTCGTGGGCCGGTCAATGGCTATCAATGTTACCTACACTGACTTGATACATGGCTGCAAAGGCTGGTTTTCAAGGACTCAGGACAGACCCCATGCAGAGACTGGAACAACAAAAAGTACCTGCGCCGCAGGCCCCGGCCGCTCCGCGCAAGGGTTGGCTGCCCCAGTTCAACTTGCTGCGCTGGTTCTCTCTGGCCAGTTTTTTCATCATTGGCGTGGTGGCGCTTGGACTGGGTTACATCTCCACGCGCTTTGTGGTCGATGAAAGCATTGAGCGCGATTCGATGCTGACCGCGCAGTTCATCCACGCCATTGGCGAGGCCGAAGTCCGTCACGCCGGGATTTCGCCGGGCAGGACCATGGGCGAAATGCTCGACCCGCGACTGGACCATGCCTATGCCGACGTCCCTCCCGAATCCCGGGCCACCGTACGCTCCGAGTTTCTCGACCATGTGAAGCATCTGCCGGACATCCTGCTGGCGACGGTGTATGCCCAGGACCGCACCGTGGTCTGGTCGACCAATTCCGAGTTGATCGGCGTGCGCATCGAAGGCGACGATCAGCTGGATGAATCCTTCGAAATGAAATCGCCGGTGTCCACCAGCTATCACGAGATCGATGAAGAGCGTCCCGAGCAGCGCCTGCTGCGCGAACCGGAATACCTGTTCGTCGAGAACTACATCCCGATGTTCAACGCCGACAAAAGCAAAGTGATTGCCATGGTGGAGATCTACAAGGAACCGGTGGACCTGGTGGGCCGCATCCAGCGTGGCTTCAAGGCGATCTGGCTGGCGACCCTGATTGGCGGGGCGGCGATCTACCTGGGGTTGTTCTGGATCGTGCGGCGTGCAGCGATGCTGTTGCAAAGCCAGCAAAAACAGCTGATCGCCAATGAAACCTTTGTCGCCCTGGGTGAGATGTCCTCGGCGGTCGCCCACAGCTTGCGCAATCCACTGGCCAATATCCGTTCCAGCGCCGAACTGGCCCAGGTCATCGCCAGCCAGCCGGCACAGAAAAACATTGGCGACATCATCAATCAGGTCGACCGCATGTCGCGTTGGGTGCGCGAGTTGCTGGTGTCGTTGCGGCCGATGAATGACGATTTTGAAACGGTCGACCTGGTGCTCGCCATCGAAGACACCCTGAGTGCCTTTGAGACCCTGATCAAGCGTTCGAACGTCGAAGTGCGTTTCGCTCCCGCCAGCGTGCCACCGGTCGTCAGCCACCAGGTGCTACTGACGCAAATACTCAATAGCCTGTTTGCTAACGCACTGGAAGCCATGCCCAAGGAGGGCATGCTGACGATCGAGATCGATTCCTCGGTACCCGGCTACTTGAGCATGATCCTGACCGACACCGGCAAGGGGATGTCCAAACAACAACAACAAATGGTCTTCAAGCCGTTTTTCACCACCAAACAAGGTGGATTGGGTGTGGGCCTGGCCCTGGTCAAAAGAATAATGGAGCGGTTTGACGGCTCGGTCGAACTGACCAGCCGGGAGCAGGAGGGAACCCGCGTTTGTCTCAATTTCAAAGTGGCAACGGGAGGGGTATATGGAGCACAGCATTCTGCTGGTCGAGGATGACGAGATCCTCGCCGAGAATATTCAGACTTACCTGGAGCGCAAGGACTTCGAGGTGACCGTCTGCCACTCGGCTGAAGATGCACTGGAGCAATTGGGTTCTTTCGCACCTGACGTGGTACTGACCGACAACTCGTTGCCGGGCATGAGTGGTCACGACCTGATCCAGAAGCTGCGCATCAGCGCGCCGGATCTGAAAGTGATCATGATGACCGGTTACGGCAACGTCGAAGACGCCGTGGTGGCAATGAAAGAGGGCGCCTTTCACTACGTCACCAAACCGGTGGCCCTGCCAGAGCTCAAGCTGCTGTTGGACAAGGCCCTGGCGACCGACCGCATGGAGCGCACGCTGTCCTTTTATCAGGAACGTGAGGCCCAGAAGTCGGGGGTGCAGGCACTGATTGGCGAGTCGGCGCCGATGGTGTATCTCAAGGGCACCATCAGCCAGTTGCTCGACGCCGAACGGCGGATGGCCAACAGCGATCTGCCGCCGGTTCTGGTGGAAGGCGAGACCGGTACCGGCAAGGAGCTGGTGGCCCGGGCACTGCACTTCGACGGCCCGCGCAGCAAAGGCCCGTTCATTGAATTCAACTGTGCTTCGATCCCGTCCAACCTGGTGGAATCAGAGCTGTTCGGCCACGAGAAGGGCGCCTTCACCGACGCCAAGGACCGTCGCATGGGGCTGGTGGAAGCGGCCGATGGCGGCACGCTGTTCCTCGATGAAATCGGTGAAATGGACCTGCTGTTGCAAGCCAAGCTGCTCAAGTTGTTGGAAGACCGGACCGTTCGCCGGGTCGGTTCGGTGAAGGAGCGCAAGGTCGATCTGCGGGTGATCAGTGCCACCAACTGCAATCTCGAACAGATGGTCCAGCAAGGCAAATTCCGCCGCGACCTGTTTTTCCGCCTGCGCATCATTTCAATCAAGGTGCCGCGCCTGTACGCCCGTGGCGCCGATATCCTGCTGCTGGCCCGGCACTTCCTGGGGCTGCATGGCAAACGCTACGGCAAGCCGAACCTGTATTTCAGCAACCAGGCCGAAGAGTTGCTGCTCAGCTACAGCTGGCCAGGCAACGTACGCGAACTGCGCAACATGCTGGAGCAAACCGTGTTGCTGGCGCAAAGCGACACCATCGCTGCCCATCAATTGAACGTTTGCCTGAGCCTGGTGGATGAGCCACCGATGTTTCATCACGAGCCGCAACATTTCAGCGAACAGCGTCCGTCCTACAACGGCGGCGAATCCATGAACCTGCCGGAAGTGGAGCGCGACATGGTGCGCAAGATGCTCGACAAGACAGACTGGAACGTCACCAAATCGGCACGCCTGCTGGGTCTTAGCCGTGACATGTTGCGCTACCGGATCGAAAAGCTCGGTCTTGCCCGCCCGGACAAACGCCAGTGGTAGAGAACGCCCCTGGTGCTCACTGCAATACCGGGCCCTGTCTCAGGCAGGACATCATGCAACCGGGATTCTCGACTTCCTGGTTCACGTACACGCCACGCTCCGGATCGTAGGAGCGGATAAACACCCGGACCGTGGCATCGGCGACGGTCGGCAGGCGCGAGTCGGAAAACACATGCTCGCTTGAAACCGGAATGAAATCCCCGGGCGCGGTCGGGATGTATGAGCCCGGCGGGATGAAGTTCATGGACGGTGGTGCGGGGTGGGCGAAGGGTTGGTCGGCGCCGTAATAGTTGAATTCACTGCTGTATTGAGTGGTGTTTGGAAAGTCGTCGGCGTGGGCAGCAGCGGACACGCTCAGGAAGAAGGGGAGCAAAAGCGTCAGGTCGGTCTTTTTCATGGCAACACCTGCTAAATCGGTTTAACCACATTTCCCCCATGGTCATTAACTATAGCTGGCGCCGTGAGCAGGCGTCGACGCTGCGCGAATTACAAGTTCGCAACAGCTGTCAGTATGGGCTTGATCTAGACTTCGGCCGGTCAATTCGACAACCCGAACCCTGGAGCGTGCAATGGAACTGCCGACAAAAGAACAAGCCATCGCCAGCAACCGCGAGGCCTGGAATGACTCCGCCCGTCACCACAAAGACTCCAGCGAATGGCACGCCTTGTTGAAGGGCGTGGAACAGGCGGAATTTTCCTGCCTGGACGACACCCTGACCGCGTTGCTGGCCCAGACCGGTGTCGACGGCAAGGAGGTGCTGCAACTGGGCTGCAACAACGGCCGCGAAAGCCTGTCGCTGTTCGCCCTGGGTGCGCGCAGCGTGGTGGGCGTCGACCAGTCCGGCGCATTTCTCGAGCAGGCAAGGGAACTGGCTTGCCGCTCGCCCCATGCGCCGCAATTCATCGAAGCGGACATTCACCGCTTGCCTGCGCAACTGCAGGAGCGCTTCGACCTGGCGCTGATCACCATCGGGGTCCTGAACTGGATGCCGGACATCGGCGAATTCTTGCGCCATGTGGCGCGTACCCTGAAGCCGGGGGGCGCGCTGGTGGTGTACGAAACCCACCCATTCCTGGAAATGTTCGACCCCGAGGCAACCGATCCTTTTCGTCCGGCCAGTTCATACTTCCGTCGCGAACCGTTCGTGCAGCACGAACCGATCGTCTACGAGGGCAAGATCGAACAGCCGGCCGCGCCATCCTACTGGTTCGTCCACACCCTGGGCGACCTCTTCGACGCCGCCATCGCCGCAGGCCTGCAGATCCGTCACTTCAAGGAATACCCCCACTCCAACCGCGAAGAGCTGTATGACCGCTATCAGCAGCAGGCAGCGCAGTTGCCGTTGTGTTTTACCTGGGTGGTGGTGAAGCCAGCGACATAACGCGCAGAATCAAATCAGGGATTTGAGTGATTGACCGTGTGCCCTGGCTGCGCACAGAGATCTATGCCAAGGGCATGAATGACCTTCAGGACCGTATCAAAACGTGGTTTTGCTCCGGGCGCGAAGGCTTTGTAGAGGCTTTCGCGACCCATTCCCGAGTCTTTGGCAATCTGTGTCATGCCACGGGCTTTCACCACATAGCCGATAGCGCGAAGAAACTCCTCGTTGTCACCGTCTGCGAGTACCTGAGACAGGTACTCGCTAATGGCTTCATCACTGTCGAGCAGCGCCGCCATGTCGAAATTCGCTGTCAGGATTGCGGACACTCAACCCACCCATCATTTGTAGCTGGATACCGGGGGGACGCAAAAAACCAAAGGCAGCCGTGACGCACAAGCCTGGTTTTTGTGGGAGCGAGTCTGCTCGTGAAGACGGCGGCACGTCCAGTATCGATGTGACTGACATACCGCTTTCGCGAGCAGGCTCGCTCCCACAGGGTTTTGCGCTTTACCTGGCTCCTGCAGTTTCCCGGGAATGAGTAAAGAACCTTTTTTATCGACCTTGCCGGGCTCGCCAGGCGCCCGGCGCGCACCCCAGCCACCGCAGGCAGGCACGGTTGAAGCTTTGTACATCGCTGTAGCCCAGGCGGTCGGAAATCTCCACCAGCTCCAGGTCTGTCCCCTGCAAAAAGTCTTCGGCCCGGTAGCGGCGGTACTCGTCGAGCAACTCGGAAAAACGCCAGCCCAACGCTTTCAAACGCCGGGCTGCGGTGCGCTCGAGCAGGTGCTGGGTGCTACACCATTGCTGCCAGTTGGCTTGTGCGAGGTCGACGATCAAGTGGTCGCAGACTTGCTCCAGCAAGGTCGGTTCGCTGTTGCGCCGGGTCTGTTCCAGCAGTTCGACCAGTGTCTGCTCCAGTTCATGATTGCCCGGCGTCAACGGGATGACGAACAGCTGTGGATCGAGGCGGATCGAGTGTTGCGCCTGTTGCCACTGCACCGGGGCGCGGAAGGCTTGCTCGTGATCCTGCGGGTTGGCGGTGCAGGTGCCGGTCAGCCCGATGCCCAGCACCGGATCGCGCTCCAGGCCGCTGGCGAGGAACTTGCGCCGCAACATGCTGCACAGGCTGATGAGGATGTAATCGGCGGTGGCTGCGCTGGCTTTCACGCTGCCGCAATCGAGCAGACGCAGTTCGACGTTGTCGCCGCCGCGCACGATCTGCGCCTGAAAGTGCCCGTTGAAAAACGGAAAGAAGCGCACGAAATACTGGCAGGCGCTGTCCAGTGAGTCGGCCACGTCGAACAGGTACGTCAGGCCATTGGTGGCGGTGGAAACGAAGCGCCGACCGGCCGCCAGGCCGATCAGCGGGTCGCCGGTCTGTTCCAGGGCGAACGCCCAGAAGCGCCGCGACATGAACAGCGGAATGCGCATGAAGGGTGTGCGCAACTCGAACAGGCTGCGACGGAACAGGCCTTCGATGTGTTCGCGGTCCACCCCGCGGGCCAGCAACTCTTCGATGGCCGGCAGCAGGGTCGGCGCGTAGAACGCATTGGGTATGGATTGATCGTGCAGTGGCTGATCGCTTTTTGTCATGTAGGGCTCACAGCTTGTTCCGGAACACTGGTTAGGCTGCCCGACGTTAAGCGATTTGCCGGAGCAAGACCATGCTTGATTTACGCCAGCTCGATTTGAACCTGTTGCTCGCCTTCGATGCGATTTACCAGCAGCGCAGCGTCACCCGTGCCGCCGAGGTGATGTGCCTGTCGCAACCGGCCATGAGCAATGCGTTGCGTCGCCTGCGCGAATTGTGCGGCGATCCGCTGTTCATCAAAAGTCGCCTGGGCGTGACGCCGACACTGGTCGCCCATCGTCTGGCCGACTACGTGCGTGCGGCGCTCGAGTCATTGCGCGATGGCTTGCGCATGATCCCCGCTGCGCGGCAGAACAATCCGCTGCTGCGCATCAGTTGCCTGGATTGCCTGCAACCGGTGCTGCTCGATGCCTTGCTCGAATCGCCCCACGCCGATTGGCAGGTGCGTTATTTCCAGCCCCGGCGCCGTGACGCCTTGCAGGACCTGGCCAGCGGCAAGCTGGATATCCTGATCGACCTCGACCAGCCGCTGGCCGGGCTAGCCGGCCTGCACAAACAGGCATTGCCCGCCGATCATTACGTGTTCGCCTATGGCGCCGCGCTCAAGGCGCCGCCGCGCACCCTGCAGGAATATCTGGAGCAACCGCAGATTCAGGTGTCGAGCCGCCGCGACGGACTCAGCCCGGTGGACTTGCAGCTCGGCTTGAAAGGCCTGCGCCGCCATGTCGCGATGAGCACCCAGAGCACCCTGGCCGCGAAGCTGATCGCCGACCGCCAGCCGCTGGGCATCAGCCTGCCGAGTCGGGTCGCCAGTGTGCTGGGCCTGCAACAGGTGCCGCTGCCCCTGGACGAACCCGTGGAGTTGAAACTGGCGCTGTACGTCGAGTCCCGCTATCGCTTCGAGCGCAGCCGCGAGGAGGCGATGCATTGCCTGCTGCGCGCCCTCGGTGAGCCCCGGGCATTGCAGGCGCTGGCGCGGCGTGCGTGAAACCCTGTGGGAGCGGGCTTGCTCGCGAAAGCGGTGTATCAGACAACAATGTCGTCGACTGACACTCCCTCTTCGCGAGCAAGCCCGCTCCCACAGGGATCGCATGCAGTTCAGATGCACCTAATTCGACGCCAACAAACGCCGGTCAACCGTCAGCACCGCCTCGACCATCGCCAGCGCCGCCGGTGTCAGGGAGTGGCCGGCGCGGCTGACGATGCCGTAGTGCAATTGCAGGCCGGGGTCGTCCTTGGGCACATCGGCAAACTCCAGCAGGCGGATCAGGCCCTGGTCGGCGAGTTCGGCCAGGGCCTCGATGGTTGCGATGCCCACCGCGTCGGAGCGCATCACCACGCGGCGGATGGCATCGAACTGCGCGCATTCCACACTTGGGTTGAAGTCCGCCTCGCCCTGCGCGTCGGCCAGGATCTTGCGGATCATCGGCGGTATTCGCGTGCCGACCACCGCGTAGTCGAGCAGGGCGCGCAGGGACAGGTCCGGCTGTTGCGCCAGGGGATGACCGGCACGGCAAAAGAACCGCCCGCGCCGGGGGCGCAACAGCTGTACCTGGTATTGCGGGTCGCCGGTGAAGTACCGCGCGTCGGCCACGAGGAATTCGATCTGCTGTTCACGAAGCCAGACCGCCAGTTGTTCCCAGTCGCCCTGGTGGAAACTGATGCGGATCGCCGGGTGCGCCTGGATGAATTCCGCCAGCGCCTCGGGCACCAGCAACTGTGCCGGATACGGGCCACAGCCGAAGTGCAACTCGCCACCGGTCAGGCCGTTGTATTGCGTCAGTTCGTTGTGCAGGGCCTGGCTGCCGGCGAGCAGGCGCCGGGCATGTTGCAGCACCAGTTCACCCTGGCCCGTCAGGCGGAATTCGCGGCTGCTGCGCTCCACCAGCGCGCAGTCGAGGTCGCGCTCCAGGGTCTGGATGCTACGACTGAAGGCCGGCTGGCTAAGATTGATCGCCTCGGCGGCGCGCCCGAAATTGCGGTAATCGGCCAGGGCGACAAGGTGGCGGAGTTGTCGTAGATCCATCATGCGTCTCCTGCATTTGGCGGATACTTTTAATGCATTGGATCGATAACACAGAGGCTGGCATAAGTACACGCCTGTCTTCTCGTCGTAACGTGCCATGACCTGCCAACCGTTCATTTCCAGCGCCTTCACCCGCACCATTCTCAGCCATGCCCGGCAGTCCGGCCTGTGTCAGGACCAACTGCTGCAACGGGCCGGCATCTGTCTTTCATTGCTCGAAGGGCAGGATCTGCACGTGCCTGCGCACCTGGTCGAGCGCTTGTGGAACGAATGCGAGCGTGCGGGCGCGGGGGTGTCGTTTGGCTGTGAACTGGTCAATGGTATGGCGACCACCACGTTGCGGGGGTTGAACATCCTGCTGGACTCCGCCGCCACCCTGCGCGCGAGCCTGGCGTGCTTCACTGATTTCCTGCCTCGGGTGACCAACTATGTGGTGGCGGAACTGGAGGAGGGTGACGGGCAAGCCCGCCTGCACTTGCGCAGTGCTGGCCGGCAGGCGCATTTTTTCGGCCTTGATGCGGCGACCCTGACGTTGGTGCGCAACATTGCCCGACGCTTGGGGCGGGCGCCGGCCGAGGTGTTTGTCAGTGTTCGCCTGACGCCGCAGCAGGCTGCCGGGCAGTGGTTGCGTAGCGTTGGCATCGAGGTGCTGGAGGGGGCGCATCCGTGTTTGAGCCTGCCAGCGGCTAGCCTTGATGAGCCGTTGCTGGGGGCCAATGCGTTTTTGCATCAGAGCATGTTGCGGCATTGGCAGACTGCTGCGCCGCAACATCGTCGTAGCGACAGTCTGGAGTTGGCGCGGCATTGGTTGACTGCCGGCGATCAGCCGATTGAGCGGATTGCCGAGCGGTTGGGGTATCGGCAGGCCAGTAATTTTATTCGGGCGTTTCGTAAGCGGTTTGGGGTTACGCCCAAGCAGTTTCGTTTGGGGGTGTAGTCTTTGTTGGGTACATATCCGTTTCTTCGGTAACGGCGGCTTATGGTTTCGCCCTTACGGCGAGTCACTTTTGGCAAACGCCCGGAGTGCCGGCCCAGCCAAAAGTAACCAAAAGGTCTCGCCCCTTACGTACGGCCCCTCGCTGAGGCTCGGGGTACCTTCGCTGCGGTATTCATCCGGGGGCATTGCCCTCCGGTCGGCTTCGCTTCGACCTACATGCAATGAGTTCGACTGCGTCGAACGGCGCTGCGCGCCTATCCCCGGATGAACACCTGCGCTCAGCCTGCCGAGGGGGCGGGTAGATCAAAAGCTGCAGGCGAGCTAACGCTCGGCCTGTTGAGTGGTGAGAAGCGGCGCGGTGTGGACCGCTCTGCTTTTGCTCTTCTGTGGGAGCGGGCTTGCTCGCGAAGGCGGTCTGACAGCCGACCAATTTCTCACAGGTATACCCAATCCCTGTGGGAGCGAGCCTGCTCGCGATGACGGCCTGGCAGCCGACCAGGTACATCACAGACGAACGAAACCCGCGACCAGGCCGGCCGGTAGGCCGCCTCGGGCGCTGTTGCGGTGTACGCCCCCTCGTGAGGCCGAGCGCAGGTTCTGCGCAGTGGGCAACCCGGCATGGATGCCGGGTTAGCCGCCCCCGGCCATGGATGGCCGATGGCGGCGGGCCCACGGAGCAGGACCGGAGCGAGGGCATGCCGAGCCTAGGCGAGGCACCGAACGTAAGGGGCAAAGCGCTTTGGTTACTTTCGCGCTTTTCGAAAGTGACCCGCCGTAAGGGCGGAACCGTAAGCGGCCGTTACCGCAAAAACGGATATGCACACGGAAAAATCCACAACGAATCAGCGAATAAAGTGAATCTTCCCGCTGTCATCATTGCCCATGTAAATGCCATAAACCCCGGCCTGCCGCTCCTCGATATAACGCTCGAGAATCTGCCGGATCGCCGGATAGTAGATGCTGTCCCAGGGAATCTCCTCAGGCGCGAAGAACTTGTAGTCGAGGGTTTCCGGCCCATACTGCCCGGTGATCTCAAGCGCGATGGCACGGAAGATGATGTACACCTCGCTGATCCTGGGCACGCTGAAAATCGAGTAGGGCGAGACGATTTCCGCACGCACGCCACTTTCTTCCCAGACCTCGCGCAAGGCCGCCTGTTCGGTGGTCTCGCCGCTTTCCATGAAGCCCGCGGGCAGGGTCCAGGTGCCGGGGCGCGGCGGGATGGCGCGCTGGCACAGGAGGTATTTGCCGTCCTGCTCGATGATGCAGCCGGCGATGATTTTCGGATTGATGTAATGGATGTAGCCGCAGCCGCGGCACATCAGGCGCTCGTGCGTATCGCCCGGCGGCAGCTGCTGACCGAGATCAGCGCTGCCGCACTTGGGGCAAAAGCTCGGGCTGAACATTTCAGCGACCTATGCGCGGTTCTTTGAGCGCGATGGGCAGGGTGATCGCCGGGATGTCGCCGGTTTCTTCCTGCTTGCGCTTGAGGTAGTCCAGGGCCACGGCAGCGGCCGCGCGCACGTGGTCGACGCAAGCCTGGTGGGCGGCCAGTGGATCGCCGCCCTTGATCGCCTCGACCATGCGTTCCATTTCCTGGTTGCTGGCGCCGCGACGGTTCTCCTGGGACACCGAGGTCGCGCGCAGGTAGCTGATGCGTGCCTGCAACTGGCGCAGTTGGGTGGCCGCGACATGGTTGCCCGAGCCTTCGAGCAGCACGTCGTAGAAACCCTGCACCGAATCGATGACCTGTTGCAGTTCGCCGTCCTTGAGCGCCTTGCGGTTTTCTTCGAGGGCTTTTTCCAGGGCCTTGATGTCCTTGGCCTTGGCGCGCAGGGTGAACAGTTGCACGATCAGCCCTTCGAGCACGCAGCGCAGCTCGTAGATGTCCACGGCGTCGGCCAGGGTAATGATCGCGACACGCGGGCCCTTGGCATCGGCGAATTCCACCAGGCCTTCGGATTCCAGGTGACGCAAGGCTTCGCGCACGGAAGTACGGCTGACGCCCAGGCGATCGCACAGATCGCGTTCGACCAGACGGTCTCCCGGCAGGAGCTGGAAGTTCATGATGGCGCTTCGCAGTTTGTCCAGCACGATTTCGCGCAGGGTGACGGGGTTGCGATTGACCTTGAAGCTGTCGTCGAGTGGCAGGCGTTTCATGGGGTCCGCTCTGATTGTGGCTGTCCATGCAAAAAGAGCACTTCGATTACGGGAATCCCGGTGCTCGGTCGGATCAAACAGCCAAGGGTTAACTGGAGGCCTCGGCATCGGCTTCGGCGAAGGCTTCACGGGCGAGCCGGAAACTGTCTACGGCAGCGGGGACACCGCAATAAATGCCGACCTGAAGCAATATTTCGCGTATTTGCTCACGACTCAGGCCGTTACGCAAGGCGCCGCGCACATGCAGCTTGAGTTCATGGGGCCGGTTGAGGGCCGAGATCATCGCCAGGTTGATCATGCTGCGTTCCTTGAGGGACAAACCCTCACGGCCCCAGACATGACCCCAGCAATACTCGGTGACCATCTCCTGCAACGGTCGGGTGAAGTCGTCGGCGTTCTCGATGGAGCGCTTGACGTAGGCTTCGCCCAGCACCTGGGTGCGGATCTTCAGGCCTTTTTCGTATTTTTCGTTGCTCATTTGCGTAGCTCCCGTGGGCTCAAAGGCCGCCCATCAAGGTGTATTTGAGTTCCAGGTAATCCTCGATGCCGTACTTGGAGCCTTCACGGCCCAGCCCCGAGGACTTGATGCCGCCGAAGGGGGCGACTTCGGTGGAAATCAGCCCTTCGTTGATCCCGACCATGCCGTACTCCAGCGCCTCGCTCATGCGCCAGGCGCGGCCCAGGTCGCGGGTGTAGCAGTAGGCGGCCAGGCCGAATTCGGTGTCGTTGGCCATATCGATGGCCTGGGCCTCGGTGTCGAAACGGAACACCGCGGCCAGCGGACCGAAGGTTTCATCGCGGGCGACTTTCATCTGTGGGGTGACGCCTGTGACCACGGTCGGCTGGAAGAAACCGTTGCCCAGCGCATGACGCTCGCCGCCGCACAGCAGTCGTGCACCCTGGGCCAGGGCGTCTTGCACGTGCTCTTCGACCTTGGCCACGGCACGCTCGTTGATCAGCGGGCCCTGGGTCACACCTTCTTCGAAACCGCTGCCGACCTTGAGCTGCGAAACCCGTTCGGCAAGGCGTGCGACAAAGGCGTCGTGGATGCCGGCCTGCACCAGGAAGCGATTGACGCAGACACAGGTCTGTCCGGCGTTGCGGAATTTGGCGATCAGCGCACCGTCGACGGCGCGTTCCAGATCGGCGTCGTCGAAGACAATGAACGGCGCGTTGCCGCCCAGCTCCAGCGAGACTTTTTTCAGCGTCGGCGCGCACTGGGCCATCAGCAGTTTGCCGATGGCGGTGGAGCCGGTGAACGACAATTTGCGCACCTGCGCACTGGCGGTCAGCTCGGCGCCGATGGCGATGGCGTCGCCGGTGATCACGTTGAAAATACCCGCTGGAATGCCGGCCTGTTCCGCCAGTGCAGCCATGGCCAGTGCCGAGAAGGGTGTTTCCGGAGCCGGCTTGACGATGCACGGGCAGCCGGCGGCCAGCGCCGGGCCGGCCTTGCGGGTGATCATCGCCGCCGGGAAATTCCACGGCGTGATGGCCGCGACCACACCAATCGGCTCCTTGCTGACCACGATGCGCGCATCGCCCTTGTGGCTGGGAATGGTGTCGCCGTAGATGCGCTTGGCTTCCTCGGCGAACCACTCGATGAAGCTCGCGGCGTAGAGAATTTCACCCTTGGCTTCGGCCAGTGGCTTGCCTTGTTCGAGGGTGAGAATGTGTGCCAGGGCGTCGGCATTTTCCAGCATCAAGGCATGCCAGTGCTTGAGCGTATTGCTGCGCTCCTTGGCGGTCAGCGCGCGCCAGGCCGGCCAGGCCTTGTTGGCGGCGTCGATGGCCAGGCGCGCATGCTCGGCGCCGAGGTTCGGCACCTGGCCGATCAACTCGCCGGTGGCCGGGTTGAAGATGTCCTGACAGGCGCCATGCGGCGCGTCCAGCCATTGGCCGTTGATGTAGGCCTGCTGACGGAACAATTGCGAGGCTGCTGGGCTCATGCCGGCTCCTGAAAGAAAAGAGGGTTACCTGTAGGAGCGAGCTTGCTCGCGAAAAACCCGAGAACGCCAAGGGCTGTCAGGCAGCACGCGTTATCGTTCACGACCATCGCGAGCAGGCTCGCTCCTACAGGGTCTGTGTTAGGCCAGGGCAGGCAGCGGGCCCAGCTTGCCTTTGTGGTAGATCATCGGCGTCACCGGTTGCTCGGGCAGGATCAGGTTCTTCACCGCGCCGACGATGATCGCGTGATCACCGCCGTCGTATTCGCGCCACAGCTCGCACTCGATGATGGCTGTCGCCTTGGCCAGGATCGGGTTGCCCCGTTCGCTCAGGTGCCACTCGATCCCTTTGGCCTTGTCCTTGCCTTTACCGGCGAAGGCATAGGCTTCGGCGGTCTGCTCGGCGGACAGCAAATGAATCGCGAACTGCTTGCTGTCGCGCAGCACCGGGTAGGTGTCGGAGCCGTAGTTGGGGCAGAACAGCACCAGTGCCGGGTCGATCGACAGCGCACTGAAGGCGCTGGCGGTGATGCCGACGATGCCGCCGTCCGGGTCCAGGGTGGTGACCACCGTGACCCCGGACGGGAACGAGCTCATCACGTCTTTGTAAATGCCGGGTTCGATCATTTTCCAGGACTCCTAGCGCATCACGAAGGGATCAGGCATCGGTGCCTGGGACAGGTTGATCCACACCGTTTTCAGCTCGGTGTAGGCCAGCACCGAATCGATGCCGCTTTCGCGTCCATAGCCGCTGTTCTTGAAACCGCCGATCGGCGCCATGGCCGAGACCGCGCGGTAGGTGTTGACCCAGATGATCCCGGAGCGCACGTCCCGGGCCAGGCGGTGGGCACGGCCCAGGTCGCGGGTCCAGATGCCGGCGGCGAGGCCGAACTGCGAGTCGTTGGCGATCGCCAGGGCTTCGGCTTCGTCCTTGAAACGGATGACCGAAGCCACCGGGCCAAAGACTTCTTCCTGCATGATCTTCATCGAGTTGCGGTCGCACTCGAACAGCGTCGGTTCGTAGAACCAGCCGTCGCCCAGATTCTGCGGACGCTTGCCGCCCAGGCGCAGGCGCGCACCTTCGGCAATGGCATCGGCCACCAGGCCTTCGACCACGGCCAGTTGCTGCGCGGTGGCCATCGGGCCCATTTCGCTGCTGTCTTCCTGGGGGTTGCCGATGCGAATGCGCTGGGCGCGTTCCACCAGACGGCCGACGAACTCGTCGTAGATTTCGTCCTGCACCAGCAGGCGCGAACCGGAGACGCAGCTCTGCCCGGAAGCGGCATAAATCCCGGCGATGGCGCCGTTGATCGCGCTGTCGAGGTCGGCGTCGGCGAAGATGATGTTCGGCGATTTGCCGCCCAGTTCCAGCGACAGTTTGGCGAAGTTCTCCGCACTGCTGCGCACCACATGCCGCGCCGTGGCCGCGCCGCCGGTGAAGGCGATCTTGCGCACCAGCGGATGGCGGGTGAGGGCGGCACCGGTGCTTGGGCCATAACCGGTGACGACGTTGACCACCCCCGGCGGAATCCCGGCTTCCAGGGCCAGGCGCGCCAGTTCGAGGATGGTCGCCGAGGCGTGCTCCGACGGCTTGATCACGATGGTGTTGCCCGCCGCGAGGGCCGGAGCGAGTTTGATCGCGGTCAGGTACAGCGGGCTGTTCCACGGGATGATCGCGGCAACCACACCCATGGCTTCGTGCACGGTGTAGGCAAACAGGTCCGGCTTGTCCAGCGGCAGGGTGCCGCCTTCGAGTTTGTCGGCCAGGCCTGCGGTGTAGTGGAAGAACTCCGGCAGATAACCGACCTGGCCACGGGTTTCGCGGATCAGCTTGCCGTTGTCGCGGCTTTCCAGCTGCGCCAGTTGTTCCTTGTTTTCGGCGATCAGGTCGCCCAGGCGTCGCAGCAATTTGCCGCGCGCGGTGGCGGTCAAGCCGCGCCAGGCCGGGCTGTCGAAAGCGGTTTGCGCGGCTTGTACGGCGCGCTCGACATCGGCTTCGTCGGCATCGGGCAATTCGGCCCAAGGTTCGGCCAGCGCCGGGTTGAGGCTTTCGAAGGTCTTGCCGGACAGGGCATCGACCCATTCACCGCCGATGCACATCTGGAAGCGTGCGAGTGTCATGCAACGATCCCCTTGATCTGGTTTTGTTGGGAGTGCGCGGCCTGCAGAAACTCCAGCAACAGCTGGTTGACCAGGCGCGGCGATTCTACGGGCATCATATGCCGTTGCTCGGCGAGCACGGCAACGGTCGCGCCGGGAATGCGTTCGGCCAGTTGTCGGGCCATTTCCGGGGTCGAACCGGGGTCCAGCTCGCCGGTGGCGATCAGCGTCGGCACCCGGATGCTGCCCAGGTCGTCGGCGCGGTACATGTCCTGGGTGGCGAACAGTTCATAGGTGGTCAGGTAACCCTGCGGGTCATTGCCGGCCAGGGTCTGGCGGATCGCGGCGATCTGTGCCGGGTTCGCCGCCTGGTATTCGCGGCTGAACCAGCGCGACAGCGCCGCTTCGGCATTGGCGTCCGGCCCGTGTTCGGCAGCCTGGCTGGTGCGGGCGATGACCCCCGCGCGCTGTTCGGCGCTGCGGTTGAACACACTGTTGAGCACCACCAGGCCTTCCAGGCGTTGCGCGTAGTGCAGGGCAAACGCCCGCGCCACCAGCCCGCCCATGGAAAAGCCGATCACCGTTGCCTTGGGCAATTGCAGGTGGTCGAGCAGCTCCAGCAACTGGTCGGCATAACCGAGCAGCGGTGTGCCACTCTCTGGCCGCGGGCTGGCGCCATGGCCGAGCATGTCGTAGGCGATGACGCGGTACTTCGTGGCCAGGCCAACGATCTGGCCGCCCCACATTTCTTTGTTCAGGCCCACGCCGTGGATCAAGACCACGGGCTGGCCTTGGCCGGTCGCCAGGTAACTGGTGCCAGCCGGGGTGAGTTCAGCGGTGAGCCGAATCATGGAGCGCTCCTGCAATGCCTTCTTGTTGTCGTTCTGCTGGCCGGTTACTGGGCTTTTTCGGCGGCCAGTTCTTCCAGGTCGATGTAGCGGTTGCCGATGCGCGGGTGCAGGCGGCCGCCGTCGGCGCAACCCAGGACCACGACGATTTCGTCGGCACGCGGGGCGTCTTCGATCTGCATTTCCAGGGTGATGTAGTGCGAACGCAGGCCTTCGTCGTCCTTGTGCATCATCGGGATCTGGATCGAAGTACCCGGGCCGCCGCGCTTGTTGGTGAAGCTCAGGTAGCTCTTGGCCTTGACCGCTTCGCGGTAGTGGTTGCCGAAGCGCAGGGTGTGGATCACCGCCGAAGCGTGCTCGATTTCGCCATCGGCACCGACCACCGCAGCCTTGCCGTAAGCCTCGATCTTCTCGGCGCCACCGATGATGCCCACCAGGCGCTCGACCATCAGTGCGCCGAGGTCGGAGCAGTTGGCGCGGATCTGTGGTTTCAGGTCTTCGACGAAACCGTTGCCCAGCCAGGGGTTTTTCATCACCACGGCCAGACCGACCATGGTCACGGGCTTATCGGTGGCTTTGCCGCCTTCAATAAAGGTTTCTTCGACATAGCTGACGATCTTGCGGATTTCGAAACTCATGAGCTGCTCCGTGGAGGTTTTGGGTGTCTGTGCGTCTGATGGTATACCATAATACCGATAGCACAAGTCCCCGAACGGAGTTTCTGGCTGGATGGCGTGCAAAAGTGTGCGCCACCGGTCGCAGCGGACAAACGGCAGGCACGGGGTTGCTTCGGGCTCAGGCCCAACATCGGGAGAGAAAGGCAGCTTAAAGAAGGGGATCAGCGGTGAAGCGGCGTGTCGGTGCACCTGGAGGGAAAGATTGTGGCATCGGTTAGAACGATTATTTCTTTCCGCTATTTATATAGATGCAATCTGCATATCCATAACCGAATAATCAGCGTCATGGTTTTCATCTTGTCCGTGATCGAATCCGATTGTTTGTCACAGCAGAAACAATCGTCCTGCCTGCCTCGTTAAGCCTGCCCTGACATCGACTTTGGCTGTTCGATCGCCAGCTTGTTGCGCTCGGCCGATTCCCTAGAATCGGCCTCCATCAGCTTCGCCCAACTATCCAGTCCTTCAGGGAGCAACACCATGATGAATGCCATGCAGATGCCAATGCCGATGAACGCCACCATGCCAATGATGCCGATGATGGGCATGCCGATGATGATGGCGACCCTGTCCTGCGACATGATGGACGACGGGATGATGTGCAAGATGATGCCGGCCGCTGGCATGGACATGGCCATGTTCAAGAACAGCGCTGAAATGATGCAGATGATGATGAACTGCGGCATGCCGATGATGATGCACTGCGGCAACATGAGCATGATGTGCATGTCCCGGGCGAGCATGGCCATGCCGATGATGAACATGATGATGCCAATGCCGATGATGGGCATGCCGATGCCGTCGATGAAGTGCGTGATGGAATGCACCATGATGGCTGACGGCATGATGTGCAAAATCATGCCGATGGCCGGCATGAACATGGACATGATGAAAAACTGCTGCGAGCTGATGATGAAAATGATGAACGACTGCAGCATGCCGATGATGATGAGCTGCAACGGCATGCCGCTGATGTGCTGCACCTGCTGATCCCTGCACTGTACCTGTAACTGTAGGAGCGAGCTTGCTCGCGATGGACGTCAACGATGACGCGGGTTTTCTGAAAAAACGCGTCAGCCTTCAGCCCATCGCGAGCAAGCTCGCTCCTACAGGTCGTTTCAGTCCAGGCGTTCCGGGTAGGTCACTACAAGATAAGCCACCGCTTCACTGTCGGCGGGGTTGCGATAGCGGTGGGGCTGGTCGGCATAAAACAGGATCGAATCCCCCGTGGACAGCAGGTAACGCTCGTCGTTGACGCTGATTTCCAGCACACCCTGCGCCACCACCAGGTTTTCCTGGACGCCTGGGCCATGGCCCTGTGAATGGTCCTCTCCCAACGGGCTCAGGCGCAGTTCGTAGAATTCCGATTGGCGCGCCACGTCAAAGGGGAACAGGGCGCGGCTGACAAAAGCGCCGTTGGCACTGACCAGGCGTTTGCTCTGGCTCGCCGACAGCACGGCCACACCTTCGAAGGCCCGATGCTCCAGAAACGCAGCCACCGATACTTTCAAGCCTTTGGCGATTTTGCACAGCACCTTGATGGACGGCACACTGCGCCCCGATTCGATTTGCGCCAGCATGGCACGGCTCACGCCGCACTGTCGGGCCAGGGCATCGAGGGACAGATGGCGCTTGCCCCGCAGGCGTAGCAGGTTTTGTGCTACCCGTTCGCAGATCGGGTCCTCTTCAGGGGCATCCGGATTGTTCAGGTCCAGCACAGGCTCGCCCGCGCTTATCAGAAAGCGCGAGGGTTCGTGCGCGTTCACGCCTGACGTGTCTCGGCAGACCGAGACGCCTGAACCCACTGGAATGCCTGAAATCCGGCGTTGCGTGCGTACATCTCCCACATGGCCCGTGCCCGTTGCTGAGCTTGTTTGCGTTTGCGGTAGCTGGCGAAGTCGATGAGGTTGTCAGTCGGATTCATGGGGCACTTCACTGTGGTGATGAATGACGGGATGACTGGAGAGTACGCTTCTACTTTTATAACGATAAATACTTAATTTTTATTTATTAATTCCTTTTTGATCTTTGTGCGGGTGGTTTCAGGTGTCGATGAAGTGTCAATGCAATGCCTGTAGAAGCCGGGCTTGCTGGCGATGGACTCCGGTGCGCCGCGTTTATCCCGTTCACACGCGTTATCGTTAACGACCATCGCTGGCAAGCCAGCTCCCACAAGGGAACGTGCCCACGCTGAAACTACTGTAGGAGCCAGCTTGCTGGCGATGGACTCCAGTGCGCCGCGCTTATCCAGGTCACACGCGTTAACGTTGACGACCATCGCTGGCAAGCCAGCTCCCACAAAGGACCGTGCCCACGCTGAAACTGTAGAAGCCAGCCTGCTGGCGATGGACTTCAGTGCGCCGCGTTTATCCAGTTCACCCGCGTTATCGTTAACGACCATCGCAGGCAAGCCAGCTCCCACAAGGGAACGTGCCCACGCAGAAAATGAAGTGACCTCCAAACCAGTGAAAGCCTGCAAACAAACATGAAAAAACCCGGCTGATCAGGCCGGGTTTTTTGTTGGGCGTTGTGGTGCAGCGATTAGTTATGCTGCACGATTCTGGATCAGACGATCCGAACCACCTTCAGCGACGCGGTTCTGCAGCAGTTTGTCGGAGCCACCTTCAGCGACGCGGTT
This sequence comes from Pseudomonas sp. FW305-70, assembly GCF_058783925.1. NCBI lineage: Bacteria > Pseudomonadati > Pseudomonadota > Gammaproteobacteria > Pseudomonadales > Pseudomonadaceae > Pseudomonas > Pseudomonas sp. FW305-70. The sequence continues at coordinate 22,371 of NZ_JBYSYZ010000026.1, forward strand.
CTCCATCAACTTGTCGGAGCCATCGGCGGCGACGCGGTTTTCGATCAGACGATCCGAGCCGCCTTCAGCGACCACAGGTTGAGCAGAGTTTGCGGCGAAAGCGTTAACTGCGAAAACCGAGAAAGCGATGCTGAGGAGGGTCTGGCGTTTCATGATCGTGTGCTCCGGGGTGCTTATGGGTGGGTATGGAGCAGATGTTACGCCGTGGATTTTTTAAGAGAACTTCATTGAATCAATGGTGACTATCGATGCAGTCAATGGATGATTCGGTGCCCCCCCTTGTGGGAGCGGGCTTGCTCCGGGCGGCGTTCCGACGAAGGCGGTGTGTCATTCGATGTTGATGGTGACTGGTACAACGCCTTCGCGAGCAAGCCCGCTCCCACAGGTTTTTGCAGTGGCCACAGTGGGGCGGGGTGTCAGCGGGAAATGAGGCCGTGATCGATGGCGTATTTGACCAGCGCCGCCGGTTTGTCGATGTTGAGCTTGCGCCGGATGCTCAGGCGGTGTGTTTCCACCGTGCGCACGCTGATGTCCAGCTCCCGGGCCATTTCCTTGTTGTTCAGCCCTTGCGCCATCTTCGACAGCACCTGGCTTTCCCTCGGGGTCAGTTCGTTGTCGGTGTTCTTGTCGGCGATCAGCCGTTGGGCGATGTCGGCGCTGTAGAAGGTCCCGCCGCTGGTGATGGCTTCGATGGCGGCGATGATTTCCCGTGACGGGGCGTTTTTCAGCACGTAGCCGCTGGCGCCGGAGCGCACCGATTCACTGACGTATTCGTAACTGTCGTACATGCTCAGCACCAGCACCTTGAGCGACGGGTACTGGCTGCGCAGTACGCGGGTCAGTTCCAGGCCGTTCATGTCCGGCAGGCTGATGTCGACCAGCAGCAGGTCCGGCTGGCAGCGTCCGACCATGTCGATGGCGTCGGCGCCGTTTTCCGCTTCGCCGACCATTTCCAGGGGCGACATCACGGCCAGCAGCGCCTTGATGCCGTCGCGCACCAGGGAGTGATCGTCGACCAGGGCGATGCGGATCGGGGAGGGCAGGTTCATCGCAGCTATTCACTCTTGTAGTGGTGGGGCCGGCTCAGTGTTTTGCGCCAGGCTTCATCGGCAGTCGTACGTCCAGCTCGCTTCTGCCCGGCACCGAGATCAAGTCGAAGCGCCCGCCATAATGTTCGACGCGTTCGCGGATGTTACGCAAGCCAATGCCGGCCTGACGCCGTTCGACCTGGGCGACGTTGAAACCGATGCCGTCATCGACCAGCGTCAGCCGCACGGACTCGTCGCAGCCGCGCAGTGTAATGGACACGTGCTTCGCCTGGGCGTGGCGTTCGATATTGGTCAGGCCTTCCTGGACGATGCGAAACAGCGACACCGCCGCGCCGTCGACCAGTTGGCAGTCGAATTCATTTTCGTCGTAGGTCACGGTCAGCCCGCTGCGTTGCTCGAATTCCGCGGCCAATTGACCGATGGCCGCCGGCAGGCCGAGGGTGTCGAGCAAGGATGAGCGTAGGTCATGGGAGAGGCTGCGCACTTCACCGATGGCATCGCCCAGGCGTTCGGTGGCGTCCTTCAGGGTGTTCAGGCCCTTGTCCTGGGCTTGTCCGCTTTCGAGCAGATGGCTGGCCAGTTCGAACTGGAACTTGATCGAGACCAACACCTGGCTGACGCCGTCGTGCAACTCGCGGGACACCCGGGATCGTTCCTCTTCCTGCAGGCTGACGATGCGCTGGGTCAGGCGCTGCAGTTTCTTGTCCGCCAGGCGATGCTCGCTGACGTTGAGGGTCATGCCGGTGGCGAAGACAAACAGCACCGCGACCAGGGCGACCACGGCAATCGCCATCATGGTCTTGCGGATGCCCATGGCCACTTCGGCACGGGCCTGCTGGGTGGCACGCTCGACGTCCTCGAGGTAGATGCCGGTGCCGAGCATCCAGCCCCAGCGGTCGAGCATCACCACGTAGGCGAGCTTGTCGGTCACCTGGCCGGAGGAGGGCTTGTTCCAGGCGTAGCGTTGAAAGCCTTCGCCCGATTGCGCGCTTTTCAGCAACGCCTGAATCACCGGCAGGCCGTGGGGATCCTTCATGTCCCACAGGTACTGGCCCACCAGGTCCGACTGGCGCGCATGCATCAGGCTGCGGCCTTCGTGGTCGTAGACGAAGAAGTAGCCGTTGATGCCGAAGCTGAGCTTGCGCAGTTCTTCCAGCACTTGCTGCTGGGCACGGGCGTCGCCATGGCCGTCGTCGTACAGCGGGGCGATCAGGCTCTGGGCCATTTCCACGTAGTTTTTCAACTCCGCGCGCTTGCTCGCCAGAATGCTGTCTTCGATGAGTTGCGCCTGTTGATCGCCCAATTGGCGGTTGAGGGAAATCACCAGCGCGCAGATGACGGCAATGGCCAGAACCAGCGGCAGAATCCCGAGGGCGACGATCTTGTGTTTGAGCTGCATGTTGACTCCTGCCCGCGCGAAGGCTGGGGATCATATGCCAAAGAGGCGCTCGGCCTGTAGCGTTGCTGGACGGAATGACGGGTGGCCGGGATGAAATGCAAAACCAGTGTGGGAGCGGGCTTGCTCGCGAAAGCGGTGGGTCAGTTGACATCAATATTGACTGATCCACCGCCTTCGCGAGCAAGCCCGCTCCCACAGGGGATCTATGGCGTCTACGTAGAACTACGTAGACGCCACGTACGTAGTAACGCGGATTTATTTGTGGACGGCATGCGCAGATATTGGGCCAGCTCCGCACCGCGGACACAATTATAAAAATTACCGCCGCAGTCACTGGCTGTCGGCAGGAGACACGCTATGCCCCGTCTGGCTAAACACCTCGCCTGGTTTGCCGTGGCTGTCCTGGGAGCGATTGCGCTGAGTGTCGTGGCCCTGCGCCGCGGCGAAGCGATCAACGCCCTGTGGATCGTAGTCGCAGCCGTCGCCATCTACCTCGTTGCCTACCGCTACTACAGTCTGTTCATCGCCAACAAAGTGATGCAGCTCGATCCCACTCGGGCCACGCCGGCTGTGCTCAATAACGATGGTCTGGACTACGTTCCGACCAACAAACACGTGCTGTTCGGCCACCACTTCGCGGCCATTGCCGGTGCCGGTCCGCTGGTCGGCCCGGTGCTGGCGGCGCAGATGGGCTACCTGCCCGGCACGCTGTGGCTGATCGCTGGCGTGGTGCTGGCCGGTGCCGTGCAGGACTTCATGGTCCTGTTCATGTCCACCCGCCGCAACGGCCGCTCCCTGGGCGACATGGTCCGTGAAGAAATGGGCCGCATCCCCGGCACCATCGCGCTGTTCGGTTGCTTCCTGATCATGATCATCATCCTCGCGGTGCTGGCGCTGATCGTGGTGAAAGCCCTGGCCGAGAGCCCTTGGGGCATTTTCACAGTGATGGCGACCATCCCGATCGCGATGTTCATGGGCATCTACATGCGCTACATCCGCCCGGGCCGCATCGGTGAGATCTCGGTGATCGGCGTGCTGTTGCTGCTCGGCTCGATCTGGCTCGGCGGGCAGATTGCCGCGGATCCGGTGTGGGCCAAGGCCTTTACCTTCACCGGTATCCAGATCACCTGGATGCTGATCGGTTACGGTTTCGTTGCCGCGGTGTTGCCGGTGTGGCTGATCCTGGCACCCCGTGACTACCTGTCGACCTTCCTGAAAATCGGCACCATCGTGGCCCTGGCCATCGGCATCCTGGTGACCATGCCCGAGCTGAAAATGCCGGCCCTGACCCAGTTCATCGATGGCACCGGTCCGGTATGGAAGGGCGGTCTGTTCCCGTTCCTGTTCATCACCATCGCCTGTGGCGCGGTGTCGGGCTTCCACGCGCTGATCTCTTCCGGTACCACGCCGAAGTTGCTCGCCAATGAGGGGCATGCCCGCTACATCGGTTACGGCGGCATGCTGATGGAGTCCTTCGTGGCCATCATGGCCATGGTCGCGGCCTCGGTGATCGATCCGGGCGTGTACTTCGCCATGAACAGCCCGGCGGCCGTGGTGGGCGCCGATGCGGTGGCCGTTGCGCAAACCGTCAGCAGCTGGGGCTTTGCGATCACGCCGGAAGCGTTGCAAGCGGTGGCCCACGACATCGGGGAAACCACCATCCTGGCCCGTGCCGGTGGTGCGCCGACCCTGGCGGTGGGGATCGCGCAGATCCTGCACCAGCTGTTGCCGGGCGAGAACACCATGGCGTTCTGGTACCACTTCGCGATCCTGTTCGAAGCGCTGTTCATCCTGACCGCAGTCGACGCCGGCACCCGTGCCGGGCGCTTCATGCTTCAGGACCTGCTCGGTTCGTTCGTGCCGGCCCTGCGCCGCACCGAATCCTGGACCGCCAACCTGATCGCCACCGCCGGTTGCGTGGCCATGTGGGGTTATCTGCTGTACCAGGGCGTGATCGATCCGCTGGGCGGCATCAACACCTTGTGGCCGCTGTTCGGCATCTCCAACCAGATGCTGGCCGGTATCGCGCTGATGCTCGGCACCGTGGTGCTGATCAAGATGAAGCGCCAGCGTTATGCCTGGGTCACCTTGCTGCCGGCTGTGTGGTTGCTGATCTGCACCACCACCGCCGGCTTCATCAAGCTGTTCGATGCCAACCCGGCGATCGGCTTCCTCGCCCTGGCGAAGAAATACAGCGATGCCCTGGCCAATGGTCAGGTACTGGCCCCGGCCAAGAGCATCGAGCAGATGCAGCACGTGATCTTCAACGCCTACACCAACGCCACGCTGACCGCACTGTTCCTGTTCGTGGTGTTCAGCATCCTGTTCTTCGCGCTCAAGGTCGGTATCGCCGCCTGGGGCAACAAAGAGCGTACGGATAAAGAAGCGCCATTCCAGGCGTTGCCGAATGCATAGGCAAGGAGGGCAGCATGTTCAATGACCTGAGTCGCCTGGGCAAATACCTCGGTCAGGCCGCGCGCCTGATGGTCGGCATGCCCGACTACGACAACTACGTCGAGCACATGCAGACCAAGCACCCGGACAAACCGGTGATGGACTACGAGGCGTTCTTCCGCGAGCGCCAGGAAGCCCGTTACGGCAGTAAAGCCGGACCCAAGTGCTGTTGAGTGAACAATAAAAAACCGGCTGAAAGGCCGGTTTTTTATTGCCTGGAGCAAAGTCTCGAGTGATTGAGGCCGCGCGGCGATCCGAATCGTCGCCGCCCCTGTTGCCCCGGGTCAGTCATGGGGCCTTGTCATTCTTTCGCCCGTGAGGCTGATGATCCGGCTTGGCGATCTTGAGCGCCCGGTCGGCGACCTTGGCGTTATGTACCAGGCGACCGAGCACGGCGACAACGATGATCGCCAGCAATACCCAGATGACAATGGCTTTGAGGTACATGGCGAAACCTCTCGCGGCAAACAATCCTTCCAGTTGCCAACGTTCTTGTAGCAAATGGTGTTAATCCATTGAGGCAGGTGTTGATGATCTTGCATCGCATGACTGATTTGCGCTGTTTATCAGCTATCTCCACCGGATGAAGCGACAGTTTCCCGGACCGGTACTTTAATGGATGGTCTGGAGCGACTGATCGCGGGGCTGTCATAGCCTTAAGGCTATGGATCCCATACCGAAAAGCTATTTCATCAATCGGTGATCCGGATCCACGCTCAAGGGTGGTTAGCTGAAAACAAAATCAAGAGGAGATGCCATGTCAACTGAATCGAAATGCCCGTTCAATCACGCCGCTGGCGGTGGCACGACGAACCGCGACTGGTGGCCGAACCAACTGAATCTGAAGATCCTGAGTCAACACTCGCCCAAGTCTGACCCGTTGGGGGGCGATTTCAACTACGCCGAAGCCTTCAAGAGCCTTGACTTCCAGGCGCTGAAAAAAGACCTGACTGCGCTGATGACCGATTCCCAGGACTGGTGGCCGGCGGACTTCGGTCACTATGGACCTCTCTTTATCCGCATGTCCTGGCACGCCGCAGGCACCTATCGCACCGGTGACGGCCGGGGCGGCGCCGGTTCCGGCCAGCAACGCTTTGCACCGCTCAACAGCTGGCCGGACAACGTCAGCCTCGACAAGGCCCGCCGGCTGCTCTGGCCGATCAAGCAAAAGTACGGCAACAAGATCTCCTGGGCCGACCTGATCGTCCTCACCGGTAACGTCGCCCTGGAATCCATGGGCTTCAAGACGTTTGGTTTTTCCGGTGGACGCGCGGATGTCTGGGAGCCGGACGAAGACGTTTACTGGGGTTCTGAAAGCAAATGGCTGGGTGGTGACACGCGTTACGGAAAAGAAGACAAACCGGCGCAAAAACCCGGCGATGTGCCCTTGGTGGCTGAGCCTGGCAGAAACGAGGACAGCCGTACCGACAATGGCCGCAATCTGGAAAACCCCCTCGCCGCGGTGCAGATGGGCCTGATCTATGTGAACCCGGAAGGCCCGGAAGGCGAACCGGACCCGGTCGCCTCGGCCAAGGACATCCGCGAAACCTTCGGCCGCATGGCGATGAACGATGAGGAAACCGTGGCGTTGATCGCCGGTGGCCACGCCTTCGGCAAGACCCACGGCGCCGGGCCTGCCGACAACGTCGGGGCGGAACCGGAAGCCGCCGGCCTTGAGCTGCAAGGCCTGGGCTGGAAGAGCACATTCGGCACCGGCAAAGGGGCCGATGCCATCACCAGCGGCCTGGAAGTGACCTGGACCACCACGCCCACCAAATGGAGCAACAACTACCTGGAAAACCTGTTCGGTTTCGACTGGGAACTGACCAAGAGCCCGGCCGGCGCCCATCAGTGGAAACCGAAGAACGGTGCCGGTGCCGGGATCATTCCGGATGCCTTTGATCCGTCGAAACGTCGTGATCCGACCATGCTGACCTCGGACCTGGCCCTGCGTTTCGACCCGATCTACGAACCGATTGCCCGGCGCTTCCTGGCCAACCCCGATCAACTGGCCGATGCCTTCGCGCGCGCCTGGTACAAACTCATTCACCGTGACATGGGCCCGCTCTCGCGCTACCTCGGCCCGGAAATGCCGGGCGAGGAACTGCTGTGGCAAGACCCGATCCCTGCCGTCGATCATCCGCTGGTCAACGACAGCGATGTGGCAGGCCTGAAAAGCAAGGTGCTGGCGTCCGGCCTGTCGGTCTCGCAGCTGGTATCGACGGCGTGGGCCGCAGCGTCCAGCTTCCGTGGTTCCGACAAACGCGGCGGTGCCAACGGCGGGCGCCTGCGCCTGGCGCCGCAGAAATCCTGGCCGGCCAACCAGCCGGAGCAACTGGCCAACGTGCTGGCCAAACTTGAAGGCATCCAGAAGGAGTTCAACAGCGCGCAAGCCGGCGGCAAGAAAATCTCCCTGGCCGACCTGATCGTGCTCGCCGGTGGCGCGGGTGTCGAACAGGCGGCAAAAAACGCCGGCCACAGTGTGACGGTGCCGTTCAGCCCGGGTCGCACGGACGCCAGCCAGGAACAGACCGATGTCGAGTCTTTCGGTTTCCTTGAACCGATTGCCGACGGCTTCCGTAACTACCTGAAAACCCAGTACCGCGTGCCCGCCGAATCCTTGCTGATCGACAAGGCACAACTGCTGACGCTCAGCGCACCGGAAATGACGGTACTGCTGGGCGGCCTGCGGGTGTTGAACACCAACGTCGGCCAGAGTAAACACGGTGTGTTCACCCAACGGCCGGAAGCGCTGACCAATGACTTCTTCACCAACCTGCTGGACATGGGCGTGGAGTGGAAGCCGGTGTCGGATGCCCAGCAGGCGTTCGAAGGGCGTGACCGCAAAACCGGTGCGGTGAAGTGGACGGGCACCCGGGTTGACCTGGTCTTCGGTTCGAACGCGCAGCTGCGTGCGCTGGCCGAAGTCTATGCCAGCGCCGATGCGCAGCAGAAGTTCGTCAAGGACTTCGTGGCTGCGTGGACCAAAGTGATGAACCTGGATCGTTTCGACTTAAACCGCACTGTCTAGAGGAGATGTTGTCATAACGCTGGCATTACCGGCAAAAAGTGCCTCGGCTCGCCCTCCGGCTCCGACATCAGCGGAGGGCATCCAGCGACCATAAACCTTGGCGATCATGGTCCAGTCTTTGTGGCCAAGTTGCTTGGCTACCCACATTGGATTCTCGCCGGCAGATAGCATCATCGAGGCATAGGTGTGGCGACTCTGATAGGGTCGCCGCCACCTAACACCTGACTTCTTCATCGCCGGCATCCAGATGACCCGGTAAATGTATCCGGCATGCTTCCAGGGCTCTCCGGTGATTGTATTGAGAAACACCCTGCCGCCAGCCAGGAAGGTCAACTCTTTCTGCTTGAGCAACGCTTCTCGCGCCGGAGCCAGTAACTTCACGGTGCGCCTTCCTGCTAACGTCTTGGTCGACTCTGGCTCTTTCGCAGCCCGCGTCTTGGCCCTGACGATCCTTATCTCCCCCGCGATCCAGTCGATATCCCCCCATTCCAAGGCGATCAGTTCGCTGGGTCGAAGACCTGTCCAGAAAGAGAACTGCAATTGCGGCCACGTATCGCCCCTGGCTGCAGCTAATATCGCCAATTGCTCCTCGCGGTTGAATGGGTCAACGTCATCTTCCTCCTTTAGCTGTTCACGATTCTTGTATGCCCACCCAGAAAGCGGGTTGCTCTCCAAAATTTCATCCTCAACTGCGTCGTTAAGTGCAGAGCGAAAGCAGCTCTGAACATTCATCAGCGTCTTGTTGACCACCTTATAGGTCGACATCTTTTCTCTGATGATCTTTTTTGACAGCTCATTAAGAGGCAGGTCGCCGAACATCGGTTTGAGGGTTGCGCGGATTGTCGTTTCGTAGAACGCGACCGTGCTTGATTTGAGTGTCGGAGTTTTCCGCTCCAGCCATTCTGTCAGGTAATCCCCAATGGTTTGTCTGGCATCGGTGCGCTTGAATGCGTCGGCGCGCTTCGACTTCGGGAACGTTGCGGCATAATCGAAAGTCCCGTTCGCGATCGAATACTCAATCGCAGTCTTGTGCTGCTCGGCCTTTTTCAGGTTAGCGGCGGTGGGCTTGAGCGCGATGCGCTCACGGCACCTGACGCCCTGGTATTGGAAAGTGATTTCGATACTACTTGCAGATGCGGCGCGGACGCCTCCCCCATCTCGACCCATGAGTAATATCCCTCTACGTCTATTAAAATTCTGCCGTCTGGCGCTTTCCGCCAAACAAGATGTTTCGGCCATTTGCCGTCGCGGATTTTGGTTCTGATGGCGTCGGGGGTATAGCCCGACTCCCGAGAGAACTGCTCTACGGTCTTGTATCTGACCATGTGCATGCACCATGCCGCGTATGGCGACAGAAGGTGGTGGATTAGATGGCCATCTCGGCCTGAGTTTCTCGCTGCCAGATCGGCGAACTGTTGTGTGATTCGATGCGTTCGGCGATGACGTTGGCGCGCTGGCCGGCAGTGGGCGGGGCATACATGCCGAAGCGGCTGATGCTGCCGCCGTTGACCGCGGCGTTCGTGGAATCAGCGGATGCGAAGGGGAGGTGCTGGAAGATCGCCGGGTCGAGCATGCGCAGTCCGTGGAGTCGGCATGCCGGGCGGCCCATGTCGTCGCAGATTGCGTCCATTGCTGAACTGATCCGCTTCCACCAGGCCGGAGTGCCCGGACTTGCCCACTGACCAGAACTACCGATTGCCACTGTTGGCCAGTCAGATGCGAGCCGGGCGAGACGCTGTAACGATTCGTGCAAATGCCAAACCGGCACACCGCGCAACTCCGGTGGCCATGCCGACAGAAGCGCGTCGTTCGCCGCTTCATCCCCATCGATGTCGTCGGGGATCAGCGCCCAGTCGAAACCCGGATGCCGGTGCCACTGCTCAACCCAACGGGTGTATCCACCGACGTCCAGGGTGCCGCCTTTCTTCCACACCGAAAACGCACCGTTGTCGAAGACGAACGACTGGCAGACATCGGCGACAATGCCCATATCGTCCTGGCGCGGGAACGGCACAAGCGCGTGCCGGCCGGCAAGGAACCGAGCACCGTCTTGTCGAGTGCCGCCGATTGGCGTGCCGTGATAAGCGATCATCCGCTGAGCCTCACTGTTTCGATTTCTACGCCCTGGTGAGTGGCGATGATGGTCTGCTCACCGCCGAGAGTTTCAGTCAGGCGGTCGGCGATCTGTTCGTGCCAGCCTTTTTTGATCAATGCAGTCGCCGTCTTGATGTGCTCGACGCGAATCATGAGTGGCGAACGAACTTCCAGCCGATAGATGATCAACTCCCCATCTGATGGGCAGACGGCCGCGAAGGTGTGTCGGTAAATATTCATCACCGCGGCCCCTTGTAGCAGTACACGTAGGCGAACCAGGCGAGGGCTGGCGCTGCGAGAATGATCATGCCGCCACCCGCGCAGCCACGATCTCATTAATGAACGACTGCGGAAGCGAGGCGGCGAACTTGCCCTCTGACCACGACAGCGGCTCCGACTGGCGGATCATCTCGTTCAGCAAGTCGAACGCTGCGACGAGCTGCTGATCGCGGATTTCGCCATCCTCCGGCAAGTCATCGCAGAAGACGTCTGACGGGTCGATCTGCCGGGGCATGTTCGGCTCGCAGATACAAAGCTGCAGGTCGGCCAGATCAATGTCGTTGTCGATGAGGTAGTCGCGCAGGCTGTCTTCGTCGAAGAAATATTCACCGCCGTCGAAGATAACCAGCGGCTCTCCGGTCCACTCTTTGACTGGCATTGCCGCAAACTTCTCTTGGCGGCTTTCTTCCTGGCACTGCTTGCACCAACTGCGAACTTCGTGGATCGGGTGATCTGGATTTTTCTCACAGCGTCGATGAGTGGCGCCACAGTAGCGGGCCATGTGCTCATCGTTGCCCCAGAAGCGGCCGTCGGCGCCGACCCAGCCGGTGACGGTTTGAATGCTGGCTGCTTCCGCAGATTCGTACATCACTACTTTTTCTTCAGGCATGACTTCGTCCTTGCCGCTATAGCGGCTGACTTTGAAGGGGGAGGAGGAATGGCTACACTAATCGCCTTACCAGTGGAGGGTATGTGCTGTGAAGCGATTGAACACGGTTCTGATGTTTCTATATTGTTTGTTGCTTTTTTCTGCGGGAATTGTATTCAGCTTTCTATTTACAAAAACGGGAGAGGTTGGATTTGTTGCTTTTTTAGGTGCGGTAGCTAGTTTGGCAACTATTGGGGCAGCTATAACGGCGATTTATGCATTAAATATCTGGTATCCGCAATTTAAACATTCCGAAAAGTTTAAAGCGTTGAAAAAGCTTAGAGAGATATTGGATGCCGGAAACTCTGCTGAAAAATACATTGAATCTGTATATTTTGATTGTATGCGGAAAAATACTAATGAAACAAACTCTGGAACAAAGCTATTGGATGCTAGGCACGAAGCGAAAACAAAGTGGCGTCGCCAATGCCTAAGTGTTGAACGTTGTTGGGATGACCTGGAAACGCTTTTCTCTCAGAGTGATTTGGCGTTTTTTTCTGATGTGCCAAAGGATATTGATAGCGCAGTTGAGAGTCATGTGCAGAATATTGAATATATGACTTCGGATGGGGCGTCTGTAGATTTTATCCAGTTACATCTGCAAATCAGCGATGTATGTCAGAATATTAGATTAAGGACTAAGCATGTCAGTGAAGATTCGAAGGCTTTGATATCAAAGTTAGTGAGTTGAATCATTTCGATGGAGCGGGATGCTTAGCGTTCTCAAGTGACTTCTGCCTGTAGGTCAGCGTGCCGTCGAGGATTGCTTCCTTGATGGTTTGAAACTCCCAGGCGTAGTACTGCGACTCGACGTAGACGCGCATTTCGCCGTAATCGTGCTGCTTACGTCGGATGAACGCTTCGGCGGCATCCCGGGTGAAGTGGCTGTTCACGATTTCCCAGCGTTTTCTCCAGCCGGTGACGGTATGGTCATCGCACTCGGCGAGATAGTCCCATTGATCGTCTTCGTCCAGATCCATAAAGCTGCGTTCCCGATCGGCCATCAATGACAGGTCGATTTCTGCGCGCTCCTCGCCGTCCAGATCTTCCCAATATTCTTTCGGGCTGAACCATGACCTATCCTCAAGGCACACGACTCGCCCTTCGGCGTAGTCGATCTCGAAGCCGTAATCGATTCGTTTGGTCTGCACGGTGAAAATCGCGGCCGCTGTGTGGTGCCACTTAACGCCGGCGCCGTTGCAGTCATAGCGCAGGCGCTCAACGAATTCGGCCCAGGTTGCTGGGTTGAGGTCAGCACCGGTCGCCAGGCTCGGCATCGACTCGGCCGGTTTGTTTTCTGTGGGCATGGGGCGTCCTATGCCGGGTCATACCCGGGCGGTGGAATAGGGGGAGGTTGATCACTTCGAGTGGGGAGTCATCACCATGGGGCAGGTGCTATGCGTCCCGATGATGCCGGTATCAATCGAACCGGAGCTCTACCGCATGAAACGATTTTTTGAAGACCTGATGTTCCAGATGCTGATCGATCAGGCGTTGAAGCAGATCTATCACCAGATCCAATGGTTCAACACGATGCCTTGGCAGGTGTGGTTTGCGTGAGTCAGGCCGCTTCTGCCTGGCGTTCTGCGACACGCCACGGGTCATTGGCCCGAGCCAGTGCAGCCATCGGTGGCGGGCTGACGCTGTTGCCGCACATGTGCACCTGCTGGGTTTTGGTGAATGGCTTGCCGTCGGCTCCGTGGCTGATGATGTAGTCGGCCGGGAATCCCTGGGCCTTGTACAGCTCCGCCGGTTGCAGCATCCGCAGGCAGATGTCGACGATGACGTAGGGCGTGCCCTTGATCGTGACGGTGACCAGGCCCAGGCGATCCTTGGTGGTGATCGTTGGTGCTGGCGCATCGGCGGCGCTCATGTTCTCGGTGCCGTAATAGCTGATCAGGAATGCCGCGACACGTAGCGCTCCAGCTTCAGCCTCTGGTGAAAGCTGGAACTCGACCAGCGAGCTCTTGCCGCCACCTCCGGCGGTGATGGTCGGAGCGGGTTCGTCCATGGCCTGGCCAACGCTGGCACCGAACTGGCGCTCCATGAAAGCGGTGACCAGCCCATGATGGGTGCCGCCGGCACTGATGGTGTGCAGCGGGTCGGCGATATCTCGGGCATCGCAGTTTCCGCGCATGTGCACCAGGTTGGCGGTTACCAGCTGCTGCTGGCTGCCGGTATTGGTCACAGTGGTCATCGGGTCACTGATGTTCTTGGCATCGGTGGTGTTGAAGCCGCCATTCATCTGAGCCATGAACACCGTTGAAATGCCCATCGCGTGTGCGGCCCCGGCCGGGCGCTGGTAGTTGCCGCCGCTGGTGATGGTTGGCAGCGGCTCGTCGAGCGACTTGCCTTCGTCAGCAAATCGGAATTTGACCAGGTGTGCCGCGGCGATCGCAGTGTCTGCCTTCGCCGTGATCGTGTAGAAAGGCTCGCTGCCTGGCCGAGGTTCTGTTTGTCCTGCTCGTCCACCGACACCAACCATCACCGGGCTGATGAGCGTCAGCTCGCCGCGATTGGCGCAGGTTACCGTCGGCAGCGGGGCGTCCGGGTCGTTGATGCGATCGCTACCCTGATGCGTTGCTGGCGCGATGATCGGGCTGGCCATGGCGAACGAGCCGCCGCGTGGCCAAGAGGTCACGGTGCGCAACGGGTCATGTGCTGACTGCACACTTTCGCCGGACCAGTTTGCGATCGGCACAATGAACGGGTCAGCGGCATCGATGACGAACTTCTTCATCCCCTTTGCGATCCGGCGCAGCGTGGCAGGTGCCAGCGGTTTTGGCCGGTCGAAGATGCTTTTTCTCGGGATCGTCCAGTCGATGCACTCGGCGGCAGTGCGCCACTTCTGCTGGCCCTTCTCGGGGTGCTTCGCGTGAGTGGGTGCTGGCCAGACTATCGGCTGACCGTCGCAGCGGGCAATCATGAACAGACGTTCGCGGCTGGTAGGTGCGCCGTAGTCGCAGGCCCTCAGCACTCGCCATTCAACGACGTAGCCCAGGTGCTGCAGCTCGGCAACGAAAACGGCCCAGGTCTGCACGCGGCGTTTCGGGTCAGGCACCAGGAACTGCTGGTGGACCGGTACCACTTCGCCTGGTGCAGCAACACCGCCGCCCAATTTCACGACGCGGCCGGTGGTCTTACAGCGCTTGGCGATGAGCGGCCCCCACTGAAGGGTCTGTTTCACGTTTTCCAGGCTGATGACGCGGGGCTTTTTCTTTCCTGCCCACTTCAGGCCGATCCACGATAGATTTCGAATCTCACGCTTGCGCGGCTGACCACCGGCGGCCTGGCTGTGATGCGTGCAGTCCGGCGACATGTGGAACCAGCCAACGGCCTGTCCGTCACACTCGGTGTCCGGGTCACCATCGAACACGTCGGTCGTGAAATGCACTGCGCCCGGGTGATTCACAGTGTGCATGCTGATCGCGCTGGCGCTGTGGTTCTTGGCGATATTCACCGCGCGACCTAGGCCCATTTCTAGTCCGATACCGGCACCGCCACCTCCGCAGAAGAAATCGACTACGATTTCATCATCCTGAGTGCTTAAGCCAAGTCCATATTGAGTTTTGAAATCGAAGGGGTGTTTCTTCTGTTGTGCGGACATAGACGTATCCTCGCGTTGTATTGCAACGTGATTTTTTGAAAAGGAGATTCGTAAATGGGTGTATTCAGCGATGCACAGGCGCAGCTTTCCGAATTGCTCGGAGTGGCTCAGCCACTGGATAGCGGAAATGGGGTTCGATTCAGGACAGGATCGACAGGGTTCGCCACCCTTTACTCTCGCAACCTCGCTTCAGGAAATTTGGCAGAGATTGCGTTCGAAGTTAAAAATCTAGCCGCAAAAGCTGAGCAGTCAGAAAACTCAATGGCTTCACTTGTTGAAAGGCTGCGTCTTGAAACCGGTCAACCGGTAAACATTGATCCTCAACACAAATGGCCGAGAGTCGGGCTATCGAAGAAGGAGCATGTGGATATCGTGATCTCTGCTATTTCTTCCATCCTCCACAAAGAACGCTAAAGGACCAGACGTTTCGCCGGCTGGCGTAATTCGTTGAAGTGGGGTATTTGTAGGAAAAACCGAAGGCGGCAGGTATGGCGGGTGTTGCGGGTTTAAAGATGGTGGATTGTCATAACAACACAATTGATTTCCAGTCTTCCGGCTTCGAAACCGGAATAGACATGAAGGATAGTCATGGCAATATTTTCGTAGGCGAGACGGTTCTCGATACGCGCCAGAGGTCCAATAAAAAAACAGGAAGAAATAGTCCTTGCCCATGCGGGTCAGGGATTAAATTCAAACGCTGCCACGGCTACGGGGGTAATATGTCTACTGGAATTCGATCCGACAACAGCACATTTACAGTAGGAAAAGCCACCATTGTTGCCGATACCGGAGTCGACTTAAAAAACGGTAGTAATGGGCATATCAATGAACTGAATCACATATCGCCAACAACCCCAAATCTTGCTGAGGTGTTAAAAAACCTACCTGCACAGCCCCCCGTCGAACTTGTGCAAGATGCTATTACCCGTCAAAAATCGACTGGAACAATTGAAGGCTCAGAACTCAGAACTTGGTTTGATAAACAGGGCATAAACCTGGCTTTCTGGTCCCAATTAGCGGTTGCTATTGCTGCAATGGTCTAAATATTGCCATTTTGGGTGACCGGCATGGAGCCGGATCAAGGAGAGCGATGTGGATTCTGCAGTAGCAGGGCTGATAGGTGCGGCGATCGGCGCAGGCGGCTCAGTGGTAACGGTTTGGATTCAAGCGCATTACCAAGCCAAGAGAGAGCGCGCCAAAGCTGTTTTGGACTTCGCTATACGCCATAGAAGTGAGGCTTTTGAGTACGCAGACAAAATTGCCGGACCGGTGGCTGTCACACCATTGGCGGCCCACGTGCATTACCAACAGGGGCTCCTCAATCTGATCGAGACAAACTCTCTCACAGCTGAGTCGCTGGAGAAGCTGCATCTTGAAAATGATGCGATCTCCCAGTCTATTCAGGATGCGAAACAGGCACGGGTAGTGAAAAAAGTCATGGATAAACACAACAACCGTTAATTGGTCCCACTCTCCGTGACCGGATGCGGCAGCGGGCAGTGATTATTCGTCGTTACAGATGCGCAGGGCTTCGCGGTTGTAGGCTAGCTCCAACTTTCGCGACACGTTTTCGGGGATCTCATAAACGTGTCGCGACATGCTGGCGAAGCGGGCGGACTCATCGGCAGACGCTGCAGCAAGATTGATCAGGAGTGTCGACATCGTCTCCTGCCATTCCTCGAAGTCGTGGCGCTCGCCCAGTGCCTGGTAGCCACAACTCAGCAATCTGGCGCCGCCCTCCGTCACCGGATGCGAAAATGGGTTTGAAATTTGGTGATGCGGCAGAGTGATGGCTCTATGATCGCCATCCCCTTATGCATGGAGCGCAACAGATGCGGCTTTTGCTGGTTTCAACGATTGCTTTACTCATCGCCGGCTGCTCCGGCCTGGGAGTCGTGCCCATGGGTCGAGACACCTACATGATCGCGAAGGAGGGGAGCTTCACGACCTTTAGCGGAGGAGCTGTAAAGGCTGAGCTATATCAAGAGGCCAATGCTTTTTGTGAGAGTAAAGACAAGCAGCTGATGCCTGTAAAAGATGCATTCAGGGATTCTGGTTACGGTCGCTATACCAATGCCGAGTTGCAGTTTCGGTGCCTTAATGAAAACGATCCAGAGTTGCGCCGATCGACCATCAATCAAGATGGAGTAGTCCTCCGCGGCCGGATGCAACAAATATAGGCGAGCCATCCGGTTGAAGGGGTAACCCGCTGTATCGAACGGGTTACCTATTTTTCATTTTGGATCGAAGGTGCCGAGTGTCAGCATTGGCGAGATTGTGTTGAAAAAGTCGACCATGGTTTGCGCATCCGAAAAGTACGCGTCCGAGATTGAAATCTTTACTTTTGGCAGAGGCTTCCGGACTCGGATTTCACGTAGCAGCGTGCGAAAAAGGCGTTTTCACGAGTAAATGATCAGGCAGTTTGGGTAGACCGACTTTTTCAACAGAATCGCGATGCGCCGCCGTTCAGTTCTTCAAGGAACTCGACGGTATCTGTTGCAATTGGCATTGCGGTTACCTCGGTTGGGCGCCGCCCTCCGTGGCCGGATGCGACAGTGGGGTAGTTGAAAGTGCGTCACAAAACTGGTTTGGTTCGTTGAAGTGGGGTATTTGTGTTCGGCCCGGCATGGAGCCGGACCAAGGAGGCCTATCAGTGAAAATCAACTCAAGCTGGAGCGGTAACGAAGGGGCCTCTGCTGGGGCTTTGGACACTCTTCGTGCTGCAGCGCCCCGAGAACTACCCTCCGAGTACTACCGGTTGCTGGAATACAGCAATGGTGGGGAGGGCCCGCTTCCCGACCCTCTCTTTAATTTTTGTCTTGATCCAGCTGAAACAGCCTCGGACTTTGAGCAAATAGGCATGTTTGCGAAAACTGCTCCTGGTCTATTTGTTTTTGGAGGCGATGGCGGTGGTCAGCTGTTTGCTTTGAACCTGCGGGTGGCCGCTCCTTGGCCGATAGTTACCTTCGATGGTGTAGACCCAGACGGGAGCATGCAGACGGTGGCAAACAGCTTTGCTGAATTCATGGCGTTGATCGGTTAGGCGCCGCCCTCCGTGACCGGATGCGACAGTGGCAATTTGGGTTGTGGTGGGGTATTACGAGTGACCGGCATGGAGCCGGATCAAGGAGAAGCAGATGGCAGAAGACACGAAGAACTTCGCAGCATGGATGCGGGCAGCCGACATCCAGTCCTCAGTCACGCGTTGTGCGGATGTATTCAACTCCGGAGTTTTCAACGCGGGCAGCAGCGCGGGAGTAATGTTCGAGTCAGCGGTAACGCTTGTGTTGGTCCATCTCAATGACCTGTTGCAGAAAGCCAAACTAGATGGACAAAGAATAAATTTCGATGACGACATGGAAGTCACTGAAAGCATGACCGATGTCACTGATCTCGTTAGAGCGTGTAGAAATGCTGCGTGTCACGTTACGAGTGGGGAACACAAGATTGACGCGGGGAAATTTACTTTCTGCGTAGCTTCAGGGTATGGGCCTCGGGCCTTTGTTATCAATGATCAAGAAATGGGATGCGATTACGCTGATGACATCGCCGTTTATTACGGAAAAAACCGCGTATATCTGAAAAGGCATTTGCTGCGGAGCTTTGAGTTGGTCGCGCAAATTTACCGAAATGAGGGCAGCTGGTAGCAGTGCACTTTCTTCGCCTGCCACGATAGCGGTCGGCATTAACCTCGAGGCGCCACCCTCCATGACTGGATGCGACAGTTGGGGGGGGTATTCGTCGTGACAAATGCGCAGGGCTTCGCGGTTGTAGGCGAGCTCAAGTTTGCGCGACACGTTTTCGCTGATCGTGATTTCGTGTCGCGGCGGGGTCAGCAGAGGCGCGGACTTTTGAGGCCCTAATGCATGAAGATGATGAATCATCAGCGTGATGGCCTCGCCCTGTTCCTCGATGCCGCTCCAGGCCATCAGTTCAGCCAGGGCTTGGCGCGTGCCAGGCAGGCAGTGCAGCCTTAGTTCCTCTTCGCCGCGACTCTTCTTCTTTGCCGCGGCTTTCGCTGACCGTTCCGCGTTGCTCTTGGCCATGGCCTGCCTCTTCAATTCCGTGGGCCGGTAGATCCAGCCATGTCTGTCGTCGGCGCTGGCGCACCTGGTTGTTGATTCGTTTCATGCTGCGACCTTCACCTGATGCCAGGCGCCGGCGGCGTAGAACAGCTTGGCGGCCTGAGCCTCTTCGAGCGAAACCTCTGCAGGGATGGCGACCCATCCGGATGCAACCAGGTGATTCGGGTTGCAGCTGTTTCGCAGCTCCAGGTAGTAATGCTCGATGGCATCCGTTAGGCGCGCCACTTTGTAGGTTCCCTCCGGCGATATCTCCACTGACTTCACGTACTCGACGCCGCGCTCGTCTCGACACATGGCGCTGATGTAGATCGTCCAGCGATAGGCGAAGTCGAAAATCGCGTTGGCGATCGCCAGACTCCGGATCTGTCGGCAGCTCTTCCAGTTCGCCATGATCTGCGCGCCGCTGGGGTCGATGTTCACCACAGCGACGTGATTGGTTCGCAGAAGTGCCCGGCAGCTTCGTTCAGCCCGGGCAAAACCGCTGTTGGGATTGCGCTTGCTCATAGAGAGTCCGCCATTTTGCGAAGAGCCTGGCGCTCGGTCCGACTCGGAGACCCGCCTGCACTTCGGTGCGGTGTGGTCGGCCAATCCAGCCGAAGAGGATTCAATCTACGGCAAGTACACCCCGTGCGGCGAATACGTCGTGAGCGTGGCTGCCGATCGCGCCGAGCATTTCGAGGAAGGGAAGGACTACTACTTCGATATCTCACCAGCTTTTTGAGTCCACTGTAGCCAGGGCAGCCTCACGGAAGGCCTGGACACTGATAAGCCGGCAAGTGCAGTGCTACGGATCAACACCGGCAGCCCGCGCACCCTGACCTCACATGCTTGCAGGGTGGCTCGAGAGTGGATCAGCGAGATCGATGCAATGGGGCGTCGACGCTGGGAAGGTCTTTGGCGGACAGCTCGGAAAGATCACGCACCTTTTCAAGGCCTCAACATTCGTTGGGCTTTTGTATTCCCCTGATTTGTTGTTTAGTAGTTCCTCACCCAATGAGGAGATTTGAGTGTCAAATGCCAACGGCTACACCATCAGCCAGAAAGAAGACGGTAAGTGGTATGTTTACGACCAGAGTGGAAATGAGAAAGGTGGTCCTCACAATTCCTTCGACGAGGCAAATGACGAAGCCCTCAAACTTCCAAAGTGCCCGGAGCTGCCTGTAACCCCTCCGAACCAAGTACCTCCCGAGAAGCCTCAGCAACCGGTCAAGCCAAAAAGGCCGCGGCCAGCCCCGTCTTACGACGGCCCAGGCAGTTAAAGCTAGCAATTAAGCCTCTGCTTACTTAAGCGGAGGCGGAATAAAAAAGCCTCGACTAGCTCGGGGCTTTCTCATTTTCGGCTCCACCACACCCATCGCTCTGAGCTGGGAGTGATGCTGGGGCCGGATATACTTCGCTCCCCGAAAGGGAGGGACATCCGGATGCCAAACATGCCAGACAAACCAGAAACCTGGCTCATCGTGCTTGCATCGCTGAGTCAGCATTCGCCAACTCTTTATGCTGCTGGTCTTTCTGCCCTAATGGCCGGCATCAGGATCATCTACGGCGGGGGGACTCGTCGTCAGGACACTGCTCGAGGCGGCGATCTGCACACTGATCACCATTGGGCTGATCCCGGTCCTCGAATACTTCGGGCTACCTCAGAACCTTGCGACAGCCGCCGGTGTGTTCATTGGCTTCCAGGGAGTAAAGAAGCTGGCCGACATTGCAGATCGGATTGCCGAGATTAGATTCCCCACCCGTGGGGCTGGTCAGTAGTCCGCTGCCGGCCTGCCTCAGGGCTTGGTCGTATCTCTCCTGCACGGGCACGCTCAGGTGCAGACCAACATCATGGTGAAGTGAACTGTTCAATGCTGTGGATTCATCTTTCAGTACCAGCTACTTTGAGATTTCACGCAAGGAGTTCGAACATGGCAGATAAATATGTTGGGAGAATAGTTGGGGTTGGCACGGATAACTTGGACTACGTGATTAACATCTATCAGGACGAGACCATTGAGCGCTCTTCAAGCGGCATGGTTCGACATGAGGGTCTGAAGCATTTCGAAATGCAATCTGGTGGTGACGTGAAAAAGATTTCTGAGACTGAGTACGAGATTGTGGCTACGGGAGTGAGGGTGACCGTGCATGATGCTCAAAGCTAAGAAAGTCGGTCTGTCATGTGAGCACTTAAATGAGAGTGCCGCATGAACGGCGCGGTCGGGTATGACGTGGAGTGGCGCAAGGACAACGGCAACTGGATCAAGCTGCAGCGCACCGGGATGACCAGTGTCGACGTGGTCGGTATCTATGCTGGCGCCTATGTGGCCCGCGTTCGTGCCGTGAGTGCTTTCGACATTTCGTCGATCTGGCGCAACTCAATCCTGACCAACCTCAAGGGCAAAGCGGGTCTGCCGCCGGCGGTGTCCTTTCTGACCGCGACACCGTTGTTATTCGGCATTGGCCTCAAGTGGGGTTTCCCGGCTGGCGGCGTATGGAAGGTGCAGGACTGGCGTTACGGCAAGCAGCTCGCCGAGCAGGCGGGCCTGCATCAGGACGACCTCATTACCATCAGCAACGCGGCCGCGACCCAGATTCGCGCCGATCAGGACAAGCGGCTGGTACTCGAGCAGCGCCTGTCGGCCAGTGAACAAATCCACTACAAGGAACTGAGCGATGCTCAAACGAAACAGGCTCGCCTGCGCGAACGCCTTGCCACTGCTGATCTGCGGTTGTCAGGCCTCCTCGATACCACGGATTCAGCCAGTGGCAGTTCAGTGCCAGCCGCTACCGGCGCCGGCGGCGTGGTTCATGGAGGAACGCGGCCCGACTTGACCCAGCGCATGCTCAACGAGTTATCGGAATCACCGGCACCGGTGACCAAGGACTGATAGCGCTGGCGGCATGTCAAGCCTATGTACGAGAAGTATCACGCAGATAGGGTGGGGAAGGGGTTGAGAACCAGAAATGCAAAGCCCCGAAGATTCTCGGCTTCGGGGCTTCTAGTTTCGTCGCGACTTCGTGACTACTATCTTTTTTTGACAGGCTTTTTCTTCGGCGCGGGAGCTGGTTCTGGGCGCTTTTGGATCAAGCTTTCTAGCGCTGCATGTCTTGGACTTGTTCATTGCGGATTGTCATGTTCATGCTGATTTTCATCCTGACTCTGAACAACTCAATGTTTGATCCCGATGTCCAAGCCCTCTCCTGTAAACGGGAGAGGGTCCAAGGCCTGATGCCTAGACGTGCAAGCGACCGATCAGACTGACCAGGTCGGCCTGGCGGCTAGTGTCGGTTTTGCGAAACAGAGCGCGCAGTTGCGTGCGCACGGTGTTGATGGACACGCTCAAACGAGCTGCACAGTTTTCCGGAGTGAGTCCCTGAGCCAGTAGTTCAGCCAGGCGCTGTTCGGCCGGCGTGAGTTGGAAGAGCTCGGACAGCAGCTGAGATTGTGGCTGGTTTTCCAGCAGTGCCAGCAGCACCAACGGTATTTGAAAGTGGCGGTTGAAAGCCACTTCGGCCGGGACCGGCGTGACCAGCAGCTCCTGCGGCTGGGTGGGGTTGAGGCACAGCCAGCCGGCGCGGCGCCTACCGTCCTTGCCGGCGGCGCGGCGGATCAGCGCTAGCAGGTGGGTGTCCTGACTCTTGCTGTGCAGGCGATTGAAATGTTCATAGAGCGGGAAAGTGCTCTGGCCCATGTGTCGCGCCGCCATTTGGTTGCAATAGAGTACATGACCGTCGCCGTCCAGCAGCCAGAGCGGGGCGCGATGGTGGTCCAGCAGCAGGTCGCGTGTGGCCAACTCCAGTTCCAGGCGGTTGACCTTGTTGGACAGTTTGGCGGCCTTGAGCAGGTGCGGGCTAACACGCAGCAGCAAGGCCTGCTGTTGGGCGGTTGGCAAGGGCGCGCCGACCTCGTTGAGCACGGTCAGGTAGATGCCCGCATCGGCCTGTTCTTCTAGCTTAACGCAGGAGAGGTTATGCAGCCCGAAGGGGATGTAGAACTCCTGATAATAAGGGTCGCGCCGAATGCGTTCGGGACCGAAATCCATGAGGTCGTTGTACCAGTCACCCACTTTGTGGGAGCGGATGAGGACAAGGCCCGGATCCAGATTGCAGTAGTGGCGGTTGTAGACGTCGATCGCGGCGGGGTCGCACAGGTTGAGCGTGGTGGAGGCGTGAGTGCCGCTCTTGCGGTAATCGGTGAAGAGCAACAAGCCCTGCTGTCGCCCGCTGGCCGCGACCAGTCGTTCGAGCAGTGGCCGCCAGGCGGAGTTGTCCAGCACGCACTCATAACAAAGGACGACCAATTCGTCGTAGGCCTTCTGTTCATCCAGTCGTGGCAAGGGCAAGCCTCCCTGCTAGCGGTTGGCGTAGCGCCGTCGAACTTGCGGGCGCTACGTCTTCATATGGCGCATGGTCGAGCTTTCTGCAATACCGGTGGTCGGGAAAGGGGCTTGTGCGTGGTTCGATTATCAGACGAAAGGTTTGTCTGATCATTCAAACGGATGAGGGAGAAGTGGGGGGCTGCGAACTAAAGTCATGACACCGTAAAAATCTCGGATGTATAAGGGGTTAGGTCATGGCAATCATAAATGGTAATGAAAGCGCCAATACGCTGACGGGCGGCTCTGCGGCCGACACCCTCAATGGTCTGGGCGGCAATGACACACTCTTGGGCAACGGTGATAACGACACTTTGGATGGTGGTACCGGCAATGACCTGCTCATAGGCGGACGCGGCAGCGATACTTACCGTTTCGGTCAGGGTTATGGCTTCGATATGATCGACAATTCCGGTGGCGCCAACAGCGACGTCGACACCATTCGGTTGACCAATCTCAACGCCAACCAGATCCGCCTGACCCGGATCGGTAGCGACCTGGTGCTCAGTGTCCTGACCACTGGTGAAACCCTCACCGTGAGCCAGCACTTCCTCGATGCAGACCACGCGATCGACCGAATTCAGTTCGCAGACGGCAGCCGCTGGAGCGCCAGCGATATCCTGGCCAATCTTTTTTACCCGCCCGTCGTGCCAACCAATGGCGCTGACGTGATCAACGGCAATCCCGGTGATGACATCCTCCTGGGCTTGGGTGGCAACGATACATTGTTGGGTAATGGCGGCAACGACACGCTTGATGGTGGCAGCGGCAATGACCGTATGGAAGGCGGCGTGGGCGATGACACCTACATGGTCGATGCCGCCGCCGATGTGGTGGTGGAAGCGAACAACGCCGGCGATGATCTGGTGCAGGCCAGCATCAACTACAACTTGGGCAGCAATGTCGAGCGCCTTACCCTGACCGGCAGCGCCAACATCAATGGCACCGGCAATGGGCTGGATAACACCCTCAATGGCAATACGGGCAATAACATCCTCGATGGTGGAAGCGGTAACGATCTGATCCAGGGCGGCGATGGTGACGATACGCTGCAAGGCGGGGCAGGGAATGACAACCTCTCGGGTGATGCAGGCAACGACCTGCTCGACGGCGGGAGCGGCAACGACAGCATGGCAGGTGGCAGCGGCAACGATATTTACATCGTCGCGCAGGCCGCAGACGTGGTGTCCGAACAACCCGGAGACGGCACGGATACCGTCCGGTCCTCGGTAAACTACAGTCTGGGCGCCAACCTGGAAAATCTGGAGCTCACTGGAAGCAGTAACCTCAACGGCACCGGCAATACCCTGGCCAACCGCCTGACGGGGAACACCGGCAACAACCGCCTCGATGGCGGCGCGGGGGATGACGTGCTGGCTGGCCGTCGTGGTAACGACACTTACCTGTATGGCAGCAACTATGGCAACGATGTTATCGATAACAGCGGCGGTGCCGCCGCCGATGTCGATACGGTGCAACTGGTTGGGCTCAACAGCGGTGACATGCGTTTTGTGCACATCGGCAACGACCTGCAGATGGTCGTGCTCGCCACCTCACAGACCCTGACCGTGAAAAATTTTTATATGGGCGCCGATTACGAGATCGACCGGGTGCGCTTCGACAACAACGTCGTCTGGAACACCGCCACGCTCAAGGCTGCGGCCACCAGCCCGGTCAACGTTGCCCCGACCTCAACCAATGACAGCCGGGCCACACTGGAGGACACGCCGGTCATCCTGGGCAGCGCCGACTTCGGCACCTACAGCGACCCGGAAAACAGCCCGCTTGCAGCGGTGAAAATCACCGGCCTGCCAACGCTCGGCAGCCTGCAGTACAACAATGGCAGTGCCTGGATCGCAGTCGTTCAGGACCAGGTCATCAGCAAGGCCGACCTAGACGCCGGCAAGCTGCAATTCGTGCCGGCCCCCGATGGTAATGGCAGCGGCTATGCCAGCATCGGCTTCAAGGTCAGCGACGGCACGGCGTTCTCGAACAATGCCAATACCTTGAGTGTCAATGTCACCCCGGTCAACGATGCGCCAACGGTCAGCGGCCCGGTCACTTTGTCGGATGGCACGGAAGATACTGTTTATACGATCACAGCCGCACAGCTGCTGGCCAATGCCAGCGACGTTGATGCCGGCGACAGTCTGAGCGTACAGAGTATCAGCGTCGACCCGGCTGACGGCACGATCACGGCCAACCCCGACGGCAGCTGGACCTTCACCCCGGCGCTGGATCGCAACGGTCTGGTGAATTTTGCGCTTGTGATTGCCGACAGTGCTGGCGCGACGGTCGCCACTTCGGCCACCCTCAGTCTCGCAGCGGTTGATAATGCTCCCACCGCAGTGGCCACGGTGACTGCGCTGAGCGATGACAGCGGCATCGCTGGCGACTTCATCACCAACATCGAAATCCAGACCCTGAGCGGCACTTACACCGGCACCCTGAACAGCGGCGAGATCATCCAGGTTTCCGCCGATGGCGGTACCACCTGGGTGAGTGCGGTGGCCGATAATGCAACCCATAACTGGAGCGCCAGCGGCGTCACCTTGATCGGCAGCGGCACCAGCTTGCTGGTCCAGACCATCAATGCCGCCGGCAACAGCAGCGCCGGCACCGGCCACAGCTACACCCTCGATACCAGCGCCGATGTCGGTAACGACCTGAGGGTCATACTCGCCGACAGCCTGATCAACAACGCCGAGAAGACCGCGGTCGTCTACAGCGTGACGGGACTCGACGCGGACGCCAACGCTACCGTCACCTTCAGCGACTCGACCAATAACCACGTGCTCGGCGTCAACGGCAGTGCCGACCTGTCCAGTCTGAACGATGGCCCGATCAGCGTATCGATCGTCGCCACCGATGTCGCCGGCAACAGCGCCGGCGGTCTGGCCAGGACGAGCAGCAGCCTGAGTTTCGATGAGTTTTCACATAATACGGAACTGACGACGCAGTATCAGAGTCTCGGCGTCACCGTGTCTGGCGACGTAACTGTTCTTAATCAGGCACTCTCCCCATGGCCTGCTCAGTCGGGGGTAAATCTTGTCTACGCTGGAACGGGTATGATGATCTTCATCTTCGACTCGGCCATTACCGGCAGTATCCAAACGGTGTCGGCCTATGTCTCAGGTGCCGCCAATACCGGCCTCTTTGCTTACGACGTCGGGGGCTTGCCGGTAGGGCAAGCGATGTTGCCGGATGGGGCTCCAGCTAATACCCAGCTGACCGTGAATTCCTCGGGAAACCCGATCGCGCGGCTGGAGATCCACGACGGGGGCGCGACCTTCGGGGTGGATAGCCTTACCTTCAGCATCGCCGGCAGCCTGACACTGGACACCACCGCCGACACGGGCGGCGACCTGACGGTTACACTGGCCGACTCCCTTATCAACAACGCCGAGAAAACGGCGGTCGCCTACACGGTTACCGGCCTCGACGCGGACGCCGGCGCCACCGTCAGTTTCAGCGATGGCAGCCAAAGCGTCGTCGGCGTCAACGGCAGCGCCGATCTTTCCAGCCTGGGCGATGGCCCGATCAGTGTGTCGGTAACGGCCAGCGACACGGCTGGCAACACCGCCAACGGCACCGGCAGCACATTCACCCTCGATACCACTGCGCCGCTGGTGAGTGGCCCGGTGACCCTGACCGATGGCAGTGAAGACTCCGCCTATACCTTCAGCGCCGCGCAACTGTTGGCCAACACCAGCGACATCATCGGCAACTCGCCGAGCGTGAAGAGCGTCAACGTCAGTCCGAACGATGGCACACTCACCGACCATGGCAACGGCAGCTGGACCTTTACCCCGGCAGCCAACCGCAATGGTGCAGTGACGTTCAACGTGGTAGTTACCGACGGCGGCAACGACGTGGCGACCTCTGCCAACCTCAACCTGGCAGCGGTTAATGATGCACCCGCCGGTGACGTCATCATCAGCGGCAACGCCACCGAAACCCAGACGCTGACCGCCAGCAACACGCTGGCCGACGTCGACGGCCTGGGTACGGTGTCGTATCAATGGCAGTTGTCGGCCGACGGCAGCAGCAACTGGACCGACATCGCCGGCACCACCAGTAATACACTGGTGCTGAGCAACGCCTTACTCGGCCAACACGTGCGCGTGGTTGCGAGCTACACCGACGGCGGTGGTACGGTCGAGTCGGAGGCGAGCGCAGCCACCGCCGCGGTCGCGCAGCTGGTCAATCAGTTCGAGGGCGACGCCGACAACAACGTGCTCGACGGCACCGCCTACAGCGACATCCTGCGCGGCTTCGGCGGTGCCGACATCCTGAACGGGCAAGCAGAGGCCGATACGCTCGACGGCGGTGACGGTGATGACACGTTGAGCGGCGGTGAAGGTGATGACACGCTGAACGGCGGTAACGGCAACGACACATTGCTTGGCGACAACGGAGCCGACACGTTGGATGGTGGTAATGGCAACGACACGCTGAGAGGCGGTGTCGGCAATGACGTGCTGACAGGCGGCACGGATGGCAGTTTCGATCAGTTGAACGGCGATGATGGCGATGACCAGTTGATGTTGGCTCAGGGCTATGCGTCCGGCGGCAATGGTAACGACATCCTCGATGTGCGCACGGCGCTGGTCGGTGCTGCTGTGAACTTGAGCGGTGACGCGGGCAGCGACATCTACCGCGTCGGCAATGCCACGAATACCGTCATCAACGATTACCGTATCGGCAGCGCCGACCTCAACGTGGTCGAGTTCGCC